>JBBRVX010000072.1:0-21665 GCA_038246475.1 Thermomicrobiales bacterium | reverse complement strand
GCGGGCGCCCGCGCCGGCGTGGCGTCGGCCATCGCCACCGCCCTGGCCGACGCCGGTGTACACATTGATGAGCTGCCAGCTACGCCAGAACGGATTTGGCGCGCGCTCAACGCTGTCGTCAACGAGGGAGATGGGAGATAGACATGAAGGTCTACCTGCTCGATAGCGGGACGCTGCTGCTCGACATGTCATTCGCCACCTGGAATCACAACCAGGGGGTTGAGTTCCGCTTCCCGGTCTTTTCGCTCTACATCGACCATCCCGACGGCAAGCTCCTGATCGACACCGGATTCGAGAAGGCATGGGTCGAACGGAAGCTCCCCTTCGAAAAGCCAACCCAAACCGACGAGCAGCGGATCGAGAACCAGTTGGCGCTGATTGGCGTCAAGCCGGAGGAGATCGACATCGTCGTCAACTCCCATCTCCACTTCGACCATTGCTCGAACAACAAACTCTTCCCCCAGGCGAAGTTCTACTTCTCCAGGTCCGAGCTGCGGCATGCCTATGTGCCCGACCCGTGGGAACGCCTCGGGTACGATCCCGACCTCGTGGTCATGCCGGGGATGAAGACCGAGCTGCTGGATCTGGGCCATTTCGAGTACGAAGTGTTGCCGGGAATTACCTTGATCGAGACTCCGGGCCACTCCGTGGGACACCTTTCGGCCATCATTCGCCCTGGCGGGGACACTCCGCCGCTGGTATTCCCCTTCGATGTCGCCTACACGCGGCATAATCTTGAAGATCGCGTCCTTATGGGCCTGCATTCCGATCCCGCGGATCTCCTTGATTCGATGGTGCGGATAGAGAACATCGCGAAGAAGATCGGCGGCAAGATCTTCTTCTCTCACGATCCGGACGCGTTCGCGGGCTACACATTGGCCCCCGGATACTACGGTTCCTAATGGAGAGATCGAGCCCACGATGACGGCAGGCGCGAATAGTCAAGCTACGCGGATGACCGATCATGTGCGACCAACGCACGATGGGCCAGACGCGTCATCTCTCTCGCCGCGCGGCGGCTTGACCACGCCTCGCATCGAGCGCTCGCCGATTGTCCAGATGCGCGATATCACGAAGCGCTTCGGTCCAGTGCTGGCGAACGACCACATCTCCCTCGACCTTTGGCCCGGCGAAGTGCATGCGGTTCTCGGTGAAAATGGCGCCGGCAAGACGACGCTGATGAACGTGCTGGCGGGGATGTATCAGCCCGACTCCGGCGCGATCCGGATCGCCGGCGAAAAAGCGCCGATTGCCTCCCCGGCCGAGGCCCTGCAGCGCGGCATCGGCACCGTGTACCAGCACTTCACCCTGGTGCCGAACCTTTCCATCCTGGAAAATGTGGCCCTCGGCGCTAACAACGGGTTCATCCTCAGCCTCGGCGACACCGAAGCGCGCCTGACCGCCATGCTGGCCGAGTTTGGCCTCGATACCTCCCCGCACACCGAGATTCGGCAACTCGCCCTCGGCCAACGCCAGCGCGTCGAAATCATCAAGGTGCTGATGCGGGGCACCCGGGTTCTTCTGCTGGACGAACCTACCTCCGTTCTCACGCCCGGCGAAGTAACCTCACTCCTGGCACTGTTACGCCGGATGCGGGACCAGGGCGTTTCGGTGGTGTTGATTACCCACAAGCTTGGTGAGGCGCTCGCGGTCAGCGATCGCATCACGATCCTGCGCGCCGGGCGCAACGTGGGCGAGCTGGGGCCAGACGTCATGTCGGGGACAACCCGGGAAAGCGTTCGTCGCCTCGTCGTGGAAAAGATGTTCGGGGGTTCCGAACCGAGTCACCCCGCGGGTGATTTTCGTCGCGCATCCGGCGAATTGCTTCTCTCGCTGCGGGAAATTTCCACCCGCCGCGATGGCGGCGCTCCCGCGCTGAAAAACCTGTCCCTCGATATCTTTCGGGGTGAGGTGTTCGGCATTGCCGGGGTCGACGGGAACGGCCAAAAGGAGCTGGGCGAGGTCATCGCCGGACAGCGCCACGTCCTTTCCGGTGAGGTCCTCTTCGGCGGCCGCAACCTCACGAACCGTGGCGTTTCGGCCGCATCCAGGGCAGGGATCGGCTATGTCACCGACGACCGGCTCCACGAGGGCTCCGTGGCGGCCGCCAGCGTTGCCGAGAACGTCGCCCTCAAAGCGATTGGCAGAAAGCCCTTCTCAAACGGATTCTGGCTCAATCGCCACGCCATGAAGGAGCATGCCAAAACGCTCATCGCCGATTTCGAGGTCAAGACTCCAGGTCCGGCCACGCCCATCGGGATGCTTTCTGGCGGAAACATCCAGAAACTCCTCCTGGCGCGCGAGCTGGCGCTCGATCCTCAGCTCCTGATCTGCAACAAGCCAACCAATGGTCTGGACCTGCGAACCGCCGAGTTTGTGGTGCGCACGCTCCGCGAACAGGCCGACGCCGGCAAGGTCGTTGTCCTGATTTCATCGGAGCTGGACGAACTGCTCGAGATTAGCGATCGCATTGGCGTGATGTACAACGGCGAGTTGGTCGCGGTCATGCCGCGCGCCGAAGCCGATCCCGAAACGCTTGGCAACCTCATGTTGGGCGGCCCGGCACATGCCAGACAGGCGGTCTCGTGATCGGGCAGCGGCTGATCCCTCCCCGTATTGTGCCATTGCTTACCTCGCTCGCCGCGATCATCGCGGCCATGCTCCTCGGCGGGATCTTTCTTGCCCTGCGCGGTAAGGATCCGATCGCGGCCTATGTCATGCTCTTCACCCGCGGCCTGGGAACGTCCTACGGGCTGACCGAAACGCTCATCCGCATGGCCCCGTTGCTCATTGTCAGCGCCGGCCTGCTCATCTCCCTCCGCACCGGGGTCTGGAACATCGGCATCGACGGCCAACTGATGGTCGGCGCCCTCTTCGCGGGCGTCGCGGCCGCGGCCGTCGCCGGCCAGGTCGCCAACCCCGTGCTGTGGATCGTTGCCGCCTTCGCCGGCATGGGGGGCGGAGCGCTCTGGGCGCTCGTGCCTGGCATTCTTCGCGTGCGCTGGGGCCTCAACGAGATCATCACCACGCTGATGATGAATTATGTCGCCCTCAATGTGACCTCCTGGCTGGTCAAGGGACCGGTCAAGGATCCCGCGGTTGTCCCACCGCAAACGGTCCTCATTCCGCGAGAAATGCGCCTGCCCGACATTCCCGGCACTGGGGTTCACATCGGCCTGTTCGTGGGGCTGGCAGCGGTGCTCCTGGTCACCATCCTCTTTCGGCACACCGTGCTTGGCTTCATGCTCGACGTGGTTGGCCGGAACAGCCAGGCTGCCGTTCACGCGGGCATGCCGGTGAACCGGTTGACGCTCATCGCGCTGCTCGCCAGTGGCGCGTTTGCCGGGCTGGCGGGCGCGAATGACATCCTTGGCGTGAAGGGGCTCTTCCAGGGCAACTGGAACCCCGGCTATGGATTTGCCGCGTTTGCTCTGGTCTACCTCGCCCGGCTGAAGGGCCTGTGGCTTATTCCCTTCGCCTTTTTCCTCTCATTCCTTTCCATCGGCGGCGAGATGATGGCCCGCCCCCTTGGCATCCCCACCTACTTCGTCGAAATGCTGGAAGGCTTGATGCTTCTCTGCTTTGCCGTCGCGACATGGTTCGAGCGCGTGCGTTCTCCCTTTGCACGCGACGAAGATGTCGAGACCGGGTCGGCGAGTGCTGGCGAGCCGCCTGGAACGGCGCTGCCCGAGGCAGCGGTCGAACGTGTCGCCGCCGCTGCCGGGAGTCGTCCATGACCATTGGGGGAGTTCCCGCGATCGCGTTCGTCACCGCGATCCTGGCGGCGGCGTTCGTCGCCGCCGTGCCGCTCGTTATCGCCGCGCTTGGCGAGGCCGTGGGAGAAAAGGCGGGGCTGCTCAACCTCGGCATCGAAGGCATGATGCTTTCGGGAGCGTTCTTTGGCTTCCAGACCGCCTATCAGACTGGCAACGCGGCGTCCGGCATCCTGGCCGGCCTGGTTACGGGACTTGTCCTTGGGCTGATCTTCGCCATCCTCACCATTTCGCTGCGCGTCGATCAGGTTCTGGTTGGTCTGGCCATCACGATTTTCGGCGGCGGGATGACCGCGTTTCTCTATCGCGACATCTTCGGCGGGCAGAATCCGTCGCTCAGCCTCAACACGCCGCGCGTGCCGATCCCGCTGCTCGATCGCATTCCGATCCTTGGCAGCTCCCTCTTCAACCAGCAACTGCTCTTCTATCTTGCCATCGCCCTCGTGCCCCTGTTCGCCTTTCTCCTGGCGCGAACGCGCTTTGGCCTCAACGTGCGCGCGGTTGGCGAAAATCCCTTCGCCGCCGACGCCGCCGGCGTGAATGTGATTCGCACGCGCTATCTCGCCGCGCTGATCGCCGGCGCGATGGCCGGCCTGGCGGGCGCCTATCTTTCCGTCGCCGATCTGAAGATCTTCCAGGTGGGCATGACGGTTGGCGCGGGCTTCATCGCCCTGGCCCTGACGATGGTCGGCGGCTGGAACCCATGGCGCATTCTCATCGCGTCTGTCCTCTTCGGGCTTCTGCGCTCGCTTGGCAACGGCCTGCAGATCCTCGGCATCGATGTCCGCGCCGAATTCGTGAACATGTTGCCCTACATTGGAATCATGGTTGCGCTCGCCCTGCTGGCGGGGCGCACGTCGCTCCCGGCGGCTCTCGGCGTACCGTATGCTCGGGGCCGCCGCTGACAAAGCTCCGGGAGATCCATGATCAAGGAGGTGACCAGCGCAGAGAGATGAAACGAGCATCACGCATGAACCACGAGTGTCGAGCAAAAGGAGAAGACGCATGATTCAGCATCGTTTCCGTATCGCGCTGATCGCGGCGCTGACGCTCGCCTCCCAGATTGGGCTGGCGGCCCCCATGGCGGCACAGGACGCCACCCCGACGGCGGGTGTCGAAGTCAAACAGATCGCGGTTGTCACGCCGTCGTCCCGCACCAACCAGGGCTGGGATCAGCAGGCCGCGGACGCCGTCGATGCGGTCGCCAAGAAGAACGGCATCGAGGCCGTTGTCGCGGAGAACAGCGGATACGATGACATCACCCCGATCCTGCGCGATCTTGGCGCAGGCGGCGCGAGCCTGATCATCTGCCACGCTAGCGGATACCAGACCGTCTGCCCGGAGTTCGCCGCTGAGTCGAACGTCCCGGTCGCGGTCATCGAAAATCCGGACGCCGTGTCCCCCGGCCTGGTGTCTGACATCGAGACTCAAGCGCAGGAAGTCGCCTATCTTGCCGGCATCCTGGCCGGCAAGACGACGACGACCGGCACGGTTGGCGTTGTCGTGTCCGGCGAGCCGCCGACCTGGAACTACATGACGGTTGGGTTCGCTGAAGGACTGAAAGCGGCAAAATCCGACGCCAAGATGCTCTACAGCGTGATCGGCGAGGCGGCCTACGATGACGCCGCCGGGGCCAAGCGGGTCACCGAGCAGCAGCTTGCCGCCGACGCCGATGTGATCTTCGGCATGGGCGATGGCGCGTCGTTCGGCATGCTCCAGGCCATCGAGGAGCACAACGCGCAGGACGGCGCCAACAAGGCGTGGTTCATCGATGTGATCGGCGACAAGAAGGCCGAACACGGCGACGCGCTGCTCAGCTCCGTCCTCTTCGATTACACCGGCATCTACCAGCAGATGGTCGATGATCTGAAGGCCGGCGCCTTCGGCAAGATCTACACCATGGACGTCAAGAATGGCGGCGTTCGCCTCCTCGAGCTTCCGGAAGACGTGGCCCAGGAGACGAAGGATGCGGTTGCCGACGCCGAGAAGTCGATCGTCGATGGCTCCTTGACGGTGTCCGCGATCAGCGATGCCGAGGAAATGAAGGCGAAGGTCGCGGAGCTCTTCCCGCAGTAACGATGGGGAATGGGTGATGGGTGATGGGTGATCGGCTATGGGCTATGGGCTACTGTCGTCCTTGCCGTCACCCGTCACCCGTCACCTGACACCCATCACCCTCCGCGGAGGCGGCTATGACCGATACCACACCCTGGCCCAGATTGAACATGGCCTCCGGACCCGTTCAGGTGATGGAGCAAACGCTCCGCGCGGCTTCGCGGCCGGTGCTCTATCACTACGACCCCGCTTTTATCGAGCTCTTTGCCCGCACCAGCGATCTCCTGCAACAGGTCTTCCGCACCCGCTACGACGTGGTCATCATGCAAGGCGAGGCCATCCTCGGCCTCGAGGCCGCGGCGGCGGGCCTCATCTCGCCGGGCGACAAGGTGCTCAATCTTGTTTCCGGGGTCTTCGGCAAGTGGTTCGAGGACTTCATCCACAAGTACGGCGGCGAAACGATCGAGCTGGCCGTCCCCTACAACGATGCCATCGAGCCCGAGGACGTGCGCCAGGCGCTCCATGCCAACCCCGGCGTGAAGTACCTCTCCGTGGTCCATTCCGAAACGCCATCTGGCACGCAGAACCCGCTGCGAGAGATCGGCGCCATCGCCCGGGAGTTCGGTGTCCTGACCATGGTCGATACCGTCTCCGGCCTCGGTGGCGAGCTGCTCAGCCCCGAGGAGTGGGGCCTCGATATCGCCATCGCCGGGCCGCAGAAGTGTCTCGGGGGTACACCAGGTCTTTCCCTGATGTCGATCAGTCCTGCCGCCTGGGACGCCCTGGAAGCGCGCAAGCCGGAGCCGCTGCGCGCCAGCTTCCTCTCCATCCTCGATTGGAAAACCGCCTGGCTGGAGGGGCATCGCTTCCCCTATACGCCATCGGTCAATGAGATCTACAGCCTTGAATCGGTACTCGATCAGGCCCTGGCGATCGGCATGGAGCGATTCGTGGAACGCCATCAGACCATCGCCCGCGCCTGTCGTGAGGGCGTCAAGGCGTTGGGGCTCCAGCTCTGGCCGGTGCGAGAGGAGATCGCCGCCGCCTGCGCCACGGCCATTCGCGTTCCAGAGGGCATCGATGATGCCGCGCTCATCGACACCATGCGTCATCGCTATGGGGTCATGATCTCGCCGGGATACGGATCGCTGAAGGGCCAGCTCTTTCGCCTGGGGCACATGGGTCCGGCCCAGGTGCATCCCACCGTCCTGGCCGCCCAGCTCGCGGTGCTGGAGCGCTCTCTGGCCGACCTCGGCTATCCGGTGCAATTCGGCGCTGGGGTAGGCGCCGCCATGGCCTCGCTCGGTGGCTGGAACGACGCTGCCGTCTGACACGCCGCGGACCGCGGCCAGACGCAATCAGGAGGGGGAAGACTCTATGCCGATTTCCGTCAAGGACAAGGCTGTCATCGTTACCGGCGGCGCCGGCGAAATGGGGAGCGCCATTGCTCGTCGGCTCGTGGCCGAAGGCGCCAAGGTGGTCATCGCCGACATTGCCGACGGCTCGTCGCTCGCCACTGAGTTGAGCGGATCCGGCGACGCCGTCTATGTCAAAACGGACGTGACCTCGGAGGAATCGACCGCGGCCATGGCCCGCGCGGCCATCGATGCGTACGGCCGCATCGACGCCCTCGTCAACAACGCCGGCCTCTTCACGCCGAAAGCCTGGGACGAGCTGACCCTGTCTGAATGGCAAGAGCGCTTCGCGGTCAACGTCGATGGCACGTTTTTGACGACGAAGGCCGTCGTGCCCATCATGACCGAGCAAGGCGGCGGCAAGATCATCAACATCGGCTCCGACACCGTCTGGATGGGGACGCCTGGCTTCGCCCACTATGTCGCCAGCAAGGGCGCGGTCCTGGCCTTTACTCGCGCCATTGCCACCGAGCTCGGCCCGCGCGGCATCACCAGCGTCTATGTCACCCCCACCCTGCTCGACACCCCCGGCACCCGCGCCGGATTCGCCCAGGGACACTTCGACTACGTCCTCGGCCACACGCCGATCGGCCGGTTCGAAACCCCGGAGGATGTCACGGGGCTGATCGTCTTCCTCTGCTCCGACGACGCGGCGTTCATCAACGGCGCGGCGATCAATATTGGAGGCGGCATCAGCATGCACTAGGCCAGAGGACGTTCTCCTGCACATCCAGAACATAAAGTGATCGCCCACGTGAATAGATCGCGATCAGGGAGAAACAATGTCAGTACACGGAAAGCAGAAGGTGGCGGTTATCGGCGCGGGCACGATGGGGCCCGGCATGGCAGCCACATTCGCGCGCAGTGGATTCGAAACGACGCTCTACGATGTGAAGCCCGAGCAGTTGGACAAGGCCCGGGGCGGCGTCGATTTCGTCTACGCCACGCTCACCAACGGCGGCTTCATGACCGGCGAGGACGCCGACGCCGGCCGCGCGCGCATCACCTACACCACCGATCTCGGTGAAGCACTCGCGGGCGTAGGGTTCGTCGTCGAAACCGTGCCCGAGCGCAAGGACATCAAAAAAGAGGTCTTCGCGCAGATCGAGGCTCTCGTCGGCGACGACACCATCATCGCGTCCAATACGTCCGGCATCCCCATCACCGACATTGCCGCCGCAACACGCATCCCAAGCCGCATCATCGGGATGCACTGGTCGAATCCGCCCCATCTGATCCCTGTCATCGAGGTTATCAAAGGCGAAGCTACCAGCGACGAAACCGCGGCCGCCACAGTCGCGATCGTCAAGGAAATCGGCATGGTGCCTGCCGTGGTCGATCGGGACATCGCGGGTTTCGTCGAGAACCGCATTCTCTACGCGATCATGCGCGAGGCGCTGCATCTGCTCGACGAGGGGGTCGCCAGCGCGGAGGCCATCGACACCATCACCAAATGGGGCATCGGCTACAAGCTGGCCGTCATTGGGCCTCTCGAGCTGCTGGACGTGGCCGGTCTCGACATCTACACCAGCGTGGCCAGCTATCTGAACAAGGACCTTAACGCCTCGCCGGGCATCAGCAAAACGGTGACGGACAAGGTCGCCGAGGGCAAGCTGGGGATGAAGACGCAGGGGGGCCTCTTCGAATACACCCCGGAAAAGATTCAAGAGCTGCAACAGGCGCGCGGCCGCAAGTTGGTGGCCACGCGCAAGGCGCTCAGCGACGGGTAATCGAAGCACGCCATCCAGGCAAACGCGTGAGTGGGGACATCGCCGTCCCCGGCTCGCGTTCTGCGCGATGCTGTTAATTGCAGCGCTGTCCGCGCATTCTGGCGCTCTGGGCGCTCCCGCGACACCCTCATCCGTTCCAGCGGTCACGTGCACGGCTCAGCCTCGGACCTATGATGAGCTCGCCGCGCTGCTCGCGGACCGATCGCTCGCCACGCCAGCGGCGGCGACGGGTGGTCTGACCCTCCCCGCGGGCACACCGGCCAACGCGGCCGAGTCGTCCGCCATGAAAAACATCGTGTTGGAATGGCTGGCGTGTCAGAATGCGGGGGAACAGTTGCGGGCATGGTCGCTTTTCAGCGACGGGTACCTGCATCGGCTGTTGTCCAGACAGGGCATCCTTTCCGAGGAGTCCTACGTCATGCTGGCGACCCCGACTCCATCAGAAGGCCCACCGGCCACGCTGCAGGAACTTCGTGGAGCACGCCGCCTGCCCGACGGGCGGATGGGCGCCATGGTCGTCGTTGCCTACCCCTCGGTCCCGATGCCAAAGACATTCTTCGTCTACTTCATTGAAGAAGGCAACCAACTGGTGATCGACGGCATCCTGGGCGAGATTTCCTTTTCCGTTCCCTGAGCAACAGACGCGATGAACTCGGCCAGGTTCAGTTCCAGCGCACACCGCAGACCAGCGCTTGCCCCTGATCGTCGGTCCACCGCAGCAGCTCCGCGAGTTCGTCGTCGTCGACAACGAACTGCGCTGCACAGACCGGGCAGATCACCGCTTGCGCACAATCGCCCCGAGCCTCACACCATTCCAGCACGCCGCCAATTGAGTGGCAGCCCCCCTGGCACAGGTGATGAAGGACCTTCAGCACCGCGGGACTGAGGTTTTCCGCCATAAGCGCTTCGATGCGCTGCACGTCAACCATGCGCCACCTCCTCGATGAGATTTCGTCTCCAGGCGTTCAAGCCACGATGAATTCAGGCTGAGGAGACACGCTTACCTTGACACGACGAGGAGCGCATGTCAAGAAGGAGGCGAATTTAACGACTACATCCGAAACGGATCGGCAATCCCCAGGGCGCTCAGGAATGCCGCCCGGTGCTTGCAAACCGGATCGTCATGAGCGGCGGCCGGACAGGCGCAGCCATGAACGACCCCCGCCGTCACCTCGAGCTCGTAGGCCGCCCGGCGGTCGCTCCCGCTGGTGGCGATCCAGCCGCCCGACCCTACAAGCTGGCGGACTTCGATGCCTTCCTTGCGCGCTCGGGAGAGCGCCGCCTGCCACCGCTCAGGCGTCGATTCGCGGCGGGAAATCTGTGCGACCATGATGCTTCCTGACCCAAGTTCCAGTTTGGCGGGAACGCGAATAGACTTCATTTACCGGCACCATTATACCACTTTCAGGCGTGTAATTCCCGATATCAACCCCGGTTTCACTTCACAACGAGAAAGTATCCAGTGGGCCGTTCGCGGAGAGATTTGGTCAGGATTGGAGTTCCCGCACGATGGCGGCAAGCGTCTCGGGCTCTCCCACATTACCGGGGAAGACCACGTACGGCAGGCCCGGGAAGCGGCTCTTCGCGCCAAGTCGCCAGACCGGCACCCCCGCGCGGATTTGCCCAAGCACAAGGGCGCGCTCAGCCTGCAGGCCATGGACGCCGATGTCGCTGGATGTGATGCCGCCCTTCCCGATCACGAAGTCGGGGCGTTCCTCCAGATTGGCCATGATCGCGACGAGCGCATCGGAGACCGCGCGGGCGACGGCAAGCTCATTCATCTGCTCGGAGCGCACGATCGCGCGCGCGGTGAACACAACGGGCGTGGCGCCGCCCCTTAACGCACCGTTCATTTGCGCGCTGACCGTCGCGATTTCCTGGTCGCGCGCGACGGCGCCTGTCAAGAGAGCGCCCACATCGACCTCGATCCCAACGATTCCCGGCTCGGAGAGAACGTGTTCGAGCTGTTCCGTCGTTCGTCGCACATGCGAACCGACGATGACAACGCCTCGGGCCCCGCTCGGCGCGTCCGGTCGGAGCAGCTCATCTCGAGTAAGGAGTGGCCGTGCACTGATCCCCGCCCGCGCCCGGACGAACGATGCGCCTGACCGGTAGAGAAATCGCTTGCCCTCGTCCTCCGCCTGGATCAGGCCCAGCACAACGGTCCAGAGATCCGTGTAGCCGAGCGCGTTGATGATTACTGGCTGCCCACCACGAACGCCGCGCAGCAGCGTGGCGATGCGGTCGGGTCCGCCGAGGCGAATCTCCTCCAGCGAAATGCTGGCGACGTCCCCGGCTTTGGTGCGGCCCCGGCTCTTCTCCTCGACCCACGCTGGCAGCGTCCGCGCGCGATAGCCGAAGGTCGCGTCCCGCGCGAACTCCGTCTCGGCCGCGGGAACGATCCGGTCCTTCTCCCGTACGAAATGGACGTCTCCGGCCGTAATCCGGCCACCCTCGAAGAAGGCAGGGCAGATCAGCACGCCATCGATGCCCCCCAGGGCTTCAACGAGGGCATCGGTCTCGGCGGGAAAGTGTCCGCGCAGCGTGGAATCGCTGCGGCTCACCACGGCGAACCTGGCGCCAGTCTGTTCACTAGCGGCAAGCAGATTTTTCGCGATCTCCCGGTTCAGGCCGGCGGCCTCAGCCTCGGGCACGCTTCGCGAGTTCGTCAGCACGAAGAAGAGCGGCCTGTCGTTCGCCAGTTCGGCAGCGAGAGCAGGAACGTCCCAGCCTGCCAGCACCATCGTGTCGTGAACCGTCTGCACGCCGGTCGGATCGTCATCGAGAACGACGATCTTGCGCCCGGACGCGGCCACGGCGGCGCGTACCCGGCCTTCCAACTCCGGATCGTCGATCAGGGGCGGGAAGGTCGTCTGCAGTGCCGTGGCCACGAGTGATTCGATGTCGTTCATGTCAAACCGATGACCGCCACTCACACCCCGTTCCGGGAGCGCGCCGTCACGCCTTGACCCCGCCGAGATGGAAACGAGATTCAATTCCCTGGTTCGCCGGCGTCCCCGGCCATACAGCCGGTAGCTGCCGCGTCATGCGCCCTGCACGACGCTGTCAATGGCGACGATCCCGATGCCCAGCACCGCCGCAACCAGGCCCAGAACCAGCGCGATGGCAAGAACCGCAACGATGGCGATGCCAATAGCGCGGCCCGTCGTGACATCCAACGACTGGCGCAGCGCCACCACGCTGGCCGCCAGCGACCAGATTGCGACGACAAAGGCAATCAGCCCGCCGATCCCCGGTATCAGCCCCAGGATGGAGAAGAGCGACGGGGCATAGGCAAAACCGAGCGCCCGGAACACGCCCGCGAACGTCGCCGAAGTGTTCGGGCCCTTGAGAATCGTCGTACCGACCAGATAGGCGGCCAAGGTGAATACCGCCCAGCCCAGAATGGCCGACACGACGCTGCCAATGATCCGGTTTCCGCCTGACCCCGCGACGGCCAGGCCGGACAGGATCGTGACCGCCACGACGATGATCACCGCCTGCCCGTTGGCGCCCTCGTCGTGTTCCACGTCTTCGTAGGTCGCGGGGTCCAGCTTCATGGCCCCCATGATCCGTTCGACGAACGACGATGAGCTTTGCATATCGGTCCCCTCTCCCCAGCCAAGGCCACACACCAACCTGACGGCACTCTATGTCTGAAGGGCGATCTTGTCGAGATGTCGGCCCGCTCGGGAGCGGAATCGAGCGAGCCACCGAGAGAATCGAAATCGGCGAACCCGGCGCGGCAGGCGTGCTACCGTTTGCCAGGCGTGGGCCACCGGTCCTCAACGTCGCGGTCAGGAACGTCTCCCTGCCGCGCCACCATGAAGCCGATGCAGCTTTACGCCGAACGATCGCTCGACGCCCCGCCAGGGCGCGCCAGGGAGGGATTTCAATGCTCAAGGGAAGGCTCCACAACCGGCCAGTCGTCAAAGCTCGAACCATTGCCTTATCGGTCTTTTCCGTTGGGTTGACCATGATTGGCGGCGCGCTGCTGACCAGCGCGCAAACCACTACGCCCTCTCCAACCGCGGCCGCCGACTGTCCGGCCGGAACCCCTACCAGCGGCGCTGCAAGCGAACTTTGCATCGGGGAGTTCGACATTTACTACAAGCCGAATCTCGCCACCGTGCCATCCGACCAGGCGGTAAAGGCGGTGCTGCATAATCAGGGTGAGGCCGATCACAACTTCTCGATCACCGACCATGGCAATCCGGGCTTGAAGAACCTGAACATCTCCGTGACCACCAAGTCGGGCGAGACCGGCGAAGCCACCATCAATGCGCCGGAAGGCGTCTATTACTTCTTCTGCAATCAGCCGGGCCACGAGGCAGCAGGCATGCGCGGCTACCTCACCGTGAAGAAGGATGCGCCGCTATCAACCTCGGAAGCCACCGTCACACCACGCGCTGGCTAATCCGTGGCGCTCATGGCTCGGGGCGCTCGCTGCTCCGAGCCGCCACCCTCCTGAATCAACGGAGAGCCAGTCGAGAAAGGCGTCGAATGGACCCTCAGCCGACTCATGCTGAACAGCATTCCCCACTCGTCATGCAGTTGCATCGCCGACGGCTCCTCCTGGCAACAGGCGCCGCATTGGCGGTGATTGGGTTCGTTCCGTCCCATGATCTGGCGGCACAAACGGCAACGCCGTCCCCAAATCAGCGAGCGATCGACCAATTGATCGACCTTTCACGCGCGCTGTGCGGCGGAGGCACATTCGACCCCGGCCGAGCGGACATGCTGTTGAATCTCTTTTCAGCTGACAACGCCTTGCAGGGCGGGCTCGACACGCTCCTGGCGGAACCTGCTACACCGTCGGCCGCGACCCCCGTGACGGAGCGCTCGCCCGAGGCCAGAGCCGCCGCCGAAGCCATCCTGGTGTACTGGTATGCCGGCGTCTTCAAGGGCGCCCCGGTGGCGGACCGGTCTGCTGTCTACACCCAGCTCCAGGCATGGCAGGCGATGTACACACCGGCCTGGACCACCTGCAAACTCTATGGCGGCTGGGCCGATCCGCCGTCATTGACGCCACAATCGCCGGAGAATCCATAGGCGCGGCGCGAGCCGAAAAGAGTGAGGGGATTTCATGCCGCAATCCACCGGATTTGACTGCGATGTCGCCATCGTCGGCAGCGGGATCGCCGGGGCGCTGGTCGGCTGGAAACTGGCGCAGGCCGGGGCAAAGGTCGTTATCCTCGACTCCGGACCGACGGTCAACCGCGTCGAAGGCCTGGCCCTGGCGTTCTCTTCCATGGCGTCATCCGTTCCCGACGCCACCTACAAAATGAATCCCTGGGCGCCTAAACCCGCAACGCTCGATCCAAACAACTATCTGGTGCAGACCGGTCCCGACCCCTTCGTCAGCAATTACGAGCGTGTGGTTGGCGGCACGACCTGGCATTGGCTGGGCACGGCGCTTCGTCTCATTCCCAGCGATTTTCGCCTCAAGTCAACCTATGGCGTGGGCGAGGACTGGCCCCTGAGTTACGACGATCTCGAGCCCTGGTACCTCGATGCCGAACGAACCATCGGCGTGGCGGGTGACGACATTGAAGACAACGGCTCCCCTCGCTCCGGAACCTATCCCATGCCTCCCCACCCCCTCTCCTACAGCGACACGCAATTTTCCGAGGCGGCCAGGACGCTTGGGCTCAAGGTCACCGCAACGCCCCAGGCGCGGGTCAGCATTCAAGAGGGTTACAACAAACGGCCGCGCTGTTGCGGCAACGCGTTCTGCATTCCCATGTGCCCCATCGGCGCCAAGTACGACGCGATGGTCCATGTGGGCTTCGCCAAAGATGCTGGCGCCGAGATCCGGGAGAACGCGGTCGTCTTCAAGCTCGACACCGATGCCAATGGTCAAGTAACTCAACTCCACTATCGATCGCCGGACAAGACCGATTCCACGCTGACGGCAAAGCAGTTCGTCATCGCCGCCCACGCCATCGAGACCCCGAAGCTGCTGCTCATGTCAATCTCCGACACGCTCCCGCGAGGGCTGGCAAACTCCAGCGACCAGGTGGGCCGCAACCTGATGGACCATCCCACCCAGCTCACCTACGCAATGGCCCCGAATCCGATGGGGCCATTTCGCGCGCCCCTCTCCACGGCGGGCATCGAAGATCTCCGTGACGGCGAGTTCCGCAAGGAGCGGGGCGCATTTCGCATCGAGCTCGGCAACGACGGCTGGTCATGGCCGGGCCTCGATCCAGTTGCCTGGTCGCAGAAGCTCATCAAGGAGGGTGTCGAAGGGCGCGAGCTCTACCGGCAGATAGCAGAGCTGAACGTCCGCGCCGTTCGCGTGGCCGGCCTCGTGGAGCAACTCCCGCTGGCCGATTCGCGGGTGACCCTTTCGGACAAGCTGGACGATATCGGCATTCCGCGGCCCGAGGTCCACTACATCATCGACGACTACACGCGGAACGGGCTGAAGGCAGCGCAAGCCCGGTTCGCCGAGCTCTTCACGGCATTGGGAGCCACCGCGGTCACCCAGGTTCCCCAGCTCCAGGGCGCCGGCCACATCATGGGCACCTATCGCATGGGCACGGATGCCAAAACCTCCGTAACCAATTCCTATGGCCAAACCTGGGATCACCCCAACGTCTGGCTCGCCGGATCCGGGCTCTTCCCCACCGCGGGCACGGCGAACCCCACGCTGACCATCGCCGCGCTGGCCCTCCGCGCCGCTCCCGAGATTGCCAGGGCGCTCGGCTATTCCGCCGCGACGCCGCCTGCTGCCTGAATTGGTGGTCGCGGATCCAAAGCCGGTTTGCGTCCGCGACACCTTCCACGCTCCCATACCGCGCCCGGTTTCCCACCACCTGTTCCGGGGTTGACACTCGCCCTGCTACGCGCTTGGCAGCCAGCGGTGGCGCCCTGCCCTACGGTAGTGATGTCGAATCGCACATCGCCTGACGAGTAACCCGGAGGAGGACACCATGAACACCAATCTGATCGCCGAATCCGAAGACCTCCGCCAGACCGCACGACGATTGCAGCGGGTGGGCCTCATTGTCGATCGCGGCTCGCTCTCGCCTGCCCACCGCCGCGCCTACTTCGCCTTGCAATGCCACGTGGCGTCCTGCCTGGACGAGGACGAGGACGGAGAAGAGCCGAACCGTCGCCCGATCGGTTTCGCATACCCCAACGCCCGCTAGAGCACGAGGTTCCCAAGCAGAATCGCGTGCAACGGACACCCTGAACCCCGCCCGCGGGCGATCGAGCTACCATCCCGGCGCTCTCCAATTTGCCCTGTGCGCGCTTCACTACTACCGTTCACCGCATGAGCGACGCTGCAGCGCCATCCCGATTGTTGATCCCCCCCGCGAACAGGGCGCTTTGCCCTCCACACGCGGCCGAAACGCCAATGGACGCTCCCTCCACGTCCGCCACCAGACCGACCCTTTCGCGACGAACACTCCTGAACTCCGCCATCGGCGGCCTGACCGGGGTTTCCGCTGCCACCCTCTTACGAGCGCCCCTGGGAGCCGCCGCCCGCCGCGTCATCGTCGTCGGCGCCGGCATCGCTGGCATTGCCGCTGCCAGAACCCTCACCGAGAACGGCTTCGATGTCGTCGTGCTCGAATCTCGCACCCGCATCGGCGGCCGCATCTGGACGGATCGCTCGTGGGGCATCCCGCTGGATCTCGGCGCTTCCTGGATCCACGGCGCGGCGAACCCGAATCCGATTTGGGCATTGCGAACCGAAAACAGCCTGCGCACCCAGCCGACCGACTTCTACGACATGACGTTTTACGATGTGGACGGCGAAGAGCTCTCTAGCGGTGAGGTCGCCGCCGACCTGGCCACGTACCGTGCGTTCTATCGACGGGCCCGGCGCTGGGGCCGGCGACACGGCAACGAGACGTCGTTGGAGGACGGTTTCGACGTTGCTACCAGCGGGCGCACGCTGAGCGCGTACGACCGGCGCGCGCTCGACTTCAACATCAACTACGAAATCGAGCAGGATTATGGAGGAGCAGCTACCGAGCTTTCCAACCGCTGGTTCGATCAGGATTCCTGGCTGGGCGGTCGTCAGGATGCGTTCATGGTCGATGGCTACGACCAGCTCATCGACATCCTGACGGATGGCCTCGATATCAGAACCGGGAATCGGGTGGTTTCCGTGGCCTACACGGGGAGTGGCGTGACGGTGCGCACGCTGCAGAACACGTTCCCGGCTGCCTACGCGGTCCTGACGCTTCCGCTTGGCATCCTGCAATCAGGGAGCGTTTCCTTTTCCCCCCGCTTGCCCCGCCAGAAGCTCGACGCGATCCGCGCCCTGCAAATGGGAACCCTCAACAAGCTCTTCCTCCGTTATCGAACGAAGTTCTGGGACGACACCGAGCTGTTCGGCTATCGCGCAAATGCCCGCGGCGAATGGGCCGTCTGGTTCGATATGGAACGGATCACTGGCGAGCCGGTGCTGCTCGCGCTCAATGCCGCCACGTTTGGCGCGGCCATCGAGCAGAGGAGCAACAAGCAAACCGTCGCTGAGGCCACGGATGTCCTACGCATCATCTACGGCAACGCGGCGCCAGCGCCAGAGGCGTCCATCATCACCCGCTGGAACGCCGATCCGCACACGCTCGGCTCCTACTCCCACATCCCGCCCGGCGCCACCGGCCGCGACTACCGCGCCCTCTCGCGCCCCGTGGCCGACCGCCTTTTCTGGGCCGGCGAAGCGACCACCAGCCGCTATCCCCAAACCGTCGCCGGCGCCTATCTCTCCGGCATCCGCGCCGCGACGCAGATCCTCCGTATTTCCTAGAGCGCCGCTCACCAAAGGAACCGGCGACCGGGCTTGCCCGCGTCCGCCTACCCCAAAATCAGCTCCCCAGCCTTCCACCCGATCATCGTCGAGGCCGCGTTCGTGTTCACCGAGACGATGTCGGGCATGATCGAGGCGTCCGCAACCCGCAACCCGGCGATGCCACGCACGCGCAAGGCGGGATCGACGACCGCGTCCTCACCAATACCCATGCGGCACGTTCCCACGGGATGAAACCAGGTGCTGACGCCCTCTGCGATATAGCGCGCGATCTCAGCGTCGCTTTCGGTGGCTGGGCCCGGGAAATACTCCCCGCCGTTCCACGCCGCCAGGGCGTCCTGTTGACCGATTTCGCGGCTCCACCCCACGGCGCGGATCATCGCGGCCATGTCGTCCGGATGACTTAGGTAGTTCGGGTCAATCTCGAGCGGAGCGTCTGGATCGGCTCCCGTCAGCCGCACCGTGCCGCGGCTCTTCGGTCGGGTGATGCCGGGAATGATGGTGTAGCGCGGCGCCCCGTCGTTCGCCTCCGGCGCGAAATGCGGCTCCTTGGCAAACGAGATCTGGATGTCGCAATCCGCGCGTTCTGGCGTCGAACGGGTGAAGGCGCATCCTTCGGTCGTCCAGGCGTTCACGTCCGGAATCGCTTGCAGAGAGGTGTAGACGATGCCGATCAGCAGGTGATCGATCAGATTTTCGCCAACAGGCAGATCGGCGACTGGCGTAATCCCGAGTTGGTGAAGGTGGCCTGCCGGCCCGATTCCCGAAAGCATCAGCATGCGCGGCGAATCGAACGCCCCCGCGCAGAGAATCACCTCCCCTGCCCCAAGCGTTTGCACGATTCCGCCATCGCGTTCAGCAACCACGCCCACCGCGCGCTTGCCTTCCATGGCCAGACGCAACACCCGCGTCCCCGTGCGGACGCTCAGATTGGGGCGGTCCCGAATCGGCGCGATGAAGGCGCGGTGCGCGTTCTGCCGCTCGCCATCTACGATCGTCGACTTGTTCCAGCCAGCGCCATCCAGCGTGCCGCTGTCGAACGCGGGGTTGCAGCGCATCCCCGCCTGATCGGCGGCCTCGACCATCGCTTCGGTCAGGGCGTTGTGCGGCTCCAGCACCGCCGGCCGCAGCCACGCTTCGAGCGCGTCGAACGATCCGACGACATCGTCCCAGCCCCAACCTTGGCATCCCCTTGCAGCCCAACCGTCATAGTCCGAGGCCGCGCCGCGCAGGTAGACCATGCCGTTGATGCTGCTCGTGCCGCCCAGCACCCGGCCCCGCGGCATGACGTGTGACCGACCGGCCGTTCCCGGCTGCGGCGTCGACACGTAGCCCCAATCGACATCGGTGCCCCAGAGCGAAAAGTACTGTCTTGGCACGCGAATCGCCTCGCGGTCATCCTCGCCTCCCGCTTCGAGCAGCGCGACAGAGACGGATGGATCAGCCGACAGGCGGTTCGCCAGCGCGCAGCCCGCCGAACCCGCGCCGACGATGATGAAGTCGAATCGGTCTGAAGGGGCCACCGCGCTAACCCGCGGCTTCAGGCGCGAAGTGCCAGATCTCGCGCAGCTCGCGCGAATCGACCACCCCGTCATCGCGGTAGTGCATCAACGGGTTCATCAGCTCGCCCCAACGCTTGTGCACGCCCGTCTCCCATAACCGGCTCCATGCCTCGGGATCGCGGACTTCAGAAACCAGCAGAATCATGTCATCGAGCTGGTAGAGCGTGATTTCGGCGATCCCCTGGCTGGCAATTTCCGCCTGGAGCTCTGGCCAGATGTTGTCATGCCAATGGATGTACTGCTCCAGCGCTCCCGGCTTGAGATTGAGCAGAAAGGCCTTGCGCATCGTCTCCGCCATGGGTGTTCACTCCTCGGGCATAACGCCAAACCGCCCCCGAACCACGTGGCTCGGGGGCGGTTAGCTGACCGCAATTGCCTACTTCGCGGCTTCTTCGACGTTGTCGATGTTGTAGACCGTGAACGGCCCCATCAGCACCCGTAGGGCGTCAACGTCCGGCCGGGTCGGGTCTTTGGTGATGGTGTACTCACCAAGACGGCCCGCGGTGAAGGTCTGGCCATCCTTGGCCTCAATCTGGCCGGTGGCCAGCAGGTACGAGACGTAGTAGGTCAGGTAACCGAGATCGACGAAGCTCCAGAGCGCGAACTCCGGCGCGCAGCCGTTCTGGGTGTACTCCAGCATCTCGGCAGGCACGCCCAGCCCGGAGACCTTGATCTCATCACAGAGCCCTTCGTCCTGCAGCGCCTTCGCCGCCGAAACGATGCCGACCGACGTCGGGGCCATGATCAGCTTCATGTCCGCGTGCTTGGAGATCAGCGCTTGAGCCTGCTCGTAGCTCTTCTCCGACTGGTCATCGCCATAGACGATCTCCAGGAGCTCCAGCTTGGCGTACTTCGGATCCTTGAGCGCCTCTTCCATCGCCGCGATCCAGGCGTTCTGGTTGGCGGCGTCCGGCGAGGCCGAAAGAATTGCGAACTGGCCGCCCTCCTCGCCGAGGATCGAGAGCGCCATGTCGGCCATCACCTTGCCGGTCTCGGTGAAGTCAACCTGCGCCACGAAGACGCTTTCGCCCCGGCCATCTGGAATCGGCGAGTCCCAGGTGACGACCTTGGTGCCGGCAGCCTGCGCCGCCTCGGCCGAGGGGACGATCTGGTCGCCGGAGTTATTGGAGAGCATAACGACCTTGTAGCCGCCCGCCGGCGCGTTCGTCATGAACTCGATCTGCCCGGCCACGCTGTTCTCGGCGGTGGGACCGACGAAATCAAACGCGGTTGGATTGCCCAACTCCTTGGCCGCCTCTTGCGCGCCCTGGTTGGCCTGATCGAACGGCAGGATGCCGAGGAACTTCGGCAGCAACATCATCTTGACGTCTTCGCCGGTCTTTACGCCTGACACCGGGGTCTGAGCCAGTGCCGCGATCCCCATGTTCACTACCAGCAGGCCAGCGCAGACCGCGCTGGTCAGGACACTTCGCCTCTTCACGAGTACCTCCTCTTCCGCATCGAAGTTTTGCCGGCCGCCATCATATCCTGTTCTCGGGCGCAATTGGGGAGGCCGCTACCCCGGCGCCGCCTTCGAGCGCACGGGCTCAGCCGCGGCGGACGGCGGAGCGCGCAAGCTCGGGTCGGCCTGCCGCCGCTTCAAGCGATCCCGCACCCGCTCGGCCAGATTTGGCACGAGCACCGAAAGGATCAGCAGCAGCCCGATGATCCCCGTTTGCGTGTTGCCAGTGATGCCGGCAATCACCAGGCCGTTGCGCAGATTGAGCACCAGGTAGGTCGAAAGCAGCACCCCGATCATGGAGCCGACGCCGCCGAAGATGCTCACCCCACCGAGCAGGACCACCGTGATGATGTCGAGCTCGAACCCTTCACCCGTGCTGGCCCGCACCGCGCCCAGGCGCGCGGCCATCAGCACTCCGGCCAGCGCCGAAATCAGCCCGCTCATCATGAAGATGAGCATGCGCGTGCGAGCGACGCGCACCCCGGAGAAGCGCGCCACGGCGGCGCTGTTGCCGATCACGTAGGTGAGCCGGCCAAACCCGCTGAAATGGAGCACCACCGTGGCGATGACCGACAAGATCGCGAAGATGAGAATCGGTAGCGTGAGCGGGCCGATCAGCCCCTTCTGCCCGAGGTTGGTGAACCACTCGGGAAATCCGCCGACCGAGCGATCCTGCACCAGCAGCCGGGCCAGGCCGCGAAATCCGACGTAGCCGGCCAGGGTTACCGCGAGCGAGCTCAAACCGACAACGGCAATGAAGTAGCCATTGATCAAGCCGAAGCCGACCCCGACGCCCAACGCCACCAGGATGGCCACCGGCATCGGCACGCCCGATTCGAAGAGCGCCGCGGCGGTCGCCGCCGAGAGGCCCATCATCGAGGCCACCGACAGATCGATC
>JBBRVX010000071.1:0-21871 GCA_038246475.1 Thermomicrobiales bacterium | reverse complement strand
GATCCGCTTCAACCCCGGCGAAACCGGCCAATGGTCGTACCGCACCGTCTCTCGGCCCGGCAACCCCGATCTGGAGACCGAGGGCGCGTTCACGGTCACGCCGCGGGAAACGCGCGGTTTCCTCCAGGCCACTCCCGGTCAGGACTGGGGATTTGCCTATGAGAATGGCGACCCCTTCTTGGCCTTCGGCGACACCGTCTATCACCTCTTCGGGATGGCCTACTGCGGGATCGACGTGGAACCGTTTCTGCAACGGCGGGCGGCTCAGGGGTTCAATCTGCTGCGCGTGCGCCTCCCGGTCAGTCCCTTCCATCCCCCGGACGGCTACAGCGACTGGCAGACCTGCCGCACCTGGCCCTGGGGCGGCAGCGAGCAGGCGCCGCGTTTCGACCGCTTCAATCTCGACTATTTCCGGGTCGTCGATGATGTCGTGCGCATTGCCGATGGCTTGGGTCTCGGCCTCGAGATGATCATGGAAGGGTGGGGCTTCGAGTTTCCCTTCAACAGCCGCCAGATCTTTCTGCCGGAGTGGGAAGAGCTTTGGCTGAGCTACCTGATCGCCCGCTACGATGCCTTCGCCAGCACCTACGTCTGGACGCCGCTGAACGAGTACGAGTACTACCCGAACGGCGATTGGAACTACACGCCCGTCGCGGACCGCTGGCAGATGCGCATCTCGCGCTGGATCAAGGCGCACGCGCCGCACGGCCACATCGTCGCCGCGCACAATGGCCCGCGCCTGCCCCCCTTCGCCGAGCGCTTCGCCGCCGACCCGGAAGCGGTCGACGCCATCATGTTCCAGGAGTGGGGGGCGCGTGACGAGGCGCAGGGATGGCTGGCTACCGGCATCGAGGAGACCATTGCCGAGGCGATCGCCGGTTGGCGGGGATCGGCGATCTTTGCCGAGTGGGGGTACGAGCGCAACCCCGCCTTCGCGCTGAAACTGCCACACCACGAATTCTGCGATGTCGATCACACCCGGCGCGGGGCCTGGCGCGGGGCGTTCCAGGCCCTCGGCATCATCCACGGCTTCGAGAACTCATGGGGGCCCTGGGCCGTGCTCGACGAAGACCAGCCGGGCATGGCCGATTTGCTGCACGTGCATTGTTTCTTCACCGAGGTCCTGCCCTTTGCCGATCTGCGCCCCGCGCCGGAGATTGTCCTGGCCGAAGATTGGCCTCCCGGCCACCGCCCGCTCGCCCTGGCGACTGCCGATCGATCCCAGATCGCCGTGTACCTGCCAACGGGCGGCGAGGTGGGGCTGACGCTTCCCAACGGCGCGGCGGAAAGCGCGTCCTGGTTCGATCCCCGCGGCGGCGATCTGCTCCCGGCCACGGGTAAAGCGGAAGGAACGGCGTTTCGCTTCGTCGCCCCAGCCGGTGGCGGCGACCGCCCGTGGGATTGGGTGCTGGTGGTGGGAGGGATGCTACGGTTGTAACCTGATTCGTCTGACCTGTAAGGACCCTGCCATGCGCCAGACCACGCCGAACGTACAGACGGTGAGGCTCACCGAAGTCACGAACACGCTCTCGAACCTGGTCAACGAGATTTCTCGCAACGAAACTCGGGTTCTGGTGGAGAAGGACGGTCTCCCCGTGGCCGCGATCATTTCCATCGCTGATTTTCAGCGGTTGGCCCAGCTCGAGACGGAGCGCGATGAACGCTTCGCGGTGATCGATCGCATGCGTGAAGCCTTCAGCGATGTTCCGCCCGAGGAGATCGCGCGGGAAGCAGAACGGTCGGTGGCGGCAGCGCGGGAGCGACGGCGTAAACGCATGTCCGAGGCGACGGCCCGCTCGGCATGATCGTTGCCGTGCTGGACACCAATGTCCTGGTTTCAGGGTTCCCCGCGCGGGGAGGCGTGCCAGCGACCCTCATTGCAGCCTGGCGGCAGGGGGCCTACACCCTTGTTGTCTCTGAACCGATTCTCGAAGAACTTGCCGAGACGTGGCAAGACCCCTACTAGCGCTCGCGCTTCTCGATCAACGAGAGCGCGGAGGTGCTTGCGCTGCTGCGTGCGGCAGCGACGGTTACTCCACTCACGATCGAGGTCGCGGGCGTTGCGACACACCCTGAGGACGATCTCATCCTGGCCACGGCTGTTGCCAGTGAGGCGGCTTACCTCGTTACCGGTGACCGCAAACTGCGATCGGTTGGCATGTTTCGCGATGTTGCGATCATCTCGCCGCGCGAGTTCCTGGAACGACTGGCGGAGACGGAGGAGTAGCGCCACCGAAGGTCCTGCCGCCGAGGGCTGACACCGTGTCCGCAGCCCGCGGGCGCCCCCTCTCCTACGCGATGACCTACCCCGCATCGCCCACGCCCTCTCACCCCTCATAATACGAACGGAAAATGCTCGTTCATCCCGCTGGGTCGCCGGAGACCATGACCGGAGTTGATGCCGTGACGCTCGAAATTCGCAGCACCACCGTCTTTCGGGGGCTGAACATCTGGGCGCGGATGCCGGCGATCCTGCTGGAGGTCGGCGTCGGGGAGCTGGAGGCGCAGGGATACCCCCAAGAGGGGCGTAAATCCTCGCCGTCGGCGGCATAGACGAGCACCCCAGGAGCGTCGCGGCAGATACGACACCCTCTACACCGCCAGCAGATGCGGGGAAGGCCGCCGGAGAGGAACTCCGGCGGCCTTCCCGCTGCCTTGCCCGTTACGGCGTCGGCGTGCCCGGCTCGGTCCCATGGGGGTAGATCACCCGCGGCTCGCCCGTCGGCAGGCCGCCAAAGGTCTCGGGGTCCCCGAGGAGGATGAGCTTGCCATAGGTTATGCCGCCGGCTTCAGCCGCCTCCGCCTCCGCCTCCTCCAGCGAGGGGGCGGGACGGTTCGGGTCCGACCCGGCGGCAGCCTCGGCGACGTTGGAGTGCCACAGCCGCTGCTCGGCCGGGTCGAAACTGTTGTAAGTCGCCTCATCGACGACCTCCTCCACCGCCACTAGCGGCGCGTCCGGGTCATCGTTGGCGTAGATCAGGCACTCGACGAAGCCGCCGGCCACCGGCTTGCACCAGTGGTGGGCGATCAGCGCGGGATCCCAGGGGAAGTGGACCGCCAAGTCGAAGTGGTCCCGTTCCCCGGCGCTGGGGTTGGCGCCGGCGGGGGTGGCGTCCTGGGCGGTGGCGCCTGGAGCGACGCGGCCGAAGGCCAACGAGACGGCGAACACGATGACGACAATCGAGACGAGGAGAGACAACCGGCGCATAGCAAACCTCCCGTGATACTTGAGCGGCTGCCACCATGGAAGCCGCGAACGCGCTAACCTGCCTGGAGCCGCGAGCTCAAACGCTTACAGACCCGGTGTTCCGATGGACAAAGCGACGAACCGACTCCTGCTGTCCCGGGCGACGATCCGCTCGGTGGCCTCTGACCTCTGACCGGGACCTCTGATTCAGGGGATGATGAGCGCGAGTCATCGCCGTTTCTACGAGGCCGGCGTGGCTGCTGCCGGCGTTCCCAGCGGAACCATGGGCATGACCTCCAGCCGGGTGCCGAGCGCCAGAAACTGTCCGCTAAAGGGCACCGTCCCGTCAGCCGCTCGTGCCTCAAAGCTGAACGGTGCGTTGATCGCGTTCCCGGCGTCGTCTACCTTGGCGGCCATTCGCCCCACCCCGCGCACGACGACATCGGGATCCGGGTCGACGTCGGCGAAGAAGAACGTCACGTCGGCGGTGCGCTCGCCCGTTGGCTCCCACACCCCGACGTCGACCGCGCCACCACTGCCTACCTCAACGTAGGTGCCGTCGGCGTGGAACACAGCGTAGGAGATCTCGGTGCCCGGATTGTTAGGGTCGTTGTCCCACTCCCAGGCACCCACGATAGGATGCTCCGCCGTCATGTCTTCTTGCGCGGCAGTACTGCGGCTCATGGTGGCGATCACGCCAAACAGGAGCACCACGACAATAGCCAGGGAGACCGTTAACCGACGCATAGCAACCCTCCAGAGATTCTTGAGCGGCTACCACCCTGGCAGCCGCGAGTGCCCACCAGCCCATCGCCGCCGGGGTCCCCGGTCCGGCGACCTACAGATCTCCCACGCGGAAGGCCTGCAGGCGCTTGCCCGCGTCGGTGACGTAGACGATGCCGCCGCCGCCCACCGCCACGCCAAGGGCAGAGGCAAACTGGCCGGGATCGGACCCAGGCTTCCCCCACGCGGCCAGGAACCGCCCGTCGCGGTCGAAGACCTGCACGCGAGCATTCGAGTAGTCGGTTACGAACACGCGCCCCGCGGCGTTCACCGCCGCGTCCATGGCCCAGACGAACTCCCCTTCTTTCCACCCGTACTCTCCCCAACCGTCGAGGAGCTCGCCCTCCGGCGTGAAGCGCTGCACGCGGTTGTTGTCGAACTCGGCGACCAGGAGCGTGCCGTCGGGGTCGAGCCCGATCCCGAACGGGCCGGTGATCTGCCCCGGTTCCTTGCCGTACTCGCCCCACGCTGCGAGGAACCGTCCGTCGGCGTCGAACACCTGCACGGCGCCGGTCCCCGGATCGGCGGGAGGGTTGTTGCGGAAGGAGTCGAGGACGTAGACCCGGCCTTGTCCGTCCACGACCACGTCGATGGGCGTATCGAACTGTCCGAGCTCCCGTCCCTCGCTGCCCCAAGCCGTGAGGAAGCCCCGGTCCGGGCCGAACTTCTGGATGCGATGGTTGCCCGTGTCGGTGACGTAGAAGGCCCCGTCCGAGGCAAAGGCGATCGCCGCCTCGTGGTTGCCACCCCAGCCGATCGTGGTGAAGTCGAATTCCCCCTCGCCGGAGCCCGTCGTGCCCCACGCCTCGCGGAAGGTGCCGTCCGGGGCGAAGATCTGGAACCGATGGTTGTCGCCGTCCGCCACCCAGATGGACCCGTCCGGGGCGACGGCGAGGTGGGGGGGGTTTCCGAGCGGGCGGTCCGGATCGCCGCGGGTTTCCCACAGGAACTCAACCGGGCCGGTGTTCGGCGTGGCATCGTCGGCGAGGACGCGGCCGAGCCGGCCGCCGAGACTCAGCGCGGCGGCAGCGCCGAGGGCACGCCCCACGACGGAGCGACGATTGAGACCGGGCAACGGGAGCGTGGAATGATGTTTCATGCCGATCCTCCGTGCGCCAAGCGCGGTCAGCGGCCGGCAGCGACGTGCTGCCGAGCTCATGCGGCCGTCAGAAATCGTGTCATCCCGAGGAAACGTACAGAGGGATCTCGGCTGGACACGCGTACGTACGCGGAATAGCACGAGATTCCTCCTGCGTCGGAATGACATCGCTTTCGCGATGCGCTGTAGCCAACCTACTCAGCGCCGCGACCCTAACCGGTTTCGGACCCAGTGTTCCGAAGCTCGACGCGGCGGCGTCCAGCGTCAGCGTCTTCTCGACAGCGCCCGCTGGTCCAAGCAGACACGAACACATCATGGGGGGAGCATGCGGTCTGAACACCGGTAGGCGATACGGGTTTTCGGAATGTCAGCAGCAGCCGGAAATCAGGTATACCGGGAGGTGTTCGGCGAAGCCCGGAGCAGTCCCAGGTCATGGGCGCGGGCTACTGCCTCCTGACGGGAATGAACGGCGAGATGGCCCAGGATATTGGCAACGTGGAAATTGACGGTGCGGCGGCTGATGTAGAGGATCCCGGCAATCTCCCGGTCCGTCCTCCCGTTGGCTAACAGATCGAGCACCTCACGCTCACGGGAAGTCAGCGCGGGGAGGCTGCCGGCGCCGCGACGCCGCGGTTGCCGCGCGGCCTCCTCCGCCATTGCCACGATCGCGTCCGCCTCGGCTAGCAGGTCCGCGAGTGTCAGACGCGCACCCGCTTCATGGATGGCGGTGAACCGCTCCTCGCCCAGGGCCGCACGAGCGGCGGTGTCGGCCCGTTCGTAGGCAGGCCGATTCAAACCGTATGGGTGGCCACCGCTGCCAAGCAGCATCCTATCGACGGCGCCGAGCAATCGCGCCGCTCTTTCCACGTCACCGTTTTCGACGGATACCGCCGCGAGTCCAGCCAGGGGTTTGAAGAGCCAGACGACATCGGTTGACTCGATCAGCGTCCGGAAACTCTCGCGATAGTGGCGAGCGGCTTCCAGGAAACGCTGTTGGCCGGCCGCGAACGTCCCCAGCAGACACACGGTCATCCCGATCCACCGCGGAGCGCCGACGTGACGAAAAAGCGCGGCCGCCTCTTCCTCGATCGTGACTGCCCGTTCGAGGTCACCCTGCGAGTAGGCAACCCCCCCGCGCATCATCAGCGCGCGCCCGAGGTTGTGCAGTTGACCCTCGCCGCGCCAGATGTCCGCTGCTCGATCGAACAGTTCGGCGGCTTCGTCCCAGTGCCCATGATGCTCTTCAGCCTCGGCAAGGTTGTACAGCGCTGCCGCACGTCCGAGGGGATCACCGACGGAGTTCCAGACCTCCAGAGCCTCCTGGCCGAATGTGGACGATGCCTGGGCATTCCCCATGGTAATCGCGAAGATGCTGGCCCAGTTCAGGACGCGGCCCCTGGCCGCGCTGGGGGCCGCCCCGGCTGTTGCGAGGGCGATGTGTAGCCGCGTCGCGCCTTCACTCAGGCGCCCCCGCACGTACCAGTAATGGGCACAGGCATCAGCGAGCCGCAGGCACTCCTCGACGGCGCCGCCATCGCAGAGCCGATCGCATGCGGCGCCGAGATTGTTGTGGTCGGCGGCGAAGCGATCGAGTCGAGCGATTCGAAGGGGGAGGGCTCCTCCAGGCTCGCGCTGTTCGGCGAAGGCGAGAAAATAGGCCGCGTGGCGGCGGCTCGCCTCGTCCCATTCGCCGCCCGCGGTCAGTCGTTCCAAACCGAGCTCTCGGACTGTTTCCAGCATCGAGCAGCGCGGTTCCCCGTCTGCCGCTTCGACCCGCTGCAGGAGGCTTTTGTCGACCAGCGAGGTGATGAGGTCGAGGGTCGTAGGTGATGGGTGATGGGTGATAGGTGATGGGGGACGAGGGGTGGGGAACGGGTCGTCATTCGGATCGGACTGATCGCCGATAGCCGATAACCGATAGCCGATCGCCTCCGCCGCCTCGAGCGTGAATCCACCCACAAAGACGGTCAGGCGCCGAAAGAGCCGCTGCTCCGGGGCGGAGAGCAGATCGTAACTCCAGGCAATGGTGTCGCGCATCGTCTGCTGGCGAGCCGGAAGATCTCTCCCACCGCCGGTCAGGACAACCAAGCGGCGCTCCAGACGCGCCAGCAGCGCGGCCGGCGACAGCACCTTGGCCCGGGCCGCGGCGAGCTCGATGGCGAGCGGCAAGCCATCCAGACGGCGGCAAATCGCCGCGACCGTCACGGCGTTCTCAGCCGTCAAGACAAACGCTTCCTGCACGGCCTGCGCGCGGTCGACGAAGAGCTGGACCGCGGGGGATTCCGCCATCGCTTCGGAGGAGACGTGCGCGGTCGGGCCTGCCAATCCCAGCGGAGGGACCACGTGCTCGTGCTCCCCCGAGAGGCGAAGTCGAGTCCGGCTGGTGACGAGGATGCGGATGCCGGCAGCAGCACTCAGCAGATCGGTCACGAGCGGAGCCGCGTCGACGAGGTGTTCGAAATTGTCCAGAACGAGCAGCAGGCGCCGCTCGCGCACGAATTCCTGCAGCCGCGCGACCAGAGGTTCATTGCCCGCATCGCGCACGCCGAGGAGGTGAGCAACGGCGGGCGCCACGAGATCGGGATGGGCGACCGGCGCCATGCTGACGAAGATGACCCCATCCGGGAAATCGTCGCCAAGCTGGTTGGCCACGGTGAGGGCTAATCTGGTCTTGCCCACGCCACCCGGTCCGGTCAAAGTCAGCAGCCGGATCTCCGGCCGGCGCAAGAGTGCGACGAGCGTGGCGATCTCTCGCTCACGGCCGATAATCGGCGTAAGTGGGAGGGGGAGGGGTGACATAGAGGGAGCGCGTGCGGAATTGATCACGGTCGCCCCGATCACTCAGACGAGCCTCGTGCCCCCATGATTATGGTCCGGGCGGGGACTGTCAACGATTGGGACGAACAGGGGTTTGCGAGCGTTCATCCCGCCGCGGAGAGGACAGGATACGATATTGGTGGCAAGGCTCCGCTTCCCGTCCTCCCGCCTCCCGCTTCTTCGCCGCATAATACAAACGCAGGGCAGTCGTTTACCCCATCAGGTCGCCGGAAAAGGTTGCCGGAGTTGATGCCGTGACGCTCGAAATTCGCAGCACCACCGTCTTTCGCGGGCCGAACATCTGGGCGCGGATGCCGGCGATCCTGCTGGAAGTCGATATCGGGGAGCTGGAGGCGCGGCCCACCAACAAGATCCCCGGCTTCTATGAGCACCTCACCGAGCTGCTGCCCGGCCTTTACGAGCACAATTGCTCGGTCGGCAAGCCGGGCGGCTTCCTGCAGCGGATGCGCGAGGGGACCTGGATGGGGCACGTGCTGGAGCACGTCTCCCTGGAGCTGCAAAACTTGGCCGGCGCCGAGGTCACCCGCGGCAAGACGCGCGGCGCGGGCGAGCGCGGGGTCTACAACGTCGTCTACGCCTACGCCCAGGAGGATGTCGGCCTCGCCGCCGGGCTGCTGGCCACGCGGCTGCTCAACCACATCATCTACGACACTGAGCCGGAGTTCGACTTCGTCGCCGAGCTTGAAGAGAAGGTCATCCGCGTTTCGGAACGGTTGGCTTACGGTCCCTCCACCGGGGCCATCGTCTCCGAGGCGGAGCGGCGCGGCATTCCGGTGCTGCGGCTCGATCCCCGCCGCTCGCTGGTGCAGCTCGGTCACGGCGCCTATCAGAAGCGGGTCTGGGCTACGGTCACCAGCGAGACGGCGAATATCTCCGTCGATATCGCCGGCAACAAGGAGCTGACCAACCGGCTGCTGCATGAGGTCGGCATCCCCGTGCCGCGCTCGGCCGTGGTGCGTGATGCCGACGCGGCGGTCGATGCCGCGCGGCGGATGGGCTACCCGGTGGTGCTCAAGCCGCTCGATGGCAATCATGGCCGCGGCGTGATGATCAACCTGCCCACGGAAGCTGATGTGCGTGAGGCCTTCCCCTTCGCCGAACGGGAGACGCGCAGCGGCTCGATCGTCGTGGAAACGTTTATTCCCGGCAAGGACTACCGCATTCTGGTGATCAACAATCAGGTGGTGGCGGTCGCCGAACGGGTGCCGGCGCACGTGGTGGGCGACGGCAAGCACACCATTCAGCAGCTGATCGAGATCACCAATCAGGACCCGCGGCGCGGCGTCGGCCACGAGAAGATCCTCACCCGCATCACGGTGGATAGCCAAACCAGGGAGGTGCTGCTCAAGCAGGAGCTGGCGCTGGATGACATTCCGGAGGAGGGACGCTTCGTCCAGCTCAAGCTGACCGGCAACATGAGCACCGGCGGCACCTCGATCGACCGCACCGACGATATTCACCCCGACAATGTCGAGATCGCGCGGCAGGCGGCGATGGTCGTCGGGCTCGATGTGGCCGGCATCGACTTCATCGCCCCGGACATCGCGCGGTCGGTGCGCGAGCAGCGGGGCGCGATCGTGGAGATCAACGCCGGTCCCGGCTTCCGCATGCATACCCACCCCACCGAGGGGCATCCGCGCCATGTGGGGCGGGCCGTGATCGATATGCTCTTCCCCCCCGGCAGCCCGTCGCGCGTGCCAATCGTGGCGGTCACTGGCACGAATGGCAAAACGACCACCTCGCGCATGATCGCCCACATCATGAAGACTGCCGGCAAGAAGGTGGGGCTGACAACGACGGACGGCATCTACATCGACGCCACGCAGATCGCCGCCGGTGACATGAGCGGGCCGACCTCGGCGCAGATGGTGCTGAAGAATCCGGCCATCGACTTCGCCGTGCTGGAGACGGCGCGGGGCGGCATGCTTCGCTCCGGACTTGGTTTTGACCGCTGCAATGTGGCGGTGGTCACCAATGTCTCGTCCGATCATCTCGGCCTGAAAGGGGTCAATACCCTGGCCGAGCTGGCCAAGGTCAAGGAGATCGTGCCGCAGGCGGTGCTCCCGGGCGGCGCCAGCGTGCTCAACGCCGACAACCCCTACACGGTCGAGATGGAGCGCGTGGCCCGCGGCGAGATCATCTACTTCTCGATGGACGAGGACAACCCCGTCATCCGCGACCACCTGCGCGGGCGAGGCAAGGCGGTGGTGCTGCGCCCGACGCGCCACGGTGAGATGATTACGCTCATCGAGCACCGCCGCGATACCAGCCTCCTCCTGGCGGAGGAGATTCCGGCCACCATGGATGGGCGGATTCGCGTCAACATCCAGAACGCCCTGGCGGCAGCGGCGGCGGCTTTTGCCCAGGATGTGCAGTTGGAATACATCCGCACCGCGCTGCGCACCTTCACCGCGAACTTTTTCCAGAGCCCGGGCCGCTTCAATCTGCTGGAAGTCGATGGGCGGCGGGTGTTGCTCGACTATTGCCACAACGTGGCCGGCCTGGAATCGATGGCCGACTTCGTCAAGCGGATGAACGCCGACCGCACCATTGCCATGATCGCCGTGCCGGGCGATCGCAGCGATGGCGACATCACCGCCTTTGGCCGCCTCGCCGGGAGCACCTTCGACGAGATCGTCATCCGCGAGGACGCCAACCCACGCGGCCGCCGCCGCGGCGAGGTGGCGGAACTGCTGGTGGGGGCCATAGCGTCTGGGGGTGGCAAGAATGGCCGCGTCGATGTCGTGCTCGACGAGATGGAGGCCGCCCGCGAGGCGATCTCCCGCGCCGCGCGCAACGACCTGGTCATCCTGATGGCCGACAAGCCAGCGGCGGTCTTCGAGCAGTTGACGGGACGAGGGGGGTAGGGGGATGGGACGGGGACGGGGGACGGTTGGCTGTCGGCTATCGGTAAATGCCGCCAACACTGATGCACCTATGTTGCAGGTTGCCATCGTGACCGCGCATGGCGAAGACATCTGACCGGCCCAAGCGCTTGTTGCGTGTAAGGTTACAGGCTACACTATGGCATGATCGAAAGCATCAAGCACAGAGGGCTAAAGCGTCTCTATGAGCGGGGCGACCGGAGTGGAATTGGCTCCTCAATGCTACCGCGAATTGAGGAAATCCTTTCCTTGCTGGATGTGGCTGAATCAATCGAAGAGCTGGATATCCCCGGCTATCGCCTGCACCCGCTGACTGGAACCCGCAAGGGATACTGGAGCGTGCGGGTGACCGGCAATTGGCGCATGGTGTTCCGACTGGAAGCGGGCGCCGTGCGAGACGTCGATCTTACGGATTATCACTGAGGAGAAGATGCCCATGGCCATGAAGGAGCCGGTCCACCCGGGCCGCATCGTCCGGGGAGCGATCGAGGAGCTGGAACTCTCTGTAACCGGCGCCGCCCAGGCGTTGAACGTGTCCCGCCCGACGCTCTCCAGCGTGATCAACGGCAAGGCCGGCATTTCCCCGGAGATGGCCGTGCGCCTCTCCAAGGTGATCGGGAGCACACCGGGCTTCTGGATGCGGTTGCAACTGAATTACGACCTGGCGCAGGTCGAGCGGCGAACCGATGCGATCGTGGTCAATCCCCTTCCAGCCCGGCACGCCGCGTCAGGATCGTAAGGCTATCGGCTATGAGCTATGAGCTATGAGCTATGAGCTACGGGCGAACGTCCTCCGACCTCCGTCACCCATCACCCATCACCCAACACCCATCACCCAATCTGAGTAATCACCACGCCTAATTCAGGTAGTCGCGCGGATGTGCTCCACCATCCGTGGCGGTAGTGTGGATGTGGCCGCTGTTCTGAGCGGTCGCGTTCCGTGCAGGGCTGCACTTCACGACCGGCGTCAATGCCACCCAGTGCCCTGCCACAGCTGATGACGGAGGCGCTTCCATGGAAGGAGCTCAATTCGATTCGCTGACGCACGCCCTCATCTCCTCCCGCCGCGGCAACGTCAAAGCCCTGCTTGGCGGCGCTTTCGGGATGCTCCTTGCCGGCCGCGCGGGCGAGCAGGTCCTGGCTGGCTGCAAGAAAGTCGGCAAGAGGTGCGACAAGAACAAGGATTGCTGCGACGGGGCAAAGTGCAAGGGAGGGAAGAACGGCAAGTGCAAATGCAAGTCCGGCTTCGACGACTGCAACGGTGACGGCACATGTGAACCTGTGACGAACGACGTCAATTGCGGCGCCTGTGTTCCGGTCACCCCGCCCTTCTCACCTTTCGCCGGATTCTGCTCCAGCGACCAGGAGTGCTGTGATAACGCGCTGTGTTGCACGTTCGACGATGCGGACGGCCCAGTCAGCATCTGCATCGACGTGCTGACCCACACGACCGCCTGCGGGTTGAGCTGCGACTCCCTGGTGAATTGCTTCAACACGAACCAGGTCTGCGTCAACGGTGAGTGCGTCGACGAGTAGAGAGATTCGGCCATCGAGCCATGCACCCATCGCCCATCACCCACTGGAGGCTTCATGGACGGAAACCGTTTCGACACCCTCACCCGTGCCCTCACGGCTTCCCGCCGTAGCACCCTGACATCGCTCCTCGGCGGCGCGTTCGGGCTGCTCCTGACCGCTCGTTTTAGCGGTCAGGCGCTGGCGGATTGCAAGAAGGTCAATCAGAAGTGCGACAAGAACAAGGATTGCTGCGACGGCGCGAAATGCCAGGACGGCAAGTGCAAGTGCAAGAGCGGCTTTGACAACTGCGGCGGCAAGTGCTTCACGCTCGACTCCGATGAGAGCAACTGCGGCGCCTGCAACGTCGCCTGCGCGGGTGGCGAGACGTGCTGCAGCGGCTCCTGCGCCGATTTCGCGGACGATCCCGGTAGCTGCGGCGCCTGCGGCGTCGCCTGCGCGGCCGGGCAAAGCTGCTGCGGTGGCATCTGCGTCGCTCTCGCCAGCGACCGGTTCAACTGCGGTGCCTGCGGCGTGATCTGCGAGCTGGGTAAGCGATGCCAGGATGGCGTGTGCGCCCGGGTTCTGGTGCAAGGCTGCATCGATGTGAACGCGACGTTGTGCGGCGACGAGTGCGTCCTGCTCCAGAGCAACCGGCAGCACTGCGGCGCCTGCGGCCACGAATGCGCGGCCGGCACCCGTTGCTGTAGCGGCGCCTGTATCAGCGTGGACGCCGACGAGAGCAATTGCGGCTCCTGCGGGAACGCCTGCGCGGAGTTTGCGCACTGCTGCGACGGCGCCTGCTCGTTCCTCGACGAGATCGACAACTGTGGTGGCTGCGGGAAGTTCTGCCCATCCGGAGCAGTCGGCTGCAACGAAGGCGTCTGCTGCTTCCCCGGCGAGCTGCCCAAGCGCGCTCCCGACTGTGGTGAGGTCGGCTGTTGCCACACGGAGCCTTTCCGCCCCTGCAACGACTGCACCACCTGCTACTCCTGCACCGCCGCGGAAGCCTGCTGCAACGACGTCTGCCTCGATGTCCAGAGCGACCGCGCCAATTGCGGCCGCTGCGGCCGGACCTGCGACAGCACCTCGATCTGCTCGAGTGGGACGTGTGTCTCTTGCCCGCCGGGACGCATCGTCTGCGGCAACGTCTGCTGCTTTCCGTGACGGAGGACGGGAGTCGGGAGTCGGGGGTCAGGAGTCGCGCCATTCCACTTCCGTCGACCGCCCTTAGTCCTCCCCATCACCCCATGACCCTATCGCCCTAACACCCGTCACCCGTCACCTATCACCCATCACCAGTGACGAAGGAGATTCCATGGACAGTTCACGCTTCGACAGCCTTACTCGTTCCCTGACCACATCCCGCCGCGGCACGCTCGGCGCACTCCTCGGCGGCGCGCTGGAGGTGCTCGTGGCTGGCCGCTTTGGCGAGCCGGCCCTGGCCGACTGCAAGAAGGTCAACCAGAAGTGCGACCACAGCTCGGACTGCTGCGACGGCGCCAAATGCCAGGGCGACAAGTGCAAATGCAAGGGAGGGCATACCAACTGCGACGGCAAGTGCTTCAAGCTCGATTCGGAGGAAAAACACTGCGGCGCCTGCGATATCGCCTGTGCTGCCAGCGAGGCGTGCTGCAGCGGGGTCTGCGCCGACCTGACTGACGACGACGACAACTGCGGCGTATGCGGCGTCGCTTGCGCGGCCGGGGAGACCTGCTGCAATGCGGGCTGCACGGACCTCGAGAACGACCGCAACAACTGCGGCGCCTGTGGCACACGCTGCGAGCTGCTCGCAACTTGTGAAGAGGGCAGGTGCAAAGGCAACCTCGAACCGCTATGCCTCGATCCCGCGTTGACGCTCTGCGGCACTGAGTGCGTCGATCTGCAAGGCGACCGGCAGCACTGCGGCGCCTGTGACCGTGCTTGCGAACCCGGCACGCGCTGTTGTGACGGCGCCTGCGTCGATGTGTCTTCCAACGAGGACCACTGCGGCGCCTGCGGGCAGGCCTGCGCCGCGGGAAGGCTCTGCTGCGACGGGCTTTGCACCGAGGTCGAGAGCAATCGCAACGACTGCGGCCGTTGCGGCCGGGTCTGCGACAACACGTCGATCTGCACGGAAGGGACGTGCCTCTCCTGCCCTCCCGGCCGGATCGCCTGTGGCAATGTGTGCTGCTTCCCGTAACGGAGACGGGGGACGGGGTGTTAGGGTCATAGGGTGATTGGGAGGCCGAGGGACGGGGGACGGGGACAAGGGAGGGAACCCTCGGCTCCCGGCTCACGACTTCCGACTTCGCAAGGTATTGACAAAGCGGCACGGAGGGTGTACGTTCATAGCACGCCAAACGGGGACGGGTGGCAACACTCGAAAGCGATTGGCCCAGCAAACGCCGACGGAGCTAGCGCGCAAGCGCCGGATTTGTCGGCGTTTTGCTGTGCCGTAATCAGCGAATCCTCGTCTGGCCGTCTGGCCGTCTGGCCGTCTGGAGAGATACGAGACCGATGCCCCGCGAGCTGATCGCTGCCGCGCCACGCACGCCGGTCCTGCGCGAGTATGACGAGCCGCCGCTCGGGCCGCGGCAGATTCGGATCAGAACCGAACTCGCCTCGCCGAAGCATGGCACCGAGCTGGTCGGCTACCGCAACGATCCCGTCGCCAGCCGGCCCTACGACTTCGCCTGGGGGGCGAGCATTCCCCGCCCGCCCGAGGTCGCCTTGCAGAGCTTTCCTCGTCCGCTCGGCAATATGGCCGTCGGCAGCGTCGTGGAGATTGGGCCCGAGGTGACGCGCTTCCGCGTGGGCGATCGCGTCTTCGGGCACTTCCCGATCCGGGAGACGCAGACGGTCGATGAAACCGCCGCCGACCTGCTGCCGGAGGGGCTCTCGCCGGAAGCGGCGCTCTGCCTCGATCCGACCGTGATGGCGCTGGCGATGCGCGACGGCGGCATCAAGCTGGGGGATCGGGTGGCGGTCTTCGGCCTCGGCGCGATCGGGCTGATCGCGGTGCAACTGGCGAAGCTGGCCGGGGCCGACTGGGTGGTGGCCGTCGATCCGCTGGAAAACCGCCGCGAGTTGGCGCTCGGCTTCGGCGCCGATGTCGTGCTCGATCCGTTCGCGAACGACGGCGACATGGGCATGGCCATCCGGCGGTTGACCGGACCAGCGCCCGATGAGGAAGCGTCACGGACCCAGACGCGCGTCACCGGCGGCTACCTGGAGCGCCCGACGCAAACCGGCAACCTGGGGGTCGATGTGGCCGTGGAGACCTCCGGCAGCGTCCCGGCGCTCCATCAGGCGATCCGCGCCACCCGCTTCGGGGGGACCATCGTGATGGTCTCCTTCTATGGAAGGGATGCCACCGGCCTCTATCTCGGCGACGAGTTCCACGTCAACCGCTTGAATCTGATCTCCGTGCGCGCGGAATCGCTGCCTGGGCGGGACGCTCCCGTCTGGGACTTACAGCGCCTGGTCGATCTGGCCCTCTCCTGGCTGGCGAGCGGCCGCATCCGCACCGAAGGGATTATCAGTCCCATCGTCCCCTTCTCTGAGAGCGCGGAAGCCTACCGCGCCATCGACGAGCACCCGGAGGAGTCGATCAAGCTGGGGATTCGATTCTGAGGCGAAGGGGAGATCGCGCGGCGTGCCCGAGGATCCAGAACTGGATGAGACGCGGATAGCTGCCTGCCTGCTCGCCAACTACGGTCTGGAGGCCGCGGCCATCACCTTCCTGCCGCTCGGCTACGACGCCGCTGCCGCCGTCTATCGCGTCGTCTCGGCCGATGGGGCGGTCTGGTTCTGCAAGGTGCGCTTTGGCGCCTTGCGTGAGCCGGTGCTGCAGGTTCCGCGGGCGCTGCTCGACATCGGCATCCGGAATGTGCTGGCGCCCGTGCCGACGCGATCGTCCGCGCTCTGGTGCGCGCTCGACGACGCGGCGGTCGTCCTCCACCCCTTCATCGATGGCGACAACGCGATGGAGCACGGGCTGACCAACGCGCAATGGCGGGAGTTCGGCGCCACGTTGCGGGCCATCCACGATAGTGGCTTGGCCGAGCGTTTCCGCGATGCCCTGCCCAGGGAAACCTTTTCGCTGCCTTCGGCGGCAGCGGCGCGCCAGATGCTGGCGGAGGCCGCTAATGGGCATGGCGAAAGCGTCGCGGCGGCGCGGCTGGCTGCCTTCCTGCGGGAGCGCTCCGGCCAGATCGACAGCATCATCGCGCGGGCTGAGGGGCTAGGGGTCCGGCTGCGCGCCAAGCCCTTCGTGTACGTCCTCTGCCACGCGGACATCCATGCCGCCAACATCCTGGTCAATGACGGCGGGCAGATTCACCTCATCGACTGGGACAACCCGCTCATCGCGCCGCGGGAGCGCGATCTCCTCTTTGTGGTCGGCTCGCGCATCGCGCGCGACGTGCTGCCCCGCGAAGAAGCGCTGTTCTTTACGGGGTACGGCCCGGTCACGATCGATACGGACGCGCTGATCTACTACCGTTACGAGCGGATGATCGAGGACATCGGCGAGTTCGCAAAGAGCGTCTTTCTCGGCGATGACCTCAGCGAAGCGACGCGCGCCGAGGAGGCGGCGCTGCTGATAGGCTATTTCGCGCCGGGCGGTTACCTTGCGTCCGTCGAGACCGTCACCCTGCACCAATAGACGCCCCCTATCCCCCTACGGCCGAGCCTCAAGGATGAGATTGAACGGCGTCGCCGTGGCGCGGCGGAAGCGGGTGAAGCCCCCGTCCTCGACGACACCGCGCAGGCGAGCTTCCCCCGCCTGCGCGCCCAGCCCGAGTCCGACCTCCTGGCTGAGTGAGGCTGGCGTACAGAGCATCGTCGAGGCCGCGTAGTAGAGCCGGCCGACAGGATTCAGGTTGTCGGCCAGTTGGTCATTGGCGAATGGCTCGACGATCATCCAGGTTCCGTCTGGGGCGAGCGTCTGCAACACGTGCCGCGCCGCCCCGACCGGGTCGCCCATGTCGTGCAGGCAGTCGAACGACGCCACCAGATCGTAATTGGATCCAGGGTAGTCCTGCGCCGACGCGACCTCGAAGCGGACCGCGTCCGACACCCCCGCTTCGCCCGCGGCTTCGTTGGCCCGCGCGATCGAGGCATCGTGATAATCGAAGCCGACAAAGCGCGAGTTGGGAAAGGCCTGGGCCATGATGATGGTCGATGCGCCGTGCCCGCAGCCGATGTCCGCCACCGTCGCGCCACGCTCCAGCTTACCAACTACGCCATCCAGGGCCGGCAGCCATTCCTGCACCAGATGGGCGCGGTAGCCGGTGCGAAAGAAGCGCTCCGTCCCGCTGAAGAGACAGGGATGATGCTCGTGCCAGCCGACCCCCTTCCCGGTGCGGAACGCCTCGCGAATCTTCGGCTCGGCCACCATCATGGCGTAGAGCGACTCGAAGAGTCCGGCGAGGAAGACGGGGCTCTCGTCGTCGGCCAGGACCATCGCCTGTTCTGGTGCGATCGCATAGAGATCGTTCGCGGCGTCGTAGTCGATGTAGCCAGATGCCGCCTGCGCCGCCAGCCACTCGCGCACGAAGCGCTCGGCGGTCCCGGTCTGCTTCGCCAACGCCGTCGAGGAAAGGGGGCCAGTGGCGGCGAGCGCCTTATACAGCCCCAGTTTGTCGCCGATGAGCATTAGCGGCGCATTGGCGGCGGCGCCAAGATCGCCCACCATTTGTCCCAGGAACGCGTTGAGCCTGGTTTCGTCGATCGGCATGGTGCTGGTGCTCATGGCTTGCGTCTCCTTCGTTTATCGAGTCCAACCCGGTGCGCTGATGCCACTCGAGCGATCGCTCTACCACATCGAGGTGCACCCCGCCTCCATCATCTGCCCGGCTGATTCTCCCGTCATCCGTAATACAAACCGAAATGCCTACTGAGTCAGTGCAGACACTCCAGCCCGTCCGGCCTTTGCGATCGACGGGGAAGCGGCGGGCGCCGCGGGACGCGACCTTTGGCGAATCATGCTGCTCACGGAGAGGCGCAATCCCTGAAGCCGCTGCCACCCTGCCGCGATGAGCGCGCCGAACGAAGGCACTTGCCCAGGCTCCTGCCGCCCAGAGATGTACTGGTCTACCTCTGCCTGCAACTCCGCGTGGCGCACCTCCGCCAGCATATACATCGAGACTCCCTCGTATTGCATGGCTACCTCCCTGCGTAGATGCCGTCGCCGCTCACCCCGCTTTGGTGCGCGATCGTTTGAACGGCACGAGTAGAGTCCGATCATGCGCCAGACGGGAGGCCCCGGCATCGGCCAGGTGATCGATTTTTCCGGCAGGCTGGGAGACGGCCCGGCTACGCAACGTGCGTAGCGCGGCTACGGCTTACGTAGAGAAGAGGGAGAGAGAACTCAGACGAGGCCGTGGCGGTGGGCGAAGTCGGCGGCCTCGGTGCGGGAGCGGACGCCAAGCTTGGCGAGGATGTTGGCAACGTGGGTGCGCGCCGTGGCGCGGCTGATGAAAAGCTCCTCGGCGATCTCGGGGTTGGAGCGGCCGGCGACGAGGAGACGGAGCACATCGTGTTCGCGCGGCGTCAGTCCTGTCGCCGTGAGGACGGCCGCCGATGACGGCGGGGGCGCTGCCACGATCGCCTCCACGGCTTCCATTGCTTCGTGAACCGCCTGCTCAAATGTGAGATTCTGACCGGCCATCCAGGCTAGGTCATACGCTTCATCTCCGAGTCGATCGCGGGCTTCGGCTTCAGCCTGTTTGGTCACTCGATGACCGAACGGCGGCGCCGAGGTCCCCGACACGCGGTACAGGCCGTCGGCGGCCCCCAGCAGCCGAGCCGCTCGCTCGGCGGCCCCCGATCTCGCTGCCAGGGCCGCCACCAGTTCCAGCAGTTCCGCCGTTTCCCAGGGATCGTGCGTATATGCGGAAAGGAGGAGGCGCTCGCGGAAAAAGCGCGCGGCCTGCTGATGGTCGCCCTCGGCGAGTCGGACGTTGCCCAGGTTCGTCAAGGCGTAGGCGGCCCCGATCATGTTATGCGCCGCCTGAAACCGCTCCAGTCCTTCGGTGAAGAGTGCCGCCGCCGCGGCATGGTCGCCCGCGACGTGAAGCTCAATGCCCAACCGCTGCACGGCCCACGGCAGCCACCGCTCGTCGTCGAGCTCGCGGTAGATAGCCACGCCTTCGACGGCAAAATCCAGCGCTTCACCGTCGGCCCCCCGTTGGTGGGCGGCGCGCGAAAGCACAAGCCTGGCGTTCGCTTCACTGGCCCGGTCTCCTTCGGCGCACGCCAGGGCCAGGAACTCTTCGCCCAGGGCCCTGGCGAGGTCGTGATCGTCTTGTTGAATGGCCAGTTGCGCCGCGCCGCCCAGCGCTTCCCGCCTTACCGGAAGGGGCACGTCGGCGCTGGACGCTAGCGCCCGCTGCAACCACGCCCGGCCTTCCCGAACGTGGCCGCTTGCCCACCAGAACCAGGTGAGCGCTCCACTGAGTCGCAACAGCGAAGCGATGTCCCCCTTTGACGCAAACCAGTGCAGGGCGGCGCGCAGGTTCTGCTGCTCACTGGCAAGCGTCCCCCGGGCGGCGGAATCGTCGAGGCTCCTGATGACCGCCGTGGGAGGAGCGGCGAGCGCAAGAAACCACGCGCCATGCTTTTGCCGCGCCGCGTCTTCCTCGCCACTCTCATGCAAGCGATCCAGCGCGTACTCGCGGATCGTCTCGAACATGTCGAAGCGCGGCGCTTCCGCCGACGCCTCCGCCCGCACCAGGCTGGCATCGATCAGCGCGTCGAGCGTGTCGAGCACGTCACCCCTTGCGTCATCAAACGAACCGGCGACGGCTGCCGCCGCATCGACGGTGAATCCGCCCGCGAAGACGGCAAGGCGACGAAAGAAGGCCTGCTGTTCTGGAGGGAGAAGATCGTACGACCAGGCGATGGCTTCGCGCATCGTCTGCTGGCGGGCCGGCAGATCGCGCGCTCCCCCGCGCAGTAGCCGCAGGCGATCGCTCATCTGGGCCAGGAGCGCTGCCGGCGAGAGCATTGAGGCGCGGGCGGCGGCGAGTTCGATCGCTAGAGGAAGGCCATCGAGGTGGCGGCAGATGGCGGCGATGCTGGGGCCGTTGCTGGCGTCGAGGTGCAGCGAAGGACGTACGGCTTTGGCCCGTTCCACGAAGAGCTGAACTGCCGCATTCCGCGCCAGCGTTTCCAGCCCCGGGGCATCACTCGCTGGCAGCGCCAGTGGCTCGATGGGCAGAACCTGTTCCGCCTGGAGGCGCAGCGGGGCGCGGCTGGTGGCCAGCACCTGCAGTTTCGGACAGGACGCGAGCAGGTGCGCGATCAGCTCGGCGGTCTCCGCCAGGACGTGTTCGCAATTGTCGAACAGGAGCAGCATCTGCCGCCCGCGAAGGAAGCGCACGAGGGCATCGTCAACCGGGGAGCCGGGTAGTGTCGTGAAATTCAGGGCGCGGACAACGGTGGTAGGCACGAGCGACGCATCGGCCAACGGCGCGAGGTCGATCCACGTCACGCCGTCCGCGAAATGATGCGCCATGTCCGCGGCAATGGCGAGCGCCAGGTGCGTCTTCCCGACCCCGCCCGGTCCTGTAAGCGTGAGAAGCGGAGCGGACTCCTCGCTGAACAGCGCCTGGGCGGTGGCACGCTCCGTCTCCCGGCCGATGAGCCGGGTGCGCGGGAGAGGCAGCGATCCAGCCAACGATGACGTGGTCCTGGCCATGCGCGATCACCTTGGGTCTCGCCAACCTGACGTCATATGCAGTGTGCATGAATCGAAATCCTATGCAAGACTCCGCAGCGACGATCGATGGCAAGAGACTTCCTTGCATATGCCCATTTCTGGCGGCGAAGGCGGCGCGTCGCCGCCCACGCGGTCACGGGAATTGCACACTTTGGCGTTGGGGATGAAGTCCGAACGTGCTCTCCACGTCGCCTCGCGCGCCTCCATTGTGATGGGCGTCGCCATCGAGGTCCATGGGTTGAAACGCCGCGAATTCAGACGGACAGCATGTGGGCATCACACTATGCTAGAATCGATGTATATACATCGATATGGTCGGAGTCGATGCTCCATGGTTGAACCCGCGCTGACCTTGACCCCTGAACATGACCTGGCAACACCATCGATCTCGTGTGTCTGCACCGCGGTGCGCCGCGCCGATCGCGCCTTGAACCGGCTCTACGATGAGGCGTTGCGGCCGGTCGGGCTGGCCACCACCCAGTATGCCCTGCTCTCCACCCTGGCGCGGGCGGGCCAGCCGCTGCTGCACAGCCAGCTCGCCAACATGCAGGGGATGGCCGGCACGACCCTCTCGCGGAATCTCAAGCCGCTCCTGCGCGATGGGCTCGTGCGCATCGCCCCGGGTGGGGATCGGCGCACTCACCTGGTGAGCATCACCACCAAGGGAGACGCGCTTCTCGAACGCGCCCGCCCGCTCTGGCAATCCGTGCAGGCCGATCTGGTCGCCGATGTCGGGGCGGAGCGCATCGAGCGGCTGCTCGAGGAGCTTTCCACGCTCGTAATGCGGCTGCGCGTATGAGCCTACCTCGCCCGACCTTGCCGCCCGACAGCCAACGCATCGTCGTCACCGGGCTGGGCAT
>JBBRVX010000070.1:0-21995 GCA_038246475.1 Thermomicrobiales bacterium | reverse complement strand
GATCTGAGTGTGCTCCGCATCGGTCGCACCGCCTGCCTCAAAACCCTCGATCGGGATCATCTCCCGGCCTTACCCTTCCGTCACACCGCGCTCGGCTGGTCCTTTCCGTGGCTGCGCTGAAACTGTCCGGGAGTGAGGGGGTAGGGGGGTGAGGGCGCGCCGCCGCAAACGTGCGCTGATTGCCCGGAGTCCATCAGAGCGGCACGATGGCCTGGACAGAACGTCACCCTACGATCGCTGGACGAAGGGTCTCTCAATCCGGGCCGGGCGCGGGTTCGGGCGCCGGCGCCGCCTGGAGCGCGGTCAGCGCCCGATCGGTCAGCGAGAGCTCCGGCGACTGGACGTAGGAGACGGTCTGGCCATCGAGCACGATTCTCGCGGCGATGTCAGGCGTCGCCAGCGCGACGTCATCCGGGCTTTCGCCGTTGAAGACCCCGTTCCAACGCTGGTTGTCGAAGCTCGCCAGGGCGCGGCTGAAAGCCCGCGCGTCTTGCGGGGTGTCCCACACCGATCGCCAGACGAGAACGTCCTGACCAGCGTCGGCGTCTTCCCAGAGGGCGTAGCGGTCGCCATCCCAGCCAGCAGCGGCGTTGCGGGCCGATTCGGGCAGGGCGATGTTCCCGGTGAGGCTATTGAAGCCTTCGCCGGGCTTAAGATCGGCGAGCAGCAGACCGATCTGGAACTCGCCCAGGGTATCATCGTCGACCACGCGCCAGCCCGCGCCCAGCGCGGCGGCGGGATCGGGCAAGGCCACCGCCGAGGGCCTGTCTCGCTCCGCGTATTTCTTGGGGTGCAGGATCTGCTCGGTCGACGCCGGCATATCCGCGTAGGCGGCGTCGACGGCGTCCCATCCTCCATCATCCAGCAAACGCGCCACGAACGCTTCCCCCGCCGTGTACGGAAAGACAAGGGAAACGCTCACGGCCCCGGGGGCCTGGTCCAACTCGGTGAACTGGCTCTGGGCTTCGCGGATGAGGGCGATGGCGATGTCGGGATGCTCGGCGAGGTAGGCGTTGGAGGCGCTCACGGCATCACCCTCATAGAGCGCGGCTCTGGCCAGCATCGCGTCGCCGTTGTCGCTCTCCGTCTCCTCCATGAGGTCATCCGGATCGAGATGCGCGTCTTGCAACGCGTGGACGATCTCGTGCGAGTAGTAATACTCCTCCCCGTCGAATTCGCCATCGGCCAGCACGAACATCTCGTCGGTGAGCGGGTCATAGAAGCCCGCCGCCTGATCGCCCATCAGACGGATAGTCAGATCGAGAAGATCGGTGCCCTCGGGCAGCAGCCCGAGCGCCACCAGGGCGCGTGTTTCCGCCTCCAGTTCCGCCGGATCGCTCTCCTCGGCGATCAGCTCCGGCATCATGGCCAGCAGCTCGTCGCGGGTGAGGAGCACGTCGTCGATGCCGTCCAGAGGGGGCAACTCGCGCAGCTCGGCGGTTTCCAGGGCGATCCGATCGAGCGTCGCCGTCAGCGCCGCATCCTGAGCCGCGACAAACCGGGGCGTGAGTGATGTAGCCGAAAGTCCAAGCAGCGCCGCCAGGATGGCGAGCCGGGTCGCACCTTTGCGCGCCTTGTGCAGGGCGCCTCGTGCTGCCGCTGATCCGAAGGTCATGTCACTCCCGTTCGCGTTCCCAGACTCCGACCGGACCCTCATCTGGATCGTCCTCGATGCGGCCCGTGCGGTGCAGCCCGGCACTTGCCGCCACTCGCTCGGAGGCGATGTGACCCGGAGCAATCGTAGCGCGCACGCGCCGCACCTCGGGCTGGGCCAACGCCCAGGCCACCAGGGCCAAGGCCGCTTCGGAGGCCATGCCTTGCCGTTGATGTGAAGGATAGATGCTGTAGCCTATGGTGATTGTGCCGGCGGCGTCGGGGGTAGCGGCAAAGCCGATCGAACCCACCGCCGCGCCCGTCGCCCGCTCCACGATGAGCCATGCCGACCACCGCGCGTGCGCGGGGTTGCCACGCACGATGTCGAGGAAATGGGGGAGCGCATCGTCCATCAGTGGCGGCGCCAGGAGCGGCTCGGGAAAGTGCGCCCCAGTCGCCGCTTCGAGCGTGGCGCGATCCTCTCCAATCAGCGCTGCCAGCGCCTCGGCCGGCAACGGCTGCAGGTAGAGGCGCGGCGTGGCGACAGCGGTCATGAAATGCGATTGACGCCGTTCGTCTTGACCTTCACGGTATAGAGCGAGGTCGTGCCGCAGATGAAGAGGTGGTTGAGCTTCGGCCCGCCGAACTCGACGTTGGCGACCACCTCGGGCACAAACACCTTGCCGATCAGCGTGCCGTCCGGCTCGTAGACATGAACGCCATCGAACGCGCTGGTCCAGATGCGGCCCTCGACATCGAGGCGAAAGCCGTCGAAGAACCCCTCCGTGCAGGTGGCAAAGACCTCTCCGCCGGAGAGGGTGCTGTCGGCGTTCACCGTGAAGCGCCGAATATGGCGCGGTCCATCCACGGCGTGCGTGGCGCCGGTGTCAGCAACGTAGAGCAGGCTCTCGTCGGGTGAGAAGGCGATGCCGTTCGGCCGCGCGAAATCGGCGGAAACGATGGTCAGCTCACCAGTGGCCGGGTCTAGCCGGAAGACGTGGCAGCCATCCAGCTCCATCGCCTCCTTGTTCCCCTCGTAGTCCGACTCGATGCCATAGGCCGGATCGGTGAACCAGATGCTGTCATCCGACTTCACCACCACATCGTTCGGGCTGTTGAGGCGCTTCCCCTGATAGCGGTCGGCGAGGGTGATCACCGTGCCGTCGAACTCGGTGCGGCTGACCCGGCGCCCGCCATGCTCGCAACTGATCAGCCTGCCCTGGCGATCGACGGTGTTGCCGTTGGTGTTGCCGGCGGGGTGGCGAAAGACGCCGACGCTGCCGTTCGATTCATCCCAGCGCAGTTGGCGGTCGTTCGGGATGTCGCTCCAGATCAGCGAGCGCCACCCCGGCGACCAGGCCGGCCCCTCGGCCCAGGCGCTCCCTTCAAAGAGCGTGTGTACGCGGGCCGTCGGATTGATGCACTCCCGGAAGCGATCCTCGATGAACGCAAATTCGTGCGCGGCCATGCCATCCCCTCTCGCCTTCGCCGTAGTTTCCGTGACCGATACGGTATCACGGGTGACGGGTGACGGGTGACGGGTGACGGGGGACGGGGGACGGATGATGAGGTCATAGGGTCACCTGGTGATAGAGAGGACGGAGGGCGGAGGTGGGCAATTCGCGATAGCGGTCATGCGTAGGTGATCTCCGTACACATGCCGCTCCCAATTGCGTAGTTGTACGGATGGCGGGAGTTCGCTCAGGAGCGACGATAGAGCTGCAAGAGCAGATGGCAGTGCGGGCTTCCAGCCGCGCGTGGAAACGACCAGGTTTGTCACAATCGATATCCTCGCCAATCCAGGGAGATTGTTCATGGCAACCGAATTGCAGCTCTCCTCCCGGTCCGCCGCCGCGTTCCTCGCTCAGATTCTTGGGCCAGATGTCTTCGCCATCGTTCACTTCGGCGGTGCGACAGTTCGCCCCGGGCATCGTAACTTCTTGAGCGAGCCGCCGCCTGCCCCATGGCAATCGACGGTCTTGTGTCCGCGATTGATGCCTCCCAGTGAGGCGTATGCGCTCGCGCTGGCCGAAGCTCACGTCCAGGAGCTGGTCCGCCTCGATCGTCTGGGCGCCCTGTCGGGTGGCGAGGTCGAAGGGCGAGCGGTCGATCTGGCCCTCGACGTGGTGGCAGAGATCGAAGAGGGCTGTCCAGGTTGGCCGAAGTGGCCGGTGGGCCGGCCGAAACCTTCCGATCCCACATCGCGCGACACGATGCGGCCCGATGAGCTGTTCATCTTTGGCTCGCTAATGCTCTCGGCCGCGGAGCTGATGAACCACCATCGGCTGCGCGATGCCCTCGTTGGCCTGGGCGAGCGCCTGTTGCGCTTGAGCATGGGCATGGAAGGGGCGCCGGTGGCCTCCCCGGAGCTCGCCCACGTTTGAGCGTGACCCGAGAGCACGCTCGTATGTGGACACAATCACGCCTGGAGCGGGTGCTCCTCTGCCGTGGGAAGGTTGAGGTCCGTGCTTGCGGGAACCTTGGAATAGCTCAGGGCGTCCACTTCAGACACAGCCCGTATCTCTCCCGCCGTCACATGCTGAGCGCCGTGCTTGTTAATCACGGAGGGAACCTCACGCCCGATCTGCGGTGCTGTGATGATTGTCGATTTCCGGCGAGGGATTCGATACCTCGGTTCCATCCTCGTGCTCCTGCGTACCATGGCCGGTCACACCGACCATGTGCCGGTACGCGAGCTCCCCGCCTGCCCAACCTGTCACCACCAGCAGGATGGTGATGACTCCTGAAAGGGTGATCCCCCAAGGGAAGACAGCCGCGATTGGGTCGCCACGACGCCAAAGCAAGCTAACCAGCGCCAGCACCAGAACGGCGCCATTGCCAAGAGCGTGAATCCAACCGATACGATGCTCGCGCGCACGGGCGATGGTCAGGAAGTCGACCAAGCCGACAACCGCGGCAATCGCGCCGGTCACCAGTCCCGCGCCGACGAGCCAAAGGGAGAGACGCGCCCAGAACGGATCGGCTGTCCACCAATAGCCGAGATCGCTGGCGAGTGCGCCGATGAGAAACGCGATCGGAAAAGGAATCAAGATCGGGTGAATCGGGTGTCCGCCAATCGCCGCTGTACTCGGTACTCCAATCGTGTGATCATCAGCGCCTTGCCCGTTCGTCTTCTTCTCCGCGACTTGGTCCGCGGTGAGGATGAGGTTCGGGCTGGAGCTGGGGCGGTAGCGCTGTTCGTCGCTACCGGCATACGCGGCGCGGACCCTGCGCCGACCGCGCTCGGGAACGTCGGTCGTGAAGCCTGCCCGGCCCTGTTCGTCCAGCTTGACTGGTGAACCGGCTGCCTCATCCTCGATAAGGAACGTAACACTGCCGGTCGGTGTCGGACTGTTGCGCCGCAATGGCAGCACCGTTGCGGTGATCGCAAGCGATTCACCGGGACGAGGCCGCGGTCTGTCGCCGACGATCTGGACCGCGGTGCTGTGGAGTCGGAGCTCCTGAGCGACAAGGTAGCCGCTGGCGAAGGTCTCATCTCCGGTCGTGGCCACATCGAAGACGCAGTTCTCAAAGAGGTCCTTGTCGGCGACGCCCCCGCAGATCTGCTCAGCCTTCGCGATCTCGATGTTCTCGCGGATCGGAGTTGCCGGCTGCCGGAACTCCTTTTTCAGCGTGCACGCGGGTTTCTCGGGTGGCCAATCCCGGTCGGTGAACGTCGCCGTTGACGTCCACGGTGTGTACGCGAACATGCTCGTCTGGTCAGTCACGCGCCAAGCGTTGGCGAACGTCTGATAGAGCGCGACGTACCGGTCGTGAAGGTCGGCGGGCATGGGGCCGACCGTCGCGCCGCTCGGGAGCGCGGGCAACCATGTGCCTTGGGGAATCCTTCCCATGATGCCCTCGTCCCCATTGGTGTTCGAAATGCTCACGTCGATGTACCACAGGCCATAGCTGGTCCAGAAACGCGGTGTGATCATGAGGACAGGGCCGTGCGCGTAGTCAATACGGAGCCCGGTTTCGTTGCCGGCATCGAACGCGGTCAGGCGATGGCTCTCGATGTCCATCCCCTGTCTTGGCAGCTGAGCCGAGTCTCCATCGATGAGGAACTGAAGCCGATCGGGTTCCCTGAAGGGTTGGTAAGAGATGCGGTGCGAACCGACACGTGCCGCCACGGCGGTGTTCAGGCTCACGCATGAGGTGAGGCCAGTGTAGTTGTCTGTGACAGGAGGAGGCGTTTCCACCGGCGTCTGGCGGACCTGGATCTCCATCCCATCCCGGTCGCGCAGGAGGGTGAACTCACCGGCGGCCTGGAAATCGTAGCTAGTCCCATCGACGGTATGAATGTGCGGATCTCCCACGTCGGATCCGGCATCGGTTCCGCCGATCTGAAGCCGGAAGACAGCCTGGTCCTTGCGGCCGGCGGTGTCGGTCGCGGTGACGTAAACGTAGTCGGTGCTCGCCGGGTCCCCTGGCGCAGAGGTGAATGACCACGACCAGGATCCCCCCGCGCTAGGTCCCGCGGGGAGCACTATCCCCTTGCTCGCGGTGAGGGTCATGAGAAGCCCGTCGGGGTGGTGGAATGTACCGAGGCGCGTCGCGGTTCCGCCGATAGGCGCGTATGCCCACGAGCCACCTACATTGACGTTTGGCTTTTCCTTTCCGTCAGCGGCCGTTACCACTAACTCGCTCATCATGCCGTGATGGGCGTGAAAGACGATGTGGCAGTGGTACATCCAACGGCCCAGCGCGCCGCCAAGCGTCACGCCATCAGCGAGCTCGCGATCATCGAGGCGAACCCTGAATCTGAACGTGGTATCGGGCGGCAAATCGATGGTGTCCCTGAACTCTCGGTATGGCCAGGCAAAGGCGGTCATGCCCGCCTGCTCATATGCCATTGGCTGAAAGGAGAAGCCATGCAGATGAAAGGGATGATGGGCCCTGCCCGAACTGGCATTCGTGACCGTCAGTTCAAGGATCCTACCCTGTTCCGCAAAACGCGACGTACTAATATGTGGCGTGTTGGTGTAGGGCATGGAGTCCATGAATGCTGGAGGCACGGGCACGAGTCCGTCGATATTGGGGACACCAGCTGTTTGCATTTGGATGTCTTGACTTGCGGTGCCGGTCTTGCCGATCGTGCTTGGGTTGAGGAGCATGGCGTTGGCAGCGCCAAGCGTTTCCACGGCCGGCATACCGGCGGGGGTCCGCAATGCGGTGCCGACTCCAATTGTGTAGGGGACGCCGGCGGTCCCCGCAACATTTATGTGCATTACGGGGACACTGGGAAGCTGGGCATAATTCTGGTTTGCCAGCGTATTTGGAACACCTACGTTCAGGTTCCCGGCCCGCTGGTAGTCCCGCGTCCAGAGGGTCAACACGCTATTGAGTGGTAAGCCGGGGGGAATAGCCGCGACCACGTCCGCACGGGTGGCCGGCGGAAGCACGATCTCTCCGGAATCGAACCCGGTATTGATCGTACCCATTGTTCCGCCTTCGAGCATCGCGCTGTCGAGTAGACCGCCTTCGCCGCCGATGCGATACAGGTTTACGAGCGCGCCGGCCTCGGTCGTGAGGCGCAGACGGAAGTACCTGAGAGCCGCGCAATTGACGATCTGCAGGCGGAGACCCTGTCCTGACAGGATATTCTTCGGTGCAGGCGGCGCGGGCGCGCCATCGACCAGCGCGCCGGGCGCTCCCGGAGTTCCCAGGCGCCCGCCCACGTTGACGCCGTTGGTCAGGACGGTCTGTCCCTCGGTGAGTCTCCCTGGTCCCCTGACCAGGCTTGGAATGTCGCCCGGAAGGTAGTTAGCGGGAGCCACGCCGCCATGTTCGTCCGTCGCGCCGCCCGCGATCTCGCAGAAATTGATTGGCGCGGGTCCGACTTGGTTCGTGCGGCCACTGAGCCATTCGGGCCGGTCGGCCGCCGTCGCTATCGTCATCGGGTCGATGTAACTCGCGAGGTACGTCGGGTCAGTCGAGCCAACGCCCTTGCACACCGTTGTGTCGCTTAGCACGAGCTGCATGGTGTCTGCCGCCGCGGGGAGCACTCCGCCAACGAGAGACGCTTCCAGCGGGTCGGTGACGACAATCAGTCCATACAGGCCCCTGAACACCCGGTTGAGGGAGTTGTGATGGTGAGGGTGGTACCAGAACAGACCAGCACGCGGCACCTTGAATCGATAGAGGTAGGTACCGCCGGCGGGAACGCCGTTGCCCAATACCTGAAGTGGGGCGCCGGGGATTTCGTTCTGCGTGATCTCCGTTCCGTCTGAGTAATTCTCCAGCTCGACGCCGTGCCAGTGGATGCCCATTGGATATGGGAGATCGTTGACCAGCCGGACGACCACTGTGTCGCCGACAGTGAGCCGAAACGTGGGGCCCGGGATCCTGCCGTTGAAGACCTCCGCGTTCGCCATCACTCCACCGCCGATGTCGACGGTCACCCGAGAGGCGGTCAAGGTGGTCTCGATGACCGGTGAGCCGGGACCTGTGTTGTCCGAATCGGTGGCGTCTGTCCCGACGTACGGTCCGAGTCCAGTGCTCATGATTGCAAAGTCTCCCAGGGCTCTGTTGAGTGGATGCGCGGCGCGGGCCTTTCGACTCGCGCTCGCCGTTAGATCGAACCCACACCTTGGGATTACTGTTTCTTGTTTCTCTCCGGTTCAAGCGCCACCGCGTACGGCAGATTCCGGCTGGTAGCGAAATAGGAGTCGTACCTTCCACCGCCGGAGTAAGTCGCTCTGATTGTGTGGTCGCCAGGTTTCAGCGGGCCTAGTGTGACGCGGGCATTACCTCGATCGTCCAATTCAACGGGTCGCTGCATGGGCACACCATCGACGAAGAACGTCACGGTACCAGTCGGGGTCGGTCTCTCTGGAGTCAGCGGGACTACCGTTGCCGTAACCGCGAGCCATTGGTCGAGGCGATTTGGCTGCTCAGCTCTCCGGGCAGCGACCGATCGGTCCGGTCGAATCATCGCCGGCTCGTAGCCCGTAATCTTCACCGCGGTGCCATACAACCTTTGCTCCTGCGCGATAAGGTAACCCCTGGCGAAGATCTCGTCCCCTGTCGTTGCGACGTCGAAGACGCAGTTCTCGTATAAATCCTTATCGATGACGCCCCTGCAGATCCCCTCAGCCTCAGGAATCGGCATGCCTTCGAGGACTCCGACTCCCGGAACCTCGAATTGCGGCTTCAGATCGCACGGCGCCTTCTCCGCGGGCCAGTCCGGATCGGTGAAAGTCTTGGTCGAAGTTCCTGGCGCGTAAACGAACAGACTTGTCTTTCGCGTCACGCGCCAGGCATTGGCGAATGTCTTGTAGAGCTGCACATACCGGGTGTGCAGGCTGGCTGGCATCGGGCCGAAACTCTTGCCATTGCGCAGTCTGGGCAGCCAGCTGTCTTGCGGGATGACGCCCATCACCCCCTCGTCGGCTCTGGCATTGGAGATGCTCACATCGATGTACCAGACGTTGTATGCGTTCCAGAACATCGGCGTGGCCGTGACGATCGTGCCGTCGACATAATCAATGCGAAGCCCGCTCTCTCCATTGGCATCGAAGGCGGACACGTGATTGCCGTCAAGGTCGATCCCCTCCGCCGACAATTGGGCGGGCTTGCCATCGACATAGAACTGAAGTCGTACTCCCTCCCGTCCTGGCTGAAGGGAGATGCGGTGTCTGCCCACGCGCGCCGCAACCGCGGTGTTGATACTCACGCAGGCGGTCAGGCCACTGTAGGAGTCGGGGATCGGATTGGCCGTTGCTACCGGGGTCTGGCGGACCTGGACTTCCATCCTCTCGCCGTCGCGTAGGAGCGTGAACTCGCCGACGGCCTGGAAATCGTAGTTCCTCCCATTGACCGTGTGCACATGCGGGTCGCCTATGTGGTTGCCTGTCATTGATACATTCCCACTCAGCGTTCCTTTATGGCGCCCGCAAAGTTCATCTGAATGGAATGCAAACGCATCCCAGTGAACGTCGAAGGAAAAGAACTGCCTCAGGTAGTCGGCCACGCTTGACGCGCCGGGAGGCCCTCCCGGCCAGACATGGAGGTCCGTGTCGACTTTGCCCTGATAATGTTCTTTGAAGCGCCAACCCGTTGGGTCTAAAGCGGTAGGGGAAATCCTTAGGGTACCGATCCGTGCGCTGAAAACATCTGGGGCCACAGCTTGGGCTTGCACCGCAACGGCCTTAGCCGCGCTGACACTCGACAGCAAATGGCCGATGCGGCGTACCAGATTTCGACGTTGCGCTGAAGGCCCGGGTGGCAGCGCAAGGTAATCTGCGACCAGAGCATCGATTCGAGCTTCACTGAATGGTTGCAGGTCAGCCAGGCCGAACTCAGCGAATTCAGCATTGGCATTCGGAAGGCCATTGGCGATTGGCCGCGAATCCGGCGACCGTGTGTGTGTATTTACTGTCGACGTCGCGGCTATAAATGCGCCGACCTGCGATGCTCCCCTGAAGTAAAGCGTCGGGGGTGCGAATGAAGTACCCAGACGAATCTGAAATAACCCCAAAGGCTCCCGCGCGGCGGACCAGACCTCCTCGGCCATGGGGATTCCGGGGAAATTGTTGTTTTCATTATTGCCAGCAAAGTAGGTGTCCGGGCCGAAATTCACCGGCTGGCCAATCAAAGGATCGCCGACTGAAAAGGTCTCCGTGCCAGCAGTCGTTTCGCCACTAATGGAGACGACGGTCGAGACGACATCAGGGACGGTACCTGCGCCCATTGGGCGCAGGGCCACCGGGTTGTTGAGCCGAATCGTACGGCCCACACCCGTGATCTCGAGGTTCGTGGGGACGTTGCCTACGGTGGGTACGAAATTCGGCTCACCTTCGAGACCCCATGTCCATCCACCAGGGATGGTATCCACAGCGGCGGTATACATTGGATTCGTATTGGGCAATATTCCGTCCGTGGCAAATCGCGCCTCGAACCTCCCGTTGAAATTGATCACGGGATGCTTGATGGATGTGACGGTGAAACTCGCTACGACGGCGCCTCCGTCGAGCACTTGAATGACTGTATCACCGTGCGATGTGCTCTGCAGCGTCGAGTGTACTGTTACGATGGTCGGGATTGTTGAGATGGCGATTGGCGCCGTCGTCGAAAAGACCAAGCCGGCTGGGTTTGGGGCAGCGGCCTGCAACGTGACATTCGCTGTTCCGGCGTCTGTCCAGAGCGCTACTTCAGCGTCGTAAGTCGAATCCAGGGGTGCCAGCAAGAAGCCATCACCTGAAGTGTTTCCGCCCAGAGAAATGAGAACCGCCATTGTTCCCTCCTGACGTAACGAGGACGCAACGATCTCCCTTACGAAAGCCGTGACCTGCGATCTACGGTCAAGTCATCCCCGACAAGGACTCCACCAATGCATCTGACCGCTCCCGAACGATTCGGCGCTTGACGGACCGGGATACGAGCCACGTCCCGCCGGCGAGAGCCACAACCGCAACGAAGACCAGCGTGCCATTCCCGAACCCGGCCACCGCCGCCCCGGTCAAGGCGTAGATAACAGCGGCCGGCAGCGACCCGATCAGAGCCGCCAGGGTCGCCTTCTTCCAGCCGAAGGACGAGGCCCCGGCCAGGACCGCCACGGTCTCCGCCAGGAGCGGCACCGGCCGCGTCACGACGATCGCCATCGCCCCGTAGCGCTCTAACAGGTGATCGGCCGCGGCCTGCTCTTGCGGCGAGACGAAGCGGGCCAATAGTGCCCCGCCCCTCCGTCCCATGGCGAAGCCGACCAGCATGGCGCCCGTGCTGCCCAGCAGGGACAGCAGCGCACCCAGGGCTACCCCAAAGACCGCTCCGTGGGCGATCATGATCAGGCTCGAGGGCACGGGCAGCACCGCGTCGGCGATGAGGAAGCTGACACCTAGCAGCGCCGCGGGCACGCCGGCCTCTCGCAGCCACGGCGACGGATCCGCCACGAACGCAACGTCGCCCAGCTCGACGAGGAGAAAGAGAACGAAAAACGCGGCGAATACTACTCCTGCGACCTTGGCGTATGATTTCATCAGTTCACCACACAAACGCTCGCGCATCCGTTCCGGGCCAGGCAATGAGCATGGTCCGAAGTTATCTGCCTACTGCCGATTCAAAACACAGTGCCGGGCTGCACAGCGGGGATCGATGCGGACCACGTATTTCGCATGCCACGGGAGACGGCGCAAGAATAAGACGACGCGCCAATCCCTCCGCTTCCTATAGTCGCGCTTCTGCCAAGTCCACGAGGGCGACGCCCACGCTGTCTAACGACCGAACGGCACATCTGTGCCACCTTCGCTCAATTTCGCTGCTACATCTGGACACATTGACCTTACAGCATTAATGATGATTTGTATAGAGGGAAACCTTCAAAGAATACGTGAGTAACAAAGTGTCGTGAGCAGCCACATCAGCGACCGCCGAGGCTCCCGAACGCGGATGACGGTAACGCACTAGACGAGGAACAAAAAGCCCTCGTCGTGGAGATCTTCTACCACTTATGGCGACCTGATCCCCAAGCTTAGTCGCTGGCCGCCGCGCGCGATGAAGTGGCCGGCAACGCCCTGGCCTTGCTGCATCGCGATCCGGCCCGAGCTTGGTCGCTGGCCGAGCTGGCGAACGAGGCTGGTACGTCGCGCTCGGTGCTGACGGAGCGCTTTACGCGGTTACTCGGCCAGCCTCCCCTGGCGTACCTGACAAGCTGGCGTCTTCAACTCGCCGCCTGGCTCCTGGAAACGACGGACCAGAAGGTGCTGCGCGTCGCGCTCGATGTTGGCTACGAGTCGGAGGCAGCGTTCATCCGGGCCTTCAAGCGCCAGTTCGGCATGCCGCCGGCACAATTCCGGCGCCGCTACCGGGCAGAGCAATTGGCGGCGGGGCGCTGATCGCAAAGATGCCCATGAACCCTGGTCTGCCCCGGTCAGGGTGTGGTGACGACCGGTGGACGCCGTTTCGCCCAGGGTTGGATCGCTTCGAAGGCGGCGCTGGCCCGCAGCACGCGCGCGTCATGCCAGCGCGGCCCCACGATCTGCAAGCCCACCGGCAGCCCGCTCGCGGTCCAATCGGCGGGAACGCTGGCCGCCGGATCGCCGGTCAGGTTGAAGGGGAAGGTGAAGGCGGTCCACTGCATCCCCGTCACCGGCTGCCCGCCGACCTCCGGCGGGAAATCGATGCCGACTGGGAAGGGGGGAAGGGTCATGGTTGGCGTCAGGAGCAGATCGTAACGCTCGAAGAAGGCTGATCCAATGAGTTGCAGCTCATTGCGGACGACCTGAGCGCGGGAAACGTCGAACGCGGTGAGCATCCGCCCGGCGTCGGCGATCCGTTCCAGGCCGGGATCGAGCTTTCCTTGCCATTCGCCGAGGAGCGTATCGACGGTGCCGCCGACGAGGGCGTAGAAGAGCGTGTGGAAGAGCTCGTACGGGTCGGGCCAGCCGGGAGCGGCTTCCACCACATGCGCTCCCAATTCCTCGAAGCGCCGCGCCGCGCGTTCGGTAATGGCGCGCACTTCCGGATCGACCTGGGCATAGCCCAGATCGGGGCTCCAGGCCACGCGCAATCCGGCGATGCCGCCGTCGCATGCCGCAACATAGTCGATGTTCCGATCCGGCTTCGAGAAGAGATCCCGCGGATCGTAGCCGGCCATGGCATTGAGCATCAGCGCCCCGTCGCGCACGCTCCGGCTCAACGGCCCTTCGGAGACGAACGTGGCCACCACCGAAGGGGGCGCCATCGGCGCCAAACCGAAGGTCGGTTTGATGCCGAAGACGCCGCAGAAGCTGGCTGGCTGGCGGATGGAGCCGCCGCCGTCGCCGCCGCTGGCAATCGGCCCCATGCCGCAGGCCACCGCCGCCGCCGAGCCGCCGCTCGATCCGGCCGCGGTCATGTCCGGATTCCAGGGGTTGCGGGTCGGGCCGAAGAGGGGATTGTCGGTTGGCGACTTCCAGCCGAACTCCGGGGTGTTCGTCTTGCCGAGGATGATGGCCCCGGCGTTCTTCATCCGCTCCACTACCGGCGCGTCGGCGTCGGGAACGTGATGCTCGTAGACACGAGAGCCGGAGGTCGTGCGGATTCCTTTCGTATCGGAAAGGTCCTTGATGCCGAGCGGAATGCCGTCGAGCGGCCCGAGCACGCGCCCTTCGGCGAAACGGCGGTCCGCTTCCTGGGCGGCGCTCCGCGCGGCGTCGGCGACGACGGTGATGAAGGCATTGACGGCCGGGTTAACGCGCTCGATCTGGCGCAGTACGGCATCCGTGACCTCCGAGGGCGTCAGGGCGCGGGCGCGATAGGCCGCACCGAGCTCCAGGGCCGAGAGAAAACAGAGCGCTTCGTCCGCGACTCGATCGATTTCACCTTCCGTCACGAGTCCACTCCTCTATTGTCGCCTCCGTACAAGGCGATTCGTGCAACGTTCGTTGCGTTTCCCTAGCGGTGCACCAGCAGCCACTCTACACTCTATGGCATCGTCGATCATGCTGTCTGCAACCTGGGCAGCCGTCATGTCTCTGGCATGCATCGCCCATGGGGCGCGTGCCGTTCGCGGGAAGGGTGTACCGCGTGCTCGCTGGCTATGCTGCCCGCCGCCTCCTCGGCGCGATCCCGGTGTTGCTTGGCGTCTCGATGGTCGTCTTCCTCTGCATGCAGCTGGTGCCCGGCGATATCGCCAAGGCGCTTCTGGGGCCGCTGGCCACCCGGGAGAGCGTCGAGGAATTCCGGCGCTATCTCGGGCTCGACCGGCCGATTCCAGAGCAGTACATCACGTGGCTGGGGCGGGCGCTGCGCGGCGATCTCGGCCTCTCCTTCTCCAGCAACATGCCGGTGACCGAGTTGCTGGGCGATCGGCTGCGCAACAGCGCGATTCTGCTCGGCGGGGCATTGATCATCGCCATTCCCCTCGGCGTCGCGGTCGGTTTGATCTCGGCCATCCGCCGGGAGACCCCCTTCGATCACGCCGCCATGGGGGCCACGTTGATCGCCGCCAACATCCCCACATTTGTCTTTGGTCTAGGGTTGGTGATCGTCTTTGCCGTGCAACTGAAATGGTTTCCGGTGCAGGGCATGACCGACCTGAGGGGTGGAGGGGGGCGTCTCGACCTGCTCAACCACCTGGTCCTGCCGGCGGTGACGACGGCGATTCCCCCGGCCGCGATCATCGCCCGCATGGTCCGTTCGGCGATGCTGGAGACGATGAGCCAGGAGTACATCAAGGCCGCGCGCGCCAACGGGCTGCCGGAGCGCACCGTGACGCTCTCCTACGCCCTGCGCAACGCGCTCCCCCCGATCGTGACCATCTCCGGCCTGCAAATTGGCTTTCTGCTGGGCGGCGCGGTCTTCACCGAATACATCTTCGCCTGGCCCGGCGTCGGAGACGCCCTCTACAAAGGGATCTTGGCCCGCGACATCGCCGTGGTCCAAGGGGCCGTGCTGGTGGTGGCCGTCTGGTTCGTGCTGGTCAATCTGGCCGTCGATGTCGTCAATCTCGCGCTCGATCCCCGAGCGCGAGGTTAGGGAGCGGTGCACCCGTGCAGGGCAGCGTAGAGATCGCCGCTCCGGCCGTTGCCGCATCGCCGGGCGCCCCCGACTCCCGCTTGGCCGAAGCGTGGCATCGCTTTGCCGCCGACTGGATGGCGGTGGTCGGTCTGGCCATCGTCACTGTCGTCGTCCTGGCGGCGGTCTTCGCGCCCTGGGTGGCGCCGTTCGATCCGGATTACCAATACGAAGGGCTGCGGCGCGCCGGACCCGGCGTGGAGGGGCATTTGCTGGGAACGGACGAGGTCGGCCGCGACATCCTGAGCCGCTTGATCTTTGGCGGCCGGCTCTCGCTCTTCGTCAGCGTCACGCCGACGGTCATTGCCGCACTGATCGCGCTTGGACTCGGGTTGGCCGCCGGCTACGCGGGGGGCAAGATTGACCAGGTCATCATGCGCGCCCTGGATATCTTCTTCGCCTTCCCGGTCGTCTTGCTGGCCATCCTCATCGCCGGGGTCCTGGGTCCTGGGCCCCGCAATCAGATCATCGCCATCATCTTCATCCTGGTGCCGTACATGGCGCGGGTGGTGCGCACCCAGGTGGCCTCGCTGCGCAATCAGGACTTCGTCGAAGCGGCGCGGGCCACCGGCGCCGGACCCGGCGAGATCATCGGGCACGAGCTGTTACCGAATGTGATCGGGCCGCTCATCGTTTACGCCACGATTCTGGTTGGCTTCATGATCCTGGTCGCGGCCGGGCTGAGCTTCTTCGGGCTGGGGGCCAGCCCGCCCGCCTCCGACTGGGGTTACATGGTCAATAGCGGCAAAGGCTCGATCTCGACCGCATCGCACGTCGTGCTCATGCCGAGCATCATGATCGTACTGGTGGCGCTGGCCTTCAACTTCGTCGGCGACGGGCTGCGCACCCTCCTCGACCCGCATGGACAGGGGCAATGATCGACCAGGCCGCGACAGTCGAACGTACCGGCCAGGGCCGTACTGCTGGAGAGATTCTGCTGGAGGTCTCGAACCTGACCGTCGAGATCGAGCGCCGGAGGAGAGCGCCGCTGCGGGCCGTCGATGATGTCAGTTTCTCCGTGCGCCGGGGCACCGTGACCGGCATCGTCGGCGAGTCGGGCTCGGGCAAGACGATGACCGCCAACGCGGTGATGCGCCTCCTGCCGCCTGGGGGGCGGACCGTCGACGGCACGATCGCCTTCGACGGTATGTCGCTGCTGGAGCTGCGCGGAGAGGCGATGCGGCAATTGCGCGGCAAGCGCATCGCCATGATCTTCCAGAACCCGATGACCTCGCTCAATCCCTCATTCACGGTCGGCCGGCAGATGACCGACATGCTCATCCATCACGAGCCCATCGACCGCGCCGCGGCCATGTCCCGCGCCCGGGATCTTCTCACCCAGGTCGGCATTCCGACCGTCGAGCGGCAGTTGACCGCCTACCCGCATCAGCTCTCGGGCGGGATGCGGCAACGGGTGATCATCGCCATGGCCCTCTCCTGCCACCCCGACCTGCTGATTGCCGACGAGCCGACAACGGCGCTGGATGTGACCATCCAGGCGCAAATCCTGGAGCTGCTCGACGCCATCGCCGCCGATCCGCAACGGGCCATCATCTTCATCTCGCACGATTTCGGCGTCATCGCCCGCATGTGCGACGACGTGGTGGTGATGTACCGGGGTCAGATGGTGGAAGCGGGACCGGTCAAGCGAATTCTGGCCGCCCCCGAGCACCCCTATACCCGCGCCCTGTTGGGGGCCATTCCGCGCGCCGGCCAACGCGGCAAGCGCCTGGCCACGGTCGAGGACCAGATGGGCGCGCCCCTCCTCCCGGGAAAAGACGCGTGAGCGCGGAATCCATCACCAGGGGCCCGGCGCCCAACGGCCGCGAAGGAAGCGGGGTGATTGCCGCGGCGCCGCTGCTGGAAGCGCGGCATCTGGTCAAGCACTTTCCCTTTACTTCAGGCGGCTTCTTCTCGCGCACCACCGGGGCGGTGCACGCCGTCGACGATGTCTCCCTCGTCGTGCCACGTGGCCGCACGGTCGGCGTCGTCGGTGAGAGTGGTTGCGGCAAGAGCACACTCGGCCGCCTCCTCTTGCGCCTGATCGAGCCCACGTCAGGCGAGATCCAATTTGACGGTCAGGACCTCACCCATGCCGCCTCCGCCGAGCTGCGGCGGGCACGGCGGCAGATGCAGATCGTCTTTCAGGATCCGCATTCGTCGCTCAATCCGCGGCGGACGGTGGGGGAGATCGTTTCCCGGCCGCTGGTCATCCACCGCGAAGCCTCGCGCCGGGACGCGGAGCGGCGGGCGGGCGAGCTGTTGGCGCAGGTCGGGCTCGATCCGGACGTGCGCGGCCGCTACCCGCACGAGTTCTCCGGCGGGCAGCGGCAGCGGATCGGCATTGCCCGGGCGCTGGCGCTGCGGCCGTCATTCATCGTCCTCGATGAACCGACCTCATCGCTCGACGTTTCGGTGCAGGCGCAAATCCTCAATTTGCTAAATGACCTGAAACGCGACCTGGGCCTGACCTATCTCTTCATCAGCCACAACCTGAACGTCGTCGAGTACTTCTGCGACGTGACGATGGTGATGTATCTGGGGCAGGTGGTCGAGGAAGGGCCAAGCGAGGCCATCCATGTCGAACCGCTGCACCCCTACACCCGGGCGCTCGTCTCGGCGGTGCTGGTCCCGGAGGTCGGCCAGCAGCGGGAGCGCCTGATTCTTACCGGCGATGTGCCCAGCCCCGTCGATCCCCCGGGTGGCTGCCGCTTCCACACCCGCTGCCCATACGTCATGGACATCTGCCGTCAGGTGCAGCCGCCCCTCGCGAATCAGGCGCCGGGTCACCGCGTGGCGTGTCATCTCTACCCGGCAGATGGGCGACCAACAGCGAGAGAAAACGGAGCGCTGAAAGGGGGTGCCGATCACGCGGCGGCGTGATCCACCGTTGGTTTGCGCATCACGGCAAAGACGTGAAATCGGCACGCTGGATCGCACTGCCGCCAGCACCAGAAGAAGGAGACGGGACCATGGACGGATTCCTCGGTAACACGCTCTCGCGACGCGGCATCCTGAAGGGCACGGCGGTCACCGGAGCGGCGGCCTTGCTGGGCGGCATCGGGCAGGCAAACGCCATCGCCGCGGGAGGCCGTCTGCGCGTCCTCAGCGCGGCGGCGTTGCAAGAGGGCGGCGCGGGCACCCTGATTGTCAGCGTGCCGACGGCGCCCGACATCTTCGATCCACACGCCACCGGCGGCTGGGACACCTACAAGCACACCCTGCAGATGTTCGAGGGACTCTCCCGCGAAAACCTCACCGATCCTAACAGCACCTTTCCGGTGCTGGAGCCCTGTCTGGCCGAGAGTTGGGACATCTCCGACGACGGCATGGAATACACCTTCCGCCTGCGCCAGGGTGTGAAGTTTCATGACGGCACCGATTTCAATGCCAGCGTGGTCGATTTCAACGTGCGGCGCATCTGGGACAAAGACTTCGAGTTCTATTACCCGCGCGCCAACAGCTTCACCTTCTACGCCTTCGAGCCGCTGGAAGAGATCGTCATCGTCGACGATTACACGGTCACGATGAAGCTGAGCCGGCCCTTTGCCGAGTTCCTGCGCATGCAGAACCAGAGCTACGGCGAGCCGCTGATGATCAGCCCGGAGGCGGTGCGCGCCAACGGCAACGAGGGCTTCGCCCAGAATCCGATCGGCACCGGCCGCTTCATGCTCGAAGAGCGAAAGGAAGGCGAGCTCTCCTCGATGGTCCGTTATTCCGACTATTGGGGCGAGGATAAGGCGCTGCTGGAGAAGATCATCTGGCGGATCATTCCCGATTCCCAGGCCGCGATCTCCGCGCTGAAGGCCGGCGAAACGGACATGATGCTCTGGATCCCGCCGGACAACCTGGCCGATCTGGAGAGCAGCGGCTTCACCATCTCCATGAACGACGGCCCGTACGTCAACTACTGGTATCTCAATTTCAAGAATGATGTCACGGCCATCAAGGAGATCCGCCAGGCGATGAACATGGGGTTCAATCGCCAGGGGATCGTCGACGATCTGGCCAACGGCAGCCAGAAGGTGGCCAATGGCATCATTCCGCCCGGCTGCAATGCCTTCGACCCCGAGTTCAAGGGATTTGACTACGACCCGGAACGGGCCAAGGCGCTGGTGGCCGAGGCCGGCTTCGAGGATGGCGTCGAGGCGACCTTCCGCGTCGCCGAATATGGGCAGTACGGCGACGCCGTGGTGGCTCGCATGCAGCAGGAATGGAAGGAAGTCGGGATCAAACTCAATCTGGAAAAGATGGAATGGGTCACCTACATGCACGCCTGGGCGGAAGGGCTGCCGCCGGAGCATGGCGGCTTGCAGCTCGGCTGGGGCATGAGCGCCGACTACTGGCTGCAGCTCATTGCCCACTCCAAGTTCCAGTCCCCGAACGGCACGAACTCCGGCTACTACAGCAACCCGCAGGTCGATGAGCTCTTCGACCAGGCCGCGGCCGAGCTGAACGACGGCAAGCGGCACGATCTCTACCAGCAGGCGCAGGAGATCATCATGCATGAGGACGCCGCCTTCATCCCGATCACCTTCGATCGGGCGCCGCTGGCCCTCTCACCTCGTGTCAAAGGCTTCGTCAACCCGCCGGAAGACTGGTTCCAGCTCTGGACCGTGTCGCTCGAAGGGTGACGGGTGACGGGTGACGGAGGGTGATGGGTGACGGGGTCATAGGGTGATGGGGTGAACGACGAGAGATCGACGGGACGCTGCTCGTCGTTCACCCCATCACCCCATCACCCCATCACCCCATGACCCTCCGTCACCCCCGCAAGCTCCTCCAACCGCGCCACATCGGCCCGGTAGCTGTCGAGGCTCGTGCGCCAGAAGGCGGGATCGCGCAGATCGATGCCGAATGGCGCGGCGAGGTCTGCGGCGTCGATCATCCCGGAGTCGGCCAGAAGGTCGTCGAAGCGCTCGTAGAAGCCGTCGGGATGCGCGTCACGCACCGCGAGCAGCCCTAGCGCAAAGAGCACGCCGAAGGCGTAGGGGAAGTTGTAGTACCAGAGATCCTCGATGAAGAAGTGGGACTTCGTCCATTCGGTGGCGGAGACGGTCTCCGGATCGATGGCATCGCCGGCCACCTCGCGCCAGGCGTTCGCCATCTGCTCGTCGAGCTCGGCGGGCGAAAGCTCGCGCTCTCGGCGTTGGGCGAACACCGCCTCTTCGAGCATGAAGCGGGCGTGGGTTCCAAACACCAGGCCAGAAACGCTTAGCAGCCAGCCGTCGATGGTCGCCGCCTCCTGGGCCGGGCTGAGGTCGGCGCGGGCGATGCGCTGCACCAGGGCTTCGCAGAGCGTGCTGGCGGTCTCCGCCAGGGTCATGGGGAAGCTGGTCGACGTGAAAAGATCGTCAGGGGGGGATTGCAGCGGCGTGCGCCCTCGTTCGGCGACGACGTAGTCCTGGTAGGAATGCCCGATCTCGTGGGCTAGCACGCTCATCAGGGTGTAGACCGGCTGGTAGTTGAGAAAGATGCGCGTCACGCCGCCACCGACCGGGCACGAAAACCCGCCGCCGTCCTTGCCTTCGCGCGGCTCGGCATCGATCCAGCCCTCGGCAAAGGCGCGCTTGCCCAAAGCGCCCAGCTTTGGATGCTCAGCCGTGAAGACCTCGGTGATAAACGCGCGAGACCTTTCGTATGGCCAGGGCGACGGCTCGCCGACCGGCGCGGAGAGGTCATATCGGGCCAATTGAGGGAGGCCTAGCAGCCGCGCCTTGGCGCGGAGGTAGCGGCGGAAATCGGGCAGCGCCTCGCGGATCGCCCTGTGCAGGGCATCGAGGATTGGGCGGTCGATGGCGTTGGCGAAGAGCGCCTGATCGAGTGGATCGGTCCAGCCCCGGCGTTGCGAGAGGACCAACTGCTGACCCTTGACGCCATTCAGCGCCGCCGCCAGCGGAATCGCCAGGTCGCGCCAGGCGGATTCGGTGGCTTCGAAGGCGCGACGGCGCACGTCGCGGTCCTCGTGGCACGCGAGTGCACCGATCTCACTGAGCGGCAGCTCTCGCTCCTCGCCGTCGATCTCGACGCGCGCCGTCGCTCGTCCCGCCAGCTCGTCGCGCAGCGACACCCACGCCGCGGCCGCCGAGGGGCCGAGCGCCGCGGCCAGCGCTTCTTCGCCGGCCGGCATCAGATGCGACGCGGCGCTCTGCATCCGCCGCAACGCTGAAGCATGCTCCCGGGCCACGGCGGAAAGCGAGACGAGGGCGTCGAGATCAAGCCCGCCGATCCAGGAGGTGCAGCGGGGCGCGATGCGGGCGAGGCCGACCTTGAGCTGGCTCCATTCGCTGGCCTTGGCGCCCGCGACTTCGTCCCGCACATCGGCGGCGACGAGGCAGTAGAGGTAACCATCGACGCGCACCGCCTGTTCCAGCAGCGCGTTGTAACGGGCGACGATCTTCTCGAAGAGGGAAACCAGCGCGGAGTCGACCCTCCCGGCAGGCGTCGTCCCAACGCCATGCTGGTCGAAGAGCGCCTCAAGATCGGCAATGCCGCGTTGCACAGCGTCCATGGCGGCAAGTAATTCCGGCGCATCGGGCCCCGGAAAGAGGCTGTCGAGGTTCCAACGCGGAAGGATGTTCGCGGTTTCAATGGTTGCTGACACGATGGCCTCCTTGCTTCAACACGACGAAGGGATCTCGTGCTCTCCCTCCAACATCCGCGTATGGAACCGAGATCCCTCGTGCGCTCGGGATTACAGGCGGCTCCTCTTGTACGGAATGCAGAGGAAGACTGCCGGGTTGCTCAGGTGCCGGGACCGTCCCCCTCTCCTCAGCGCACTGGGAGAGGGGGGTAGGGGGGAGGGCTCACCGCCGCGAAGGGGCACTGATTACCCGCATTCCGCATTAACCTTTGACGTACGAAAGCTTCTCGGCGACGAGCCCCCCGCGCACCCGGAAGAGATC
>JBBRVX010000069.1:0-22111 GCA_038246475.1 Thermomicrobiales bacterium | reverse complement strand
GCGCGGGACAACTGCTCTTTACCTATCTCCACCTGGCGGCCGACGAAGCGCTTACGCTCGCGTTGGTCCAGAACCGGGTAAACGCTGTCGCTTACGAGACTGTTCAACTCGAAAACGGGACACTACCGCTATTGACCCCGATGAGCGAGGTGGCGGGACGAATGTCCGTCCAGGTGGGCGCCCATCACCTCGAGAAGGCGCACGGAGGAAGAGGAACTCTTCTGGGTGGCATTCCTGGCGTGCCTGGAGCCGAGGTCGTGATCGTAGGCGGCGGAGTGGTGGGTTTAAACGCGGCCGTGATCGCCATTGGCATGGGCGCAAATGTCACCATAATCGATCGCTCGCTCGATCGATTGCGCCATCTCGACACTCTGCTTCATGGCCGAATGAACACGCTCGCGTCGAATACGGCCAACGTTGCCGCGGCGGTACGGAACGCTGATTTGGTGATTGGGGCTGTTTTGCTGCCGGGCGCAAAGGCGCCGAAAGTGGTTTTGGAGGAAATGGTCGCGTCGATGGCGGCTGGAACAGTGGTAGTCGATGTGGCCATAGACCAGGGCGGTTGCATTGAGACTGCCAGGCCGACCACCCATAGTGATCCGACATACCGCGTTCATGATGTCGTTCATTACTGCGTGACGAATATGCCGGGGGCCGTTCCACGATCGAGCACGATTGGACTTTCGAACGCCACGCTTCCTTATGGGATCGCGCTTGCCGATCTGGGGTTGTACAACGCTGCCGCGCACGATCCGGCGCTGGCAAAGGGCATCAATGTCCTGGACGGTCAAATCACGCATTCGGGCGTCGCGCAGGCGTTCGGTATGGATTGGACGCCCATTTCGGAAGCACTCATGGCTATTCAGGCAATCCATGGCGCAGTTCTTTAGCTTGCGAGAAGGTCTCGATGCGACCGTGCCGAGTGCGGGAGGATGCAATGCAGCAACATGTCGAACGATTCTTGCAGGTGCTGGAGGCCGAGCGAGGATTTTCCGTAAACACGATCTTCGCCTATCGGAATGACTTGAATCAGTTTCTTGCGTTTCTTCGGGGAGAGAGCACCGACGAAGGTGGCCGTGAATCGGCTGACACTGAATCAAATCAGCCAGGCCCGTCATCGGCGATGCATCTCGCTCAGGTTCAGTCCTGGGATGAACTCTCGGATCAACATCTCACAAACTACCTGCTCTATTTGAAGAGCCGCAAGTACGCGTCCTCAACGGTGGCGCGCAAGATGGCAGCCATTAAGTCGTTCTTCAATTATCTCATCGCCGAGGGCGAAATGCGTGGTGATCCGGCGGCGCGGATGACTTCGCCGAAGGTCGACAAGTACACGCCGCGATCGATTTCCGCAACGGAAGTCGCGCTGCTGCTGGATCAACCCAACAAGGACGGATTGGCAAACGGACACCGTCCGGAGACGTCGCGCGATCGAGCCATGCTTGAGACCCTGTATGCGACCGGTATGCGCGTGAGCGAGCTCGTTGCCCTCGATTGCGACGATGTCGATCTCCCTACTGGCCACATTCGGTGTGCGGGGAGGACGGCTCGAGAGCGGCGAGTCCCGCTCCGCGGCAGCGCGGTAGACGCCATCACGCACTACCTTTCGCAGGCGCGGCCAGTTCTGGTTCTGAGGGAGGAGCAGGCGCTTTTCTTGAACCATCGGGGAAATCGTTTAACTCGCCAGGGGTTCTGGCTCATCCTCAAGTCGTATGCGAATCGCGCCGGTATCGCCGACATAACTCCGCACACGCTGCGGCATACGTTTGCCACGCACGCGTTGGGACGGGGGGCGGATTTGCGCGAAGTCCAGCAGTTGCTGGGCCATGTGAGCATTTCCACGACTCAGGTGTATCGGAGGATGGCCAGCGGTCCAGGAGCATCCCGGCAGGAGACGACAGCCGGGCGCGAGCGCGAGGGACACCTGGACTAAAAAACTTTGCGTTCCGATGCGCCGCGCTCTTACCGAAGTTGGAGTGCGGCGATCAGCGTGGAAAACATCCCTCCGCTGCCCGTCCGTGCCCTGGCAGCGGTCCTTGGAGAGTGGGTCATGATCGAAGTGGAATCTACGCGAGTTGCCACGATGGAGAAGATCGCCGCGCTGAGCAAGCGACGAGGCTTTGTCTTCCCAGGTTCGGACATCTATGGAGGATTGGCAAACACCTGGGACTACGGGCCGCTTGGAGTTGAACTCAAGCGGAATGTCAAGGATCTCTGGTGGAGGATGTTCGTCCATCAGCGCAAGGAGATCGTCGGCCTCGACGCGGGGATTTTGATGCACCCGCGGGTTTGGGAGGCGTCGGGGCATGTCGAGAACTTCAATGATCCACTCGTTGATTGTCGTACCTGCAGAAGCCGATTTCGCGCCGACCATCTGATTGAAACGCGACTGGGACAACAGGTTGAGGGGAAGTCACCGGACGAACTCTCGGCAATCATCAAGACGGCGGGCATCAAGTGTCCGACGTGCGGCAACGCGACCCTGACTGATGCCCGACAATTCAATATGATGTTTCGAACCACGATCGGCCCTGTTGAGGAGACAGGCACCGTTGTTTATCTGCGGCCGGAGACTGCCCAGGCGATGTTCGTTCAATATAAGAACATTCTTGCCACCGGTCGAGTGAAGGTGCCGTTTGGCATCGCCCAGATCGGCAAAGCATTCCGAAATGAGATCACCCCAGGCAATTTCATATTCAGGCTGCTTGAGTTCGAACAAATGGAGATCGAGTACTTTTCCAAGCCAGATGAGACGGCCGAGGCATTCGAAACGTGGCTTGAATTGATGCGGACCTGGCTTCGCCATATCGGCATCCGGGACACGTTCACCCGTATTCGAGAACACGAATCGGACGAGCTTTCCCACTACTCAAGTCGCACCGTCGACTTCGAATACCAGTTTCCGGGGGCCATGGGTTGGCGGGAGCTCTACGGGCTGGCGAATCGAACGGACTTCGATCTTTCGCAACACCAGGCGTTTAGCGGGCAGGATCTGGAGTATTTCGACCAAGCCGAGAATCGCCGCTATCTTCCCCATGTGATTGAGCCGACATTTGGCGTGGATCGGACAATTCTGACGCTTCTCATCGACGCGTACGACGAAGAAGAGACCTTCGATGTAAACGGCAAGCCGGATACCCGCGTGGTGCTGCGGTTTCATCCGCGAGTTGCGCCATTCAAGGCCGCGGTGTTGCCACTCTTGAAAAAGCCCGAACTGGTCGAGCCGGCGCGCCGCCTCTTTGAATCGCTCATTGCGGGCTCAGGCATGTTTGTCGACTACGATGAAACTGGAAACATCGGAAAGCGGTATCGTCGCCACGACGAAATCGGCACACCCTTTTGCTTCACTGTTGATTTTGATTCTCTCGAAGATCAGACTGTGACCGTGCGACACCGAGATGACATGACCCAGGAGCGGATCGCTATTGCGGACGTCCAGGAATGGTTGAGGGAACAAATCGCCTGAGTGCGAATCGGCATTTCAGCCGGTCATCTCAATCGTCGCCAGAGGGTCATTGGCCGATCTTCGCCCGCCTTCGACAACCGCGTATCGCAACGCGAAAACACCGGTCAGCGTGAGGGCAGCCGACGCGAGCGAAGCCGAGCGGCGGAAGCGGGAAGGCAGTAGGTGGGAGATGGCCGAGATAGTCAGGGGGAGGGCGATGCCAACGCCGGCCACGCCATTCCGCACGACATATCCCATGAGCCCTTGCGTTAGCGGTTTCGCCGTAGGTCCAAGTGCGCTCAGCCATGAGAGAAGCAAGACGCCTTCGATCAGAGTTGAGATCGTTTCAAATCGCTGCAGAGCATCTTCCGCGCGGTGATCCCCCGAGGGCCAGATGTGGGTGGAGGCCGTCAGGGCGGCAGCGCCGGACGTCATCGCTGACGAAAGAAAGAGTGGGCCGAGTAGGCCGGGCCTCTTACTCCAGAGGGGAACCGCCGTGGCGGCGAGGAGGACTCCGGTGTACCCAGCAACAAAGAGCCCCGCCAGGCAGTTCAGTGACGCGAGAAGTGTCGGACCCTGATAGGAGGATTTGGAGAAGGCGGCGCCGCCATCTGCACGACCTGCCAGATCGTGAAGGAGGTGAAGCGCGGCGCTGAGCGTGCATAGGAGGCCAAACGCTGTCAGGCCCCACGTGCCGAGAGACATTGGGGAGCTCGGGCGAAAGGCGCGCAGCATGTTGAGAAAGCGTGACGGGCGACCTAGATCGAGGATAAGTAAGAGCGGGCACGGGGCGAGCGCAATCATGGACACATACGCGGCGTGACGACCAATGCGTGCGATTGACGGGCCACCGAAGAGTTGGACATAGGCCCCGATGACGGCGGCGGAGCCTGAGATGCCCCCGAAGAAAAAATACCCGATAACCAGCCACTTCCAGTGAGGTTCATGGATGACCGGAACGCCGTAGTATCCGACTCTGACAGTCGACTCGTTCTCGGGCTCGTGACGCGTTGAAGTGGGTACGGTCAACGCGTGCGCCGCATGGAAATCATCGCGAGGAGCGTAAATCCAGCGGCGGTGAGCAGTGCGCCAAACGCCGCGGGTTTGATGTTGTGCCCTGGTAAGCTGGGCCTGGCCGGCAATCCAAACATCGAAGGAGAACCATTCAACACGAACATGGCATTGAGGCCGCCAATGCCGCCGGTTCCTCCCAAGTGTTCGTCTCCATAGAAGTGCGCGTCGACCCCTTCTGAACGCAACCTGTCAACGCGTTGACGCCCGTCTTCCCGAAGTTCCGCGACCAGTCCAAAGCGGATCGAATCCGTTGGACACGATTTCGCACAGGCGGGCGTCATTCCTCCAAGAAGGCGATCGTAGCAGAGCGTGCATTTGTGTGAGCCACCGTCCGAGCGGTCGAGCTGAGGAACGCCGAATGGACATGCGGGAACGCAGTAGCCGCATCCGTTGCAGATGTTGTCCTGGATGACCACGGTGTCGAACTCGGTGCGGACGATGGCCCCAGTCGGGCAGGCATCCAGGCAACCAGCATGGACGCAGTGCTTGCACACGTCGCTCAGCATGAGCCAGGCAACGCCCGCGGGGGAATCTTGTTCAATAAACGCAACGTGCCGCCATGTTGTCGCGCCGAGATCGATCGTGTTGTCATAGCTAAAGCCTGACAATCCCACCATAGCGGACGCGGAATCAGCCGGAAGCTGGTTCCATTGTTTGCACGCGACTTCGCACGCTTTGCATCCGATGCAGAGCGTCGCGTCGGTCAGGAAACCGTATTGGAGAGAAGGATCAGGTTTCATTACGGCATTGTAGATTGGTATGAGGTCTGCACACTTCCGATCCAACGAGGACTCGGCGCACTCCAGGACAGAGCCACTGCCAGGAAAATGGTCACGGGAGCCGAACTCGCGGGGATGGTGGGGACTGATCCGAGTCCGCATCATATCGGGGCGATTCCTCCGCGATGGCCGCCAAACCATCGCGTTGCAGTCCTTCCACGAGACTCTGCAGCCAAGGGAGATCTTGAGGAGAAAAGCCGTCCCGCACCTGGGGGCCAAGCTGGGTGAGCGCGATGCCAGCGTTGTCGTGCGGGGGCAGCGCCCTCAGGACCTCGACAATGCGTCCTCGAAAGTATCGGGACGACGTTTCAAACGGATCGCTATTCTTCTTTCGTGCGGCCGTTCGTTTTTCGGCCAGCGTCGATTGCATGGTGGGAAATGCCGCGCAGCATTGATTAAGCGGGCAAACAATGCAAGCCGGACGTTTCGCCGTGCATTGCAGAGCGCCAAACTCAATCAGCGCCTGGTTCCACTCCCAGCCGCGTCCTTTCGGCAGGAGGAGGGCCGCGGCGGCCAGCACCTCCTTGTCACTCGGCGAGCCATTGCCAAAAATGAGGCGGCTTACAACCCGGTGCATGTTCGTATCGAGGAAGACCACGTCTCGTTCGAAGGCGAATGCCGCCAAGGCTCCAGCGGTATAGGCGCCGACCCCGGGCAACTTGCGAAGCTCGTCCGGTTGGTCCGGGAATGTCCCGCCAAATTGGGTGGAAACGGCAACAGCGGCTCGCTGTAGATTGACTGCGCGGCGGTTGTATCCGAGACCGGACCAGATGCGAATGACATCAGCTGCCGGCGCCGCGGCTAAATCATCAACCGTCGGATAGCGCTCGAGAAAGCGCTCGAAGTAAGGAACGACGCGATCAACCTGAGTCTGCTGCAACATGATCTCGGATACCAGGATGGCGTAGGGATCACGAGTGCGCCGCCACGGCAGGTCCCGAGCATGCTGGCGGAACCATTCGAGGAGACGTTTCTGAATCTGCTCGATGCGCATTGGCGAAATGGCATCTGGACGTGACTCACTCCGCATTATTGGGGTCGCTTGGTTCGCTTGATCTCCCGGAGATAGGGCCGGTTCTGGACGTTTGACGCAAATTCCTGCCAAAAAGGGATGGCGTCCGCCGCTGGCGGTGGCGGCAATATCTGAAGATAGGCGGATTCACCGCCGGGAAAGACGAATGTAGGCGTGCCAAAAACGCCATGAACGTTGCGTCCCTGAAGATAATCATCCCGGATTCTCGTCAAGAGCGACCGATCCTCCAGGTCAGCATGAAATCGGTCCAGGTTCAGGTCTGCGCTTCTTGCGGCCTCGTCGAGCGTTGCGCGCTTACCGTGATCCTGACCTTGATCGTGTTTCAGGGCAAGGAGCGCCAGATTGAATCGTTCAAATTGCTCCTTCCCCTGTCTCATCGCGGCCACCGCCGCGTGCATGCTGTTGCGCGCCTGAGATCGGTTTTCGGGGGGGAGGTCCCACACGGTTTCCTGGCTGTCGGCGGGCGCGTTGACCTGCTCCAAAGGAAAGAACCGCCAGCTAAAATCTATCCAATCGTTTCCGAGTTGTCGATTCAACTCGTCGGTCCATTTCGCCGCCGCGTTAACGAAGGGGCACGCGTAATCGAAGTAAACTTCAACCTGCAATCGGTCGGTCATCAAACCTCCTTTGCACCACGAGTGAGTGCATGTTGTTCTGCACGTGCCGGCGACACCTGTGTTTGCCAAGCCTTTTCGACGTCGCGGCGTGTCGCCGCGAGATCGCCGGAAGTATCGATCAGGACATCCGGTTGCATACGTGCTGGCAACGGATCGGAACCCAGTAAGACGCGAGATTGCGCGCGCTCGGTGCTGATGCCATTGCGCAACCGCAGCCGTGCGACCCGAACCTCGGGATCGGCCGTTACAATCCAAAGCTGGTCCATTCCCCTGGCGAGACCTGACTGGATGAGCTTGATGGCCTCGACGACAATCACAGGACTTCTGGACCGTTCCATCTGCCGATAGATTTCGGCCAGAACGGCTGGATGCGTCAGTTGCTCAAGGTCCGCGAGCGCGCCGGCATCGGTGAAGACGATTTCGGCAAGCTTATTGCGATCGAGCTCGCCGCATCTATCGAGGATTTCATTGCCGAACCGGTGGGCGATTGATGCCAGGAGTGGGGCGCCGGGCCGGACGAGTGATCGGTAGACCTCGTCCGCATCAATAACTTCCGCGCCCATCTCCCGGAGCATCCCCGCCACTGTCGATTTACCCGAGGCGATTGGACCCGTCAACCCAATCCGCAGCGCTGCAGGAGCGAATGAGGGTGCTGCCACCGACATTTGGGAGCAACTCATCAAACCGCCGCAACAGGCGTCAATGAAGCAATCTGGGTATTGAGCTCTTCCCACAGGGCATACGCTTCGTCGAGCTGATCCTGCGTCCTGGCGTAATCGTCGCTCAGGAGCGCAAGCGCATCGCGATTTCCGTCGATTCCGGCAATGGCAATTGCATCGCTCAACTCATTCAGCGTCCCTTCCAACTTTCCAATTTCCCGCTCGGCAGCAACGAGCCGTCGCTGAAGACGTGAATCTGAATTCTCGCCCGATCGGCGAATGTCAGATTGGGACACAATCCTGGTTGCAATGGGACGCGGTTGGGCCTTGCTCTCGTTGCTCGCGGTTGTGGCCCTGCGCGCCTTTTGCCTGAGCGTATCCGAGTAGTTGCCCAGATAGGGAATGAGAGTCCCATCCTCGATTTCCCAAACCTTGGTTGCCACGCGGTCGATAAAGAACCGATCGTGAGACACGAAGAGAACGGAGCCATCGTACGTCGCCAGCATTTCTTCCAGCGTTTCTCTGGCCTGGATGTCGAGATGGTTTGTCGGCTCGTCCAGGATCAGCAGGTTTGACCCTTCCACAAGGAGACAGGCCAACGCCAGCCGCGAGCGTTCGCCTCCAGAGAGTGCGCCAATCGATCTCTCGACTTCATCAGCACCGAAGAGAAATCGTGCGAGATATGTTCGCGCCGATTCCTCGCCCATTGGCTGGCGGGCAAGGAGCACCGAGAGGGGCGAGCCTTCGAGGGGTAGCCCTTCATGACCCTGTGCGTAGTAGCCAGGCTTCACATTCGTGCCGAAGCCGACTCTCCCTTTCAGTGTGGGAAGCTCGCCCACGATTGCTTTCAGGAGCGTCGATTTGCCGCTGCCGTTGTCTCCAATGATGGCCACCCGATCGCCACGCTCGACCCGGAGCTCAGGAGTCGTGACCAGCACGCGCTCGCTCCCTGGGTCCTGGTATCCAACGCGCAGAGGCGTCGCGGTGATAACCTCGCGGCCGCTTCGCAAGGTGGGGTTCGCATGCAGCTTGAGGCCGCCGTGTTCTTCCGGACGATCGAGGCGATCGAGGCGATCGAGACGTGTTTGGCGGCCACGCGCTTCTCTCGATCGCTGCCCAGCCTTATAGCGGCGGATGAAGTCTTCGGTCCGAGCAATCAGGGCCTGCTGTTCCTCGTATTCCTGGCGACGACGTTCGAGCCGCTCTTCGCGCAGCTCCAGGAACCGGCCATAGGCGGCAGGGTAGTCTTCAAGGCGTCCGAACGAGAGATCGAGGGTGCGATTGGTGACCCGATCGAGAAAATAGCGATCGTGCGACACGACCAGGAATGCTCCACGCCAGGATGCCAGGAATCCTTCCAGCCATTGCAGCATGCCGAGATCGAGATGGTTCGTCGGCTCATCCAGGAGCAGCAGATCAGGCTCAGACAGGAGCGCCTTGGCCAGCGCGACGCGCGTCTTCTGGCCACCGCTTAAGGTCGTTACCGATTCGTTGACCTGTTCGCCAGAGAACCCCAGGCCGCTCAGGACTTCGTCGGTGCGGTGTTCTACGTCGTAGCCACCCGCCACTTCAAAGTGCACGCTGAGGCGCTCATACTCCTGGAAGAGTTCGTCGAGGAAAACGCCGCTCGCGGACTGCATTGCCGTCTCAAGCTCGCGCATGCGCGCCAGCGCCGAGAGCGCTTCTTCAAAAGCGAGTTGGGCTTCTTCACGGACCGTGCGGTCCACATCGAAGCGGGGTTCCTGGGAGAGGACGGCCATGCGAGCGCCGCGAGCCACCGCGATCTCGCCGCTTGACGGAACGTCGAATCCAGCGACAATCCGCAGAATCGTCGACTTTCCGGCTCCATTAACGCCGACGAGCGCGACGTGCTCTCGATCGGCGATCTGAAACGAGACATCGCTGAAGATGTGATCGGGACCAAACGATTTCGCCAGGTCGTTGACCGTGAGAATAGTTGAAGCCGCCATGTCGGGTGTCGAGGCTCTTTCAATGTGCGAACACGAATGCCAGGCGGGCCGCGATCCCCTCGGAGCCCCGCGAGAGTATAGCCCTCGAACACGAGCGCATCGCGTTGCCGGCAGGTTCCCATAGCCGTAAACTGCCGACCCTGCAAAGGTGGCCGCCAGGTAACGCTATTGTGGAGACCAGAATCGAACCATGGCTAGCGCTAACGCCGTCTTTCACTCATCGTGGCCGGTAACGACGAAACGGAATGAACAGGGCGCGCTCGAAATTGGCGGGTTGTCGGTGGTTGATCTCGCGACAGAGTTTGGAACGCCGCTTTACGTCTTCGATGAAAAGACGCTCAGAGAGCGCGCAAGGCGTATTCGACTGGCGTTTGCAACCGCTTACGAACGATCGACGCTCGTCTTCGCGGGCAAGGCATACCTCTCGCCGTCACTCATGAACATTCTGGTTCAGGAGCAGGTGGGCCTGGATGTGGTTTCCGGTGGAGAAATCTACGCCGGCCTGGCGGCAGGTGTTGATCCCGCGGACATGATCTTCCATGGCAACAACAAGAGTCGCGGTGAACTCGAAGAAGCGGTTGCCGCCAACGTGGGACTGGTCGCCATCGACAACCATTTGGAGATCTCCCTGCTCGATGATATCGCGACGCTACTGGGGAAGGAAGTCAGGGTTTTACTCCGTTTGAACCCCGGTGTTGATCCGCATACGCACGACAAAATGCGGACCGGAGCCAGGGATTCGAAGTTCGGATTTCCCGTCTGGGATGGGCAGGCAACACGCGCGGCGGCCGCGGTGATCGAGACAAAGCACCTCAAGCTCGTCGGTTACCACGCCCATGTTGGTTCGCAGATCTTTGATCCAACATTGGTCCGGCAGACAGTGGCGGCGATCATGTCGTTCGCGGCCGAGGTGCGGGACCGATTTGGGATAACGCCAGAATTCATAGTTCCGGGCGGTGGGTTTGGCGTGGCCGATGACGCTTCGGGGGCGGAAGTTTCGATCGAACATTGGGCGGAGGAAGCCGCCGAGGCGATCCGCGCAGGGTGCATGAAGAACAATTTCTCCCATCCTATACTCATTGTTGAGCCTGGCCGGACCATTATTGGCCCAGCGGGCGTGGCCATCTACTCGGTTGGCGCGCGGAAGGTTATCTCGTCCGAGCGCACGTACGTCTCAATCGATGGCGGCATGGCAGATAACATCCGACCGGCGCTCTATGGCGCCAGATACTCGGCAGAGTTGGCCAACCGGGAAGGATCGGACGAACCTCGTGAAACCGTCACGATTTCCGGAAAGTACTGTGAATCCGGGGACATTCTGATCGATAATGCGTTGCTTCCGCCGCTAAACGTCGGTGACTTGCTGGCGGTGCCGATGGCTGGAGCGTATTGCCTGGCAATGGCAAGCAATTACAATTTCGCGCCCCGACCGGCGGCGGTTCTGGTGAATGGAGGTCAGGTTCGATTGATTCGGCGAAGAGAAACATACGAAGATATGTTGCAGGCGGAGGTTTTCGATACCTGCTTAGCAAAGTCAGATGGCGAGTGAACGCTTGTCGATGGCGAAGGGTTCGTTGTAGCGTTCCCTTGCCCCGATCCAGACACAACCGCGCGAGAGCGCGCGTTTGATGTCACCTTTTCGGCCACGCGTTCTGGGCGCAGTTCCAGGAGTGTCTCGTCCCCTTCACATGACGTCTGGACAATCGTTTTGGGAACAGCGCCAGACCCGACTCCCGGGGAGCGTTCCGGCTGTTTTTTCACGTGAGGTAGGTCCGATCGATGCCAACGCCCATCGGCCATTCTGAAGTGACACGTGCACAACCGTCCGCGCGAGGCGACATGGAACCTGACGTGCACCCGTCTACTGACGAACTGATCGACAGGCCGATTGATTTCGAGCTCGATCTCAGTGACGACGAACAGGAGTTGAGCCGGGATCACGACAGCGCGGCGCCGAATGGGAGCCTGGTGACAACGGGGTCACCGTTCCTGGATGAGGTGCTCCCAGCACCTGGAGATGTCTTTGCTCTTAACGAGCTTCTGGACGAGTTTCCTGATCCTCAGAATGACGTTCTCAATCCAGCAATAGATTCACCTATATCGTTCGCGGATCTCAGCCTTGACGAGACGACCGAGGCTGAAACGCTCGCGGTCAGAGGCGAGCGAACCGTTGCGGTCGTGTCTACTCGGCGCGTTGCCGAAGCGCAAGAGACAAGCAGCGCGAGCATTGACGACCCGGTGCGGATGTACTTGCGCGAGATCGGTCGAGTTTCGTTGCTTACAGGCGAGCGCGAAGTCGAGCTGGCGCGGGCAATGGAGCGGGGAGAATACCTGCAGGCGATCAGGAGCAGGCTTCGGGCTGAACTGGGAACCGCGGCGGAAGCTGATGTCATTGGCCTTGAGGTGTTTCGCTCGTTCAGGACTGGCTGGGCCCATGTTGCCGGCTTGGTTGAAGCCGTCGATCTGGGGGAGCTTCGGACTCGCCAGCAATGCCTGGAGCAGGTGCTTCCCATTACTCGATTCCCCGAGGCGGAGATCCAGGTTGCTGCTGAGCGGCTAGAACTCAGTTCGGACCAACTCGAAGAGTCGTTGCGATTGAGAAATGTGGAATGGGAACTGCTGCCAGAACCAGTAAGGGAAATGCTGGAAGACGCTGGCATGACCGAATGGCCGGACGATTCGGCGATCAGTGAAATGTTGTGCGTCGATGTCGTCGGCCTGGCAAAGAACTGGGATCGAAAGATCAAAGAGGGTGAAGCTGCCAAGGTGGCATTGACCGAGGCGAATCTGCGCCTGGTCGTATCTGTCGCGAAAAAGTATGTAGGTCGTGGTATGTCGATGCTCGATCTCATCCAGGAAGGGAATCTGGGATTGATCCGAGCCGTCGAGAAGTTTCAACATCATAAAGGGTACAAGTTCAGCACCTACGCTACCTGGTGGATACGGCAAGCGATTACACGGGCCATAGCTGACCAGGCGCGCACGATTCGCATTCCCGTCCATATGGTCGAAACCATCAATCGGTTGATTCGCACATCTCGCCGGCTGCAACAGGAGCTTGGGCGCGAGCCGACGTCAGAAGAGATTGGCGCGGAGCTTCAGATCGACGCCGACCGTGTACGAGAAATCATCAAGATATCCCAGGAGCCGGTCTCGCTCGAAATGCCGATTGGCGAAGAGGAAGACAGCAGTCTCGGGGATTTCATTGAAGACCACAAGATCCTCGCTCCCGCCGATGCCGCGTCGCGAAAGATGTTGAAGGAACAGATGGACGACGTGCTGGGCACGTTGTCAGATCGAGAGCGACAGGTGCTGGCGATGCGCTTTGGCCTTGAGGATGGCAGAACGCGGACGCTCGAGGAAGTAGGTAAGGCCTTCGGGGTGACCCGCGAGCGAATTCGTCAAATCGAGGCGAAAGCATTGCGAAAACTGCGGCACCCCAGCCGATCGAAAAAGCTCAAGGATTATCTCGACTAGTATTTTGACTTGAGCGCTCGCTAACTGACCCTTCGGCTCTTCCCGGGCTGAAGTCAGGTGTGGCGCGTGAAACATGAAATCGTTTAGGCAGCACATACCCATCAGGTGAGAGCGAGGACCAACGTGCTTATCGATCGCGCCAGAATCTGGGTGAAATCCGGCGATGGGGGGAACGGCTCGGCGTCGTTTCGCCGCGAGAAGTTTGTGCCCCGCGGGGGCCCTGACGGCGGCGATGGGGGCCGAGGCGGCACGCTCTACCTGCGAGCAAAACCGAACTTGACAAGTTTGCTGCCGTTTCAGTTTACGTCGAGGTTCAAGGCAGAAAGCGGCGGGCCCGGAGGGGCTCAACAACGCCACGGGAAGAATGGCAAAGATCTGTTCGTCGATGTTCCATTGGGTACGGTCGTTTGGGACGACGAGTCGGGAGAGATCGTCGCGGATCTGACGGAACCAGATGAACGCGCGGCCGTGGCCAAGGGTGGACGAGGCGGACTTGGCAACGTGCACTTCAAGTCGTCGACTCGGCAGGCGCCACGGCTGGCGGAGCTGGGTGAGCCGGGTGAAGAGCGCTGGCTTCGGCTTGAGCTCCGCATGATTGCCGATGTTGGGCTGGTTGGCTTGCCAAACGCGGGCAAATCAACATTGCTGGCTGCATCCTCGGCGGCACGGCCGAAAATTGCCGACTATCCGTTCACCACATTGGAGCCGATTCTTGGCGTTGTGCGCATTGGCGGGAACGACGGGCAGTTTTTCATCATGGCCGATATTCCCGGTCTCATTGCGGGGGCCGCGGAAGGCGTTGGACTCGGGCTTGATTTCTTGCGACACGTTCGTCGCACCAAGGTCCTGGTTCATGTTCTCGATGCTTCAGGAGGATTAGAGGGCCGCGATCCACTGGAAGACTTCGAGACAGTGAACGCTGAATTGCAGGCGTACGAAGAGGACCTGCTGGCGAAGCCGATGCTGGTCGCGCTAAACAAGGTCGACATCCCGGAAGCGCAACACAACCTGCCGGGTCTCGTGGAAACGCTCGAGGAGCGTGGATATCGCGTCTTTCCGGTCTCTGCTGCCACGGGAGAGGGCGTGCAAGCGCTTCTGAATGCCGTCGCGGCGACCTTGCGCGACATCGCGGAAGCTGAAGTCCAGGCCGAGAAACCGCAACAAATGAAGCGGTACACGCTTGAGAGCATCGACGAACGAGCCTGGCAGGCCGATCGGATGTCCCGCCATCACTTTTCGGTGGCGGGAGTCGGGGTTGAGCGCTTCACAAAGATGACTGACTTTGAGCGGGAGGAAGGCGTCGAGCGATTTCAGAAGTTCCTGGAGACAAGCGGCATATCCCACGAGCTCAATCGGCTCGGCATTGAAGACGGTGACGTGGTTCATATCGGCGATTTCGAGCTTACATGGGGTGATCAGGACGAGTTGCAGCCTTTGGAGACGCGCGCCCAGCGGCGAACGGCGAGGGAGCGACGGCTGGGTGAGTAAACTCCCGGCAAAGTTCATCATCCGTTCGCGTAATATCCTCGATAGTGATCGGGAAGAAGCTCGGCGATGTGCAGCATCATGAGACGAGTCGCTTCTTCGGCGATGACGCGCCGACCATCGACCCGCTCGGGCACCTCGAAGGGATGGCCAAAACGGATGGTTACGCCCCTGGGAATGTCGCAAGGTCTCCTGGGTGGCATATCGCCGTTCACCGGGTAGAATTCAGTCCCATAAATTGCGACAGGAAGGACCAGAGCCCGCGATTGAAGCGCCAGCAGTCCCGCGCCGGGAAGTCCTCGTCCCAAAGCAAACGTCTTTGATCGACCCGCTTCCGGAAATATACCCATCGCAATCCCCTGATTGAGCACCGCGATGGCATGCCGCAACGCGGCGCGATCGGGGGTGCCGCGCTCAACGGGAAAGCCGCCAAACCGGCGCAGGATCCAGGCGAGAACACGGTTCCGGAAGAGTTCTGACTTCCCCATATAAAAGAGCGGTCGGGGAAACGCAAAGGCGAGCAGGGGAGGGTCGGCGTTTGACAAGTGATTCGAGACAACCAGGAGCGGCCCCTCAAGCGGAATGAGATGCGCGTCAATGACGCGGATGGGCAAGAGCCGTCCCAACACGGCCATCATCAGCCAGGTTACGATGCGGCGAGGAATGCCTTGCAGCGTTCCTGACAGCAGGTTCTCTGCCGGTCCGCGCTTTTCTACCGCGGCCATGGCGGGATGCCATCCGAGGCAACTTTCTCGCGGGCGATGCTCTCAATCTGGTCGACGACTTCTTCAACCGTTAGGTCGTCGGTTTCAATGCGAATCGCATCACAAGCGACCCGAAGGGGAGCAGATCTGCGGGATGTGTCGATTTCATCGCGAGACCGGGTTTCCTGGATGACCTGAGGAAACGACTCCTGACCGCCTCGCGCGGAGATCTCTTTGAACCTTCTTCGCGCCCGTTCTTCTGGCGTGGCGTTCAGGTAGACCTTTACGGTGGCGTTGGGAACAACGACGGTGCCGATATCGCGGCCAACCATAACGACGGGACCGGAAGCAGCGATACGTCGCTGGAGGGGAAGCAACGCCGCCCGGACGTCATGATGTTCGGCAACCTGCGAGACGATCGCGCCGATCTTTGGGTCGCGCAGTTTCCAGGTGACATCTTCGCCGTTGAGGACCACGTCGTAAAGGCGGCTGTCAGCGGCGGAGGGGGGCCGAATTTCAATCGACGCGTGTGCGGCGACGTCGCATAGACCTTCGACGTCCCGCGCATCGATGCCAAGGCGAAGGGACTGCAACGCAACGGCGCGATAAAGTGCACCGGTATCGAACAGGAGTGCACCGAGTCGGTCGGCGACCAGCTTCGCAACAGTGGATTTTCCTGCGGCCGCCGGACCGTCGATCGCGATCACCTGCTGGTTATCGGTATTCGAGGACGTGTTGGCACGAGACATCGTCATGCGTCGGCGACTCGTGGCTTTGTGCGTTTCCGGGCAGCGCTGGGCCCCGCTGCTGGCGAGGAGGCCGCCGCCTTCTTTTTCTCCGGCCGTTCTATAGCCGATGGAATGGATCCTGGTTCCAGATGGAGCGACTGCATAAGCGACGTGAGTTCCCCCGGGGTCAAATCCCGAAATGTTCCAGGGGCGATTCCAGCCACAGACAAGGGGCCGATCCTACTTCGCTGCAAGTGCAGAACGGGAACGCCAATCGCTTCCATCATACGGCGCACAACGCGGTTCATCCCCTCGTGGACGACCACCGAGAGGAGGACCCCCTGGGTTGTTTCCCGAACGATCCTGAATTCATTCGGCACGACGTGCTTACCGTCGATCTCGAGGCCCGTTCTCGCCTTGCTCATCGTGGCATCTGACGGCTTTTGATCGGTGAGCACCAGATACTCTTTCGTAATTCCATAGCGGGGGTGCATGACACGATTCGCAACTTCCCCGTCGTTCGTAAAGAGGAGAAGACCTTCCGTGTCCCGGTCCAGGCGCCCAACTGGAAAGAGCCGCGGTTTGCTCGGGATGAGCTCCATGACGGTGCGCCGGTCGCGTTCGTCGTCAGTCGTGGTAATGAACCCCGTCGGTTTGTTCAGTACGACATAGCGATGGACTTGTCGCTTGATTCGCTTTCCATCAACTCGAACGATGGAGCGTTCTGGATCGACTCGTGTCCCGAGCTCGGTGACCACGGCGCCATTCACAGAAACACGACCGAGCCGGATCAGCTCCTCGGCTTTTCGGCGCGAAGCAATGCCGCTTGCGGCAATGACTCGTTGCAATCGCTCGCCGGCTTGCGGCTGGTCGGTAGGATCCGTGGAGGATGGCAAGACTGGGTCCAATCAATTCGCCTGGACGGCAGGACGCGTGGAAATCAATTGATCACCCACGAAAAAGTGAATCTCACCGGCGGGGCTCCCTTGATCTGGAGGAGGGGCGAGGACCAATCGGTACTTTACCTGGGTCGCCGAGGCAGTGGGAACCGGAAGGAGACCGCCCTCGTCAAGGCTGACGTCCCACACTGCCAATTCCTCAAGAAGTCCCGATACGCCGCCGGCTGTGGCTGGGTCGAGCCAGGTGTATTCCGTGGAGGTAGCGGAGATCACCTGGCGCATTTCGGAAAATCGGACGGAGTAGTCCTGCAATCCCTCGGTGGTCTCCAAAGCATCGCTCCCCAGAATCACCGCGATCACTTCGTTCGGTCCAACGGCGAATGTGGTGACCAGGCACCCGCCTGCCTTCGGTGTCGAACCGGTCTTGACGCCAGCGACGATCCCTTCGAGCAACAGATCATTCGTTGTGGCCACGGGATATCCGTCTTCGCGCACCTCAGATCCGAGTGTGGCTGTCTGCGTCGCGACAATTTTCGCGAAGAGCGGATTCTGCAGTGCAATCGCCGTGACTGTCGCGATGTCGCGCGCACTCATGACATGATTTTCCGCATCGATGCCGCTGGGATTCTCGAAGTGGGATGCCGTTGCGCCCAGTTCGCTGGCCTTGTCGTTCATCAGTTCGACAAACGCATCGACCGCTTCGTCTGGTGTTGCTTGTTCTCCCAGCCGGGCTGTGCCCAGATAGCGAGCGAGCGCCAATGTCGCGTCGTTACCGGAAGGAACCAGCATGCCAACGAGCAAGTCCCGCGCTGAGACTCGATCTCCAGCAATTAGCCCAACCTGAGATTCCTCGGGCGAGACCAGGTCTTCTTCAACGATCTCCACGACGTCATCGAGATTGACTTCATCCAGAATGACTAATGCGGCAACGATCTTGGTCAGGCTCGCCGGCGGAAGCGGCTCGTCGGCATTGAGCGCGAAAAGATCGGTCTTCGAGGTTTTGTCGGTGACGAACAGCGCCTTTGCGGAAATGGGAGGGGGGGCAATGGGCTCAAACGTGATGACGTCTGCGGCGATGATGCCGTGCGCGGGGAGTCCAATCGCCAGGAAGACAGAAAAGAGCAACGCGCATGCAAACCTGCACGCCCGTCTCGATTCTGAAGTCGCTAGCAAAGCCATGCCACCACCATTCTCAAGTCGACCTGATGGACACATTGCGCGGCTCGAATTCGGTGAGCGGGACGCATGGCAGATTATACGGTGGGTTCCCATCGGCACGTCGGGATCGGGTACTCTTCCTCCATATGATGAATCCCAGGTCGAAACCGCTGGTTCAGTTTGACGCGCGAGTGGCAACGCGGCCTCGAATCGCTGCCATCGGAGATTTGCACATTCGTGGTCCCGAAGACTGGCAGTTGCTTTCCCGCCTGATGGACATCAAGCACCAGGCGGATGTGCTTCTAGTGGCCGGAGATCTCACGGAAAATGGTCGCCTGATCGAGGCTGAGATCGCCGGCGAGTTGTTGGCGTCAAGTCACATCCCGGTTGTCGTGGTTCTGGGCAATCACGATTTGCGGACATTGCGACGAGTCGCGTTTCGAAAGGTCCTTGAAAGATGGGGCATCGAAGTTCTGGAAGGACGTGCAACAAGCATCGAGTTGCCGGGAGAATTGCGAATTGGCATTGCGGGAACTGTCGGATGCGGAGGAGGCTTCTGGCCACTTGAGGGCCCAAGAGCCATGCACTCTCGCACGATGAAACGGCTTGCTATTCGCTCCAAACGCGAATGCGTTGCGCTGGACCGCGCATTGCAAAGCGTTGAGGCCAACTATCACATCGCGTTGACGCATTTCGCGCCGACGACAAGCACACTCGGCCGCGAACCGCTCGCGAAGTATTGGATGCTCGGCAACTGCGAGCTTGGCGTCGTGCTCGATCGTCGTGCTCCAGACCTCATCGTCCATGGCCACGCCCATCTAGGGAATTTCCGCGGCCGAACTCCAGGTGGGTTGCCGGTGCTCAATGTCGCCCTTCCGGTGATAGGTGGGGTCCATTTCGAGTCGCTTGGGGAATCAACGGATGGGATTTTAGGCGCTCGTACTGAGGTCGTCCGGCAGTGGGCTTGACGGCGTCAGAACTATCTATGCCTTCAGTACGGCAGGCGTCGAAGCATCCTGAGGCCGATCTCTTTCTGGATGAGGTTGCCTTTCCTTACGGCCCATGCCCGGCCGTGCTGGATGCGTCGGCTGCTCCTTCACTCGCCACGATCGACGAACTGACTTTGGCTCTACGCGGCCAACTCGGCACGATCTATCGTGTTCCCATCGAGTCGATCTTCACGTTCCAGGACGCTCGCTCGGAAATAGAACGAATTGTCGACCGAACAGCAGGGCCCATCATCGCCTTCCCGCCCTCTGCCACGGCAACGTTCGCTCACACCACGTGGACCGGTCGCCACTCCCTGGACCTGTCGCGCGGCTTCGGAAAGAACGGACAAATTGATCTGGAACTAGCTTCCGATCTCCCTTCACATGGCGTGGCGATCGTTGATTCGCCTTCTGATCCCCTGGGAAATCTCCTCGCCGCGACAGACGCGGTACGCGTTTCCCGGGCCTGTGAACTCTTGATCATCGATGAGCGGTACGCGGAGTTTGCCGGCCACTCTCTGTTGCCATTGGCGCTAGAATTCGACAATATCGTGATCATCCGATCCTTTGCGGCGTGGGCTGGGCATCAGGACTTGCGGTGTTCCTGGGCCGTTGCGTCTTCGCGGGCGATTGATCGCTTTGAGCTCGCATCGAGCGAGATTTCTTCGTCCTCGGTTTCGGCCGGGTTGGCTGCATTGGAAAACATGGCCACGGTCAAAGCCACGCTCAGCCTGCTGCGAGACGAGCGATCCCGGCTCTATCGTCTTCTGCGCAAGCTCTCGTTCCTGGAGCCGCTCCCTTCCTGGGGTCCATTTCTGGCCGCGAGAGTGACGATCGGAACGCGCGAAGTGATCCTGGACGAGCTGCGCAAGAGAGGCGTCCATGTCCACGCGCCAACCCAACCAGCGTTGAAACCTTACATTCGATTTGGCATTGGAACTCGTTCGGAGATGGACAGGCTGCGCACGGCGCTTGTCGATCTGGCGCCCAGGATTCTGGACTCATGTGTCACGCCGCCGTAGCGGCTCTGATAGCATCTCGCTGGGCAGAAAACAGCTCATCCAGACCGAGGCTCGCGAGGTCGAGAAGGGCGCTCATGGCGCCGCGTGAAAAAGGCTTTCCTTCGGCGGTTGCCTGAATCTCCACGAACTCTTCGTCAGCAGTTCCGATAATGTTGCAATCGACCGATGCTCCGCTATCTTCCGCGTAGTCGAGATCGAGGATGGTGGCGCCACGGAATATCCCGACGCTGATCGCGGCGATGGCGACCTGGATGGGGTCACGGCTGATTTTCCCTTGCTGTTTGAGCTTATGAAGGGCGATGGCGAGAGCGACGTATCCTCCGGTAATCGCGGCACATCGCGTTCCGCCATCGGCCCGCACAACATCGCAGTCGATGATGATCTGCCGTTCTCCCAGGGCTTTCAGATCCACGGCAGCTCGAAGCGAACGACCTATCAGGCGCTGAATCTCAATGGTTCTTCCTCCCTGTTTCCCTGAGGCGGCCTCGCGCGAGGTCCGCTCTTTGGTGGCGCGGGGCAGCATGCCGTATTCGGCCGTGACCCAACCCCGGCCCTGGCCCCGAAGCCATGAGGGAATTCGTTCCTCAAGAGACGCCGAACAGAGGACGTGCGTGTCGCCAAGGCGGATCGATGCCGATCCCTCGGCGTATGGCATCGTGTTTGGAATGATTTGAAGCGTTCTCAACTCGTCAAATGATCTGCCGCTAGGACGGCTCATCCGGTATCCCCCTGGTTCGACCTGTCGTTCGATTCGCTGGCGTCATTCCCCTGGATGCTCCTGATGTGCGCGATCCTGGAGCTCAATTCCGCTTCGAAGCCACGGTCCGAGGGGCTGTAATAGCGGCGTCCCTCAAGATTGAGCGGCAAGTTCTGCTGTGCCACGATAGCTTCGTCGAAATCGTGTGCATATCGGTAATTCTGGCCGAATCCAAGATCCTTCATAAGTTGCGTGGGAGCATTGCGCAAATGGAGGGGAACTGGATCGTTGCGCGTTCTCTCCACGTCTATCTTTGCGGCGTCATAGGCGCGGTAGATGGCATTGCTTTTCGGCGCTAGTGAGAGGTAGACCGTGAGTTCAGCCAGCGCCAGCGCCCCCTCGGGCATGCCGAGAAAATGAATCGCCTGCTGCGCCGCGATCGCGAGCGGCAGCGCTTGCGGATCGGCAAGCCCTACATCCTCCGACGCAAAGCGGACGAGCCTTCTGACCACGTAAAGGGGATCATCCCCACGCTCAAGCATGCGGGCCAGCCAATACAACGCGGCATCGGGATCAGAGCCGCGAATCGTCTTGTGAAGAGCCGAGATGGCGTCATAGTGAGCCTCCCCACCCTTGTCATAGCCAGACGAACGGCGCTGGGCTGCCGCCAGAACCCGTTCAACGGTGATCGCCCCGTCAACGTCGAGTCCGGCCGCGGCGAACTCCAGCGTGTTGAGAGCAAAGCGCGCATCGCCGTTGGAAAGATTGACGAGCAGCTCAAGAGGCTCCTCAGCTAGAGCGAGACGTCGTCGCCCGAGCCCGCGATCGGTGTCGGCCAGCGCGCGGACGATAATCGATTCGATTTCTTCATCGGAAAGGCTCTGCAGGACGATGACGCGTGACCGTGACAAGAGTGGTGCGTTCACCTCGAACGACGGATTCTCGGTCGTTGCGCCGATCAGGATTACCGTTCCCTCTTCGACATGAGGCAGGATGGCGTCTTGTTGCGCTTTGTTGAAACGATGGATTTCATCAATGAAGAGGACGGTGCGCTGGCCGTGCATTCCGAGCCGATCGGCGGCGGCACGGACGATCGCCCGCAGATCGGCGACTCCGGAAGAAACGGCGCTGATCGCAACGAATTCCGCTTGTGATTCCGCGGCGATGAGCCGGGCCAGAGTGGTCTTGCCGGAACCAGGAGGTCCCCAAAGGACGAGTGAAAAGAGCTGATCACGTTCGATAGCCTGACGCAGTAGCGTCCCCTGTCCCACGATTTCCGCATGGCCCACGATCTCGTCAAGGGCGCGCGGCCGCATCCGTGTTGAGAGCGGCGCTACTTGGTCGAGGGTCGCACGGCGGTTGGCTTCAAAGAGGT
>JBBRVX010000068.1:0-22146 GCA_038246475.1 Thermomicrobiales bacterium | reverse complement strand
CCAGGAGGCCGCGGGGCAGCGGGAGCCGGGATCGTAGCACGCTCCATCAGCGCATCAGCGCTCGGTATGTCCATATCACCGTGTAGTTCGTTATCCTCGTGTTCTGCTCATGCTTCGAGGCCGCCATTGCCTCGCGCTTCGAGGCCGCCATTGCCTCGCGCATCCCGGCGCCCGCTGCCCCGTGTCCTGCCCGCGTCCGTGTCTCACGTCCGCGCCGTTCACCGTGCCCGTCGCCCCCTTCACCCTATGACCCTATCACCCTATCACCCGTTTCCCGTCCTCCGTCCTCCGTCCTCCGTCACCCATTACCCATCACCCCCTTCACCCCCTCACCGGCTGCCCGGCTGCACCAGACCGCTTTCGTAGGCGAAGACCACCGCCTGCACGCGGTCGCGCAGCTCGAGTTTGCCTAGCACGTGGGAGACGTGGGTCTTCACGGTGGCTTCCCCGACGAAGAGCCGCGCGGCTAGCTCGGCGTTCGTCAGCCCCCGGGCGAGCAGGCGCAGAATTTCCATTTCGCGCTCGGTGAGCCGGTGCAGTTCCTCAGACTGGAGCGGAGGGCTGGGCATTCGGGCGAACTCCTCGATGATCCGCCGTGTGATTGATGGGGCGAGCAGGGCGTTCCCCGCCGCCACCACGCGCACCGCCTCGATCAGATCCTCGGGCGGGGCGTTCTTGATCAGGAATCCGCTGGCCCCCGCCCGCAGCGCCGCGAAGATGTACTCATCGCGCTCGAAGGTGGTCAGGATCAGAACACGAGTCGCGAGATCTCCCGGTACACCGAGCAGTTGCCGGGTGGCGGCAATGCCATCCAGCACCGGCATCTGGACGTCCATCAGCACCACGTCGGGCTGGAGCGTCCGCGCGGCCGCCACCGCTCTGGCGCCATCTTCGGCCTCGCCGACGACCTCGATGCCGGGCTCCGATTCGAGGATCAGGCGAAATCCGGCCCGTACCATCGCCTGATCGTCCGCCAGCAGGACCCGAATGCTCACGCTGGTTGCTCGTCGAGCGGCAAATGGGCGTGCACCACGAAGCCACCGCCGGGGCGTGGCCCAACCCGCAATTGTCCCCTGAGCAGGGCGACGCGTTCCCGCATGCCAATCATCCCGTTTCCCCCGTTGGCAGCGCCGGGCATGGGCGGCCGCTGTCCATCGTCGGTCACGTCAATGTCGAGCGCGTCGTCACGGTAACGGACGGTCACCGCCGCGGTTGCCGAGCCGGCGTGCTTGAGCGTATTAGTGAGTGCCTCCTGGACGATACGGTAGGCGGAGAGATCGACGCCAGGCGGCAGTGGGCGCACCTCTCCGGCGATCATCAACGCCACCGGCAGACCTGCCTCTCGCATCTGGGCGACCAACCCATCGAGCTGGCTCATGCCCGGTTGGGGAGCCAGCCCGTCGTCCTCTTCCCGGCGGAGGAAGCCAAGCAGGCGGTGAAGCTCGCGCACCGCCTGGCGGCCAGTCGCCTCGATGGTGGTCAGCACCTCGGCGGCCTTCTCCGGTTGCTGGTGCAGCACGCGGCGCGCGGCCCCGGCCTGGACGCCCATCAGGCTGACATGGTGGGCCACCACGTCATGCAGCTCGCGGGCGATGCGCACCCGCTCATCGATGACCGCGCGGCGGGCGTTCATCTCCCGTTCCCGCTCCAGTTGGGCCGTCCGCTCCGCGAGCTGCGCTTCGCGCTCGCGGCCGATGCGCACCGTGTCCCCAAACCAGAAGATTGCCGCGGTGATGGCGAAATTGGAGAGCACGGGAACAATGCGCAGCGGCATGGGGCTCCCGGCATACCCACCCGAGTCGGACCAGAGGAGGTGGAAGGCGATGACTGCCAGGAATCCGACAATCGCCGCGGCCCGGACAGGATTGCGCCATCGCTCGCCCCCATGCGCGCCGGCGCTGTAGAGCGCCAATCCCCAGGCATTACCTCCCCATAAGGAGCCGGGCACGCCCGCGACAGATGAGAGCACGAAGACGACGGTCGTGCTGGCCAACACCACCAGCGGGAACCGGCGTCGCCAGGTCAGCGGCAGAATCAGGAGCAGGGTCAGGACAATGGCTGCCGGCACGGACACCGGCGGCGCCGGTTGGGCTACCGGCCACACGATCCACAGATTGAGCAACGAGAGGACGCAGATCGTCCCGGCAAGCACGCCGTCGACACGCATGGGCCGCTGATTGATGACTTCCTGGATGCGGCTCATTGTTGTCATCCGGCAAGCGTAGCCGAGTGGCGCGGCGCCTCCATCCGCCACCAGACGGAGTTCCGTCTCCACCTCCCTGGGGAGCCCCCATTCGTTCCCGTGGCGGCAGGGCGGCCGACGGCGCCGCACCAAGGCTCTCGAACACTGCCTGAGTCCGGCGCACCCTAGAGCCGGACTCAGGCAATGATCACACGCTCAGCAGCGCCATGAGGCGGCGAGCCGTTCTCATTCGTGCCCCGGCTGCCGAAGGCCCGGATCGGCGACCGTTGCCCGCTGTGCAGCCGCTCGTTTGTCGGCGAGCTGCAATTCCAGGAGGTACACCGTCACCAGGGGTCCAACTGTCGTCCCGGCCGCGGCGGCGTGGGCAAGGTGCGCCACGGGGTCCGTGGCGTTACCGATGGCAAACAGGCCCGGGCGACTCGTGCGCCCCCCTTCATCGGTTGTGGCAAAACCTGCCTCATCGACGTCGCACAGCGATGTCGCCAGGTCGGAGGCAGCCCTGGAATGTGCGGCTATCCAGGTGGCGTCGCAGGCAATCTCCGCCCCGCTTTCGTTCGTCACCCCGACCAGCCGCGAGTCCCGATGCACGAGGCCGGTCACCTCGTCGGGCGCGATCGTGATATCGAGCAGCCGCAGGCGTTCCGCATCGGCCTCATTGAAGGCATGCTTCGACACGACGGTGACATGTGGCGACCACATCGAAACCCACGAGGCCATGGAGGCCAAACGCTCAGGCAATCCAAACACGACGAAGCGACGGTCGCGAACCTCGTAGCCGTCGAAGCACGGACAGACGCGCACGTCGCGCCCCCAGGCGCGCGGGAGTCCCGACAGAGGCGGAAGTTCGTCGATGAGACCGGTCGCGAGCACAACGGTCCGCGCCTTGACCGTACCGCCAGCGCTGTGCACCTCAAACGAGCCATCGTCACGCGGCGCGATGCTCTGCACCTCCTCTGCCCTGATCTCCACCCCGTAGCGCAGAACTTCGCCGCGCGCCTGGGTCAGCAGCTCGGCTGGCGAGACGCCGTCGAAACCTAGAAACTCCCGGACCTCCTCGACGGCGAAAATCCGTGGCCGACCACCATCGTAGACAAGCGTCGAACGGCCAGCGCGTCCAAGAAAAAGGGCCGCGCTCAATCCAGCGATTCCCGCGCCGACCACGATGCTATCAATCGTTTGTTGCATGACCTCACCTTCGACGTTCACTAGTGACGACATCGGATTGGCCATCACGACCGGCTTCTCCCGGCCCCAATCCGGTCGAGCCCCTCACTACTGATCGCGTAGAAGATGGGAAGGACGATGAAGATCGTCAACCCCAGGAGCGGGGAAAGGAGGTATCCCAGGAGACCGGCGCCGACATAGAGGACCGCGCCGACCACGGCGCGGAGGCGTTCGCCGGCAAAGAAGGCGTCGTCGTCTTCATGCTGCAACACCTCCGCATGCCGGCTCAAATAGTGGAAGAAGAGCAGCCAGCTCAAACAGAGGAGCGTCCCGATCACCGCGTACAGAACCACGGCGGCCTGCTCGTCGGCGCGATTGCCGCCGTCGATGGCCGCGGCAACCACCGCAGTCGGGAACGGCAGCAGGCCGGTCGTGAACAGGACAAAGAGGTTGAGCCAGTGCAGCCTCGGCGTCATCCACCGAATGTGCCGGAATACGGCCTTATGGTTCGTCCAGGCTACGCCGACGTAGAGGTAGGAGGCGATGTAGGCCAGGTAGGTGGGCCATTGGTTCAGCAGGCGCGAGAGCAGTTGACCGGGCTCGCCCTCCGGTGGGCGCAGGTCCAACACCAGCAGGGTGATGATGATGGCCAGCACGCCGTCGCTGAACGCGACCGCCCGGTCACGATCCGCCCACCCCATAGGCTGAGCGCCGAACGCCTCCTCGGCGGCAGCGGCATCCAATCGGCGTCGCTCGGTTTCGCTCGCTCCCACGGTTGCTCCTCATGCGACTCGGCCCAGCAATGAGCGACGGCGCCATTTCGAGTGATCCCATCCCTTGTGGGCAAGCATAACCAGCCCGCTTCGACGCTCCCTCCCCCGCGGAGGGGATTCGTGCGGCCGGCGACCTCCCTCTGGCGACGGAGCGCCGATTCCCGCCCCCGGCCGATGCCGTCCGGGCCGCTCGATCCCACACTGAACACATCGCTGGCGGGGCGTCCCGCCGCATTGCAGTCGGGCAATGACCCGGCACGAAAGGACCACGCCATGTTCACCCCAGACCGTACCCGCCCCTCCCGCCGGACGCTGCTCAAGGCGTCGGCGGCCTCAGCCGCCCTCGCCGCCGGCGCCGCTCTGCTTCAACCGAGCGCGATGGCGCGCCAGGCAGGAGATGGAGACCTGGAGGCCAACAAGGCCCTCGTGCGCCGCGTCTACGTCGCCTTCAGCGGCGGCGATCCGGCCGACCTTGACACCGTGATCGCGCCCGACTTTGCCCACCACCCGCTCCTCCCCGACGAAAACCCGGGACGGGAAGGCTTCAAGGGGGTAGTCAAGGTCTTTCGCACCGTCTTTCCTGACTTCGACGTCACGCTTGAGGACGTGGTCGCCGAAGGGGACAAGGTCGCGATCCGCGGCATCGCCCGCGGCACCCAGCGCGGTGATCTCCTCGGCATTGCCCCGACCGGCAAGCCGGTGGCCTTCGCCGTGGCCGATGTCTACCGCATCGAAGACGGCATGATCGCCGAGGGCTGGCACCTCGAGGACTACCTGAGCATATTCCTCCAGATCGGCGCGTTCCCGCCGGCCCCGACCGACGCCACGCCGACGGCATAGCCAGGTCATGGCCCCGCGGGAAAGGACCGCACCCTGTTCACCTCAGATCGCACCCGCCCCACCCGCCGGACGCTGCTCAAGGCGTCGGCGGCCTCGGCCGCCCTCGCCGCCCTCCCGCAACGGGGGTCGGCGCGCCAACTGGAATCTACTCAATCGATTCGAGAGGAGAACCACATGAGCGCCGAAGACGAGATTCGCGATCTCTTGAAGAGCTACGAGCGTGCGTTGAACACGAGCGATGCCGCCCTTGCGGTGACGTGCTACACGAGCGACGGCGTTTTCATGCCCACGACGTTGCCGACGGCGGCAGGCGCGGCGTTGCGGGAGGCGTACGATCGCACGTTCGACGCGATCGGACTGCACGTGACGTTCACGATCGATGAGCTGGTCGTTGCCAGCGATACGGTCGCCTACGCGCTGACCCGCAGCAACGGCGTTCAGACGACGCGCGCCACCGGCGTCGAGAGCGCCGAGTCCAACCGCGAGGTGTTCATCTTCGGCCGGGAGAACGGGGCGTGGAAGATCGCGCGCTACCTGTTCAACCAGCCCACGCCGTGATCCCGACGAGGCCGAGACCATTTCATCATCCGGCACGCGGAGCCGAGTGGCGCGGCGCCTCCCTACGCCACCAGAGGGAGGCCCGTCTCCACCTCCCTGGGGAGCCCCGATTCGTTCCCATGGCGGATGGCAGCGGCGCCATCGCCGCCTAGAGTCGGTACAGGCGGATTGCCGCCATCGCCCGACGTCAATCATGAAACTTGAAAGAGGAGAGACCATCTTGGACCTTCACCAGAATTCGCGCCTATCGCGCCGCACCGTTTTGCGGGGCTCACTTGTCGCCAGCGCCGCCGCGGCTTCGGTCTCGACCTGGCCTGGGCTGTTCAGTCAAGCCGCGGCCCAGACGCCCGTCAGCGCCACCCCCACCGATCCGGCCCAGCTCTTCCGTGCCCTCGACGACCTGATCACGGCGCGGATGACGGAGCTGCAGGTTCCCGGCGTCGCCGTCGGCGTCATCCATGGCGATTCGGAGCATGCCGCCGGCTTCGGGATTACCAATCTCGATCATCCGTTGCCGGTCGATGCCAGCACCCTCTTCCAGATCGGCTCCACGAGCAAGACCTACACCGGGACCGCGCTGATGCGGCTGGTGGAGCAGGGGAAGGTCGATCTCGACGCGCCGGTCCGCACCTACCTGCCCGATTTCCGCGTCGCGGACAAGGCCGTCTTGGAACAGGTGCTGGTGCGGCACCTGGTGACCCACACCGCGGGCTGGTATGGGGACGACTTCACCGATACCGGAGACGGCGATGATGCCGTGAAGGCGTACGTGGCGGAGATGGCCGACCTGCCGCAGATCGCGCCTCTGGGGGCCTTCTTCAGCTACAACAATGCGGCGTTGGTCGCCGCCGGCCGCGTGGTCGAAGTCGTCACCGGGCAGACCTACGAAGCGGCGATCGGCGAACTGGTGCTGCAACCGCTGGGGCTGGAGGAGAATTTCTTCTTCCCCAAGGAGATCATGACCAAGGCCTTCGCCGTCGGCCACGCGCCGCCGAAGGACGACCCCGAGGGCGCGCCAGTCGTGTCCGAGCCATGGGCCTTGCCGCGAGCCATGCACCCAGCCGGGGGCGTGATCTCCAACATCTCGGATCAGCTCCGCTATGCCCGTTTCCACCTGGGCGACGGGATGGCAGACGGGACGCGGGTGCTCAGCGCGGAGTCGATGCGCCAGATGCAGCAGCCGCTCGGCCCGGGCGGGGCCCTCGGGCCGTTGGTCCTTGATGGCGTCGGCGTCACCTGGCTGCTGACGACAATTGGCGGCGAGCCAGTGGTGATGCATGGCGGCAGCACCTACGGCCAGCAATCCACGTTTATCCTCGTCCCCGGCCGTGACTTCGCCATCACGGTCCTGACCAATGCCGACGCTGGCGCCGTACTGGCGGACGGGGCGACACTCTGGGCGCTGGAGCAGTATCTGGGGCTGCAGAACCCCACCCCCTCGCCCATCGCCGTCGATGCGAAGCAGTTGGCGGACTACGTGGCGGACTACGACTTCGGCGGAGGGGTGCTGATCTCGGTTGGCGAGGGCGAGGGCCAGGGCCAGCTGACCCTGGATGTCACGGCCGACGGGGTGCCGATCCCAGGCGGTTCCGGTCCGCTGCTGCTGGTCGCCGTGGATCAGGCCGCGTTCGACCTGAACGGCGTCACCTACCTGACCGACTTCGTCCGCGACGACGCCGGGCAGGTGGGCTGGGTGCGCTTCTCCGGCCGTCTGGCGTCACGGATGGCCTAGCGCGGCGCCCATCCACCACGTTACACCAGTCTCCTCCACGCACCATTGCCAGGAACGAGGGGGCTCGTCTCCAGGTGGCATTGGCCGGGCCGCAACGTATGTCTCCATGAGAGGGCTATTCACCATGAACTCGACTCCGTTGTCCCACATCCCCCAGCGTGCCTTCTTCAGGGCGTCGCCCGGCGGCGGAGCGCTGGCGGCCACCACCCACGTGGATCTCCGGTCACCGCCTCTGGCGGCGGCCGCCCCTGGCACTCCTCGTTCCCAAATACGGCAGCCCGCCCCAACGGCGGAGAGAAAGGACGGAGAACCTATGACCACTCATCACGCCGGCCCGGAGCCCGGCACGCTCGGTCGCCGCCTCACGCGCCGCACCGCACTCGGCGGCCTGGCTGGCGCCGGCGCGCTGCTCGGCGCCGCGGCGCTGTTCCAATCACCCGTTTTCGCGCACCAACAAGGAGACGACATGAACCAGTTAGCACCCAGCGTCACCCCCACCATCGTCCTCGTGCACGGCGGGTTCGCCGATGCCTCGAGCTGGAACGGCGTCATCGACCGCCTGCAGGCCGTGGGTTTGACCACCATCGCGCCAGCCAATCCCCTGCGCGGTGTTGTGAACGACAGCGCCTACGTCAGTAGTGTGGTGAAAACCATCGAGGGACCGGTGCTCCTGGTGGGGCATTCCTACGGCGGGTTGGTGATCACCAACGCCGGCGCTCAGGTCGACAACGCCGTAGGCCTCGTCTACGTCGCCGCGATGGCGCCTGACGAGGGCGAGACCATGCTCGACGTCGCGGCCGACTATCCCAAGGCCCTGATCATCGACGCCTTGCGGCCGGCATCGGTCGCGCCCAGCGAGGCCGAAGCCGACTTCGTCGTTGATCCCGCGCAGTACCGGGCGGCATTTGCCGCTGACCTGCCGGAAGAGACGACGCGTGTGCTGGCGGCCACGCAGCGACCATTCGTGGGCGCTGCCCTGGCGACCCCCTCGGGTCCGGCGGCGTGGAAGACCCTGCCCTCGTGGTACGCCGTCGCCACAGCCGATCACGCCATCGACCCGGGGCAAGAACGCTTCTATGCCCAACGCATGGGGGCAACGACCATCGAAGTCGACGGCTCGCATTCGATTGCGGTCTCGCAGCCAGACACCATCGCGGAGCTGATCCGCTCCGCGGTGAGCGCCCTGGCCTAACCCCATTCCCGTCGCACGGCAGGAAGCCCATATGGCCGGGGAGACGCGTCTCCCCGGCCAGAGCAGGTGAAACTCGTGGAGCTTCAGAGTAGACACTGAGGGCAACAAGAACACGCTCGCCCTTGCCGCTTGAGGCTGAAAGCCTCAAGCTACCCTGGTGAAAAGCCCCGTAAACGGGGCTGTAGCGAGATGTTCGTGTCATCTGCAGCCCCATTTATGGGGCTTTCGTACGGTAGCCGGAGGCTTTCAGCCTCCGGCGGCAGGGCACGGATGGTCGGGACGAGGAGATTCCAGCCTCATGAGCAGCGCATCTTCGGCATCCAGTGCGACGCCGGCCTTTGTCGAAGAGTGGTACGAGCAGCTCCAACCGCGCCCTCTCGCCGAGGTCGTGAGCGACCCGGCAACGACAGCGCTCTTCAGCACCGACATGACGGTCGGGTTCTGCAAGCACGGAAACCTCGCCTCGCCCCGCGTCGGCGCGCTCGTCGCGCCGGTCATCGATCTCTTCGCGCGGGCGCATGCCCTCGGCGTGCGCCACTTCGTCCTGACGCAGGACACCCATCACCCGCAAACGCCCGAGTTCGACGCCTGGCCGGTGCACTGCCTGCGCGGCACGGAGGAAGCGGAGACGGTCCCGGAGTTGAAGGCGCTCCCCTTCGCGGATCGCTTCACCATCTTCGAGAAGAACTCGCTCCATCCCGCCATTGGCACGGGGTTCGACGCCTGGCTCGACGCCCATCCCGAGCTGGGCGCCGCCATTGTGGTCGGTAACTGCACCGATCTCTGCGTCTACCAGCTCGCCATGCACCTGCGGTTGCGCCACAACGCGCACAACCGGCCCGGGGTGCGGGTCATCGTGCCCGCCAACGCCGTCGACACCTACGATCTTTCCGTAGATGCGGCCGCGGCCGTGGGCGCCATGCCCCACCCGGGCGATTTCTTCCACCAGACCTTCCTCTACCACATGGCGCTGAATGGCATTGAAGTAGTGCGGGAACTTGACTAGCTGATGGGTGAATGGATCGCCGCACGCCTGGGTGACCTCTTTTTCGCATCGTTCGTCAGGGAGGCGAAAGCGCGACTCAAGCAAGCTTCCCTGGATCACTAGGACACGGGTGTAGCGAGCGTCGGCACATCTTCCGACACCACCGTCATTTTTCCGACCATCCCGGCATCCCTTTGGCCGGGAATGTCACTGAAGTACTCGTAGGTTCCGGCCGACGCCCTGAGCGTGATCGTTTTCGTCTCGCCTGGCCGGAGTTGTTCATTGATGCCTAATGCGTCGATGACGAAGGAGTGATCCGCCACGCCAGCGTTGGTGAGCGCCAGGGTCACCAGGGTGTCCGCCGGGATCGTCACCTCATCGGGCACATAGAGGATGTCGAACATCGTCACCGCGGCCACCTCCAGCGGCGATTCGGCTATGGGCGGCGGGGTTCCAATCGGCGGGACGAACCCAACGGGAAATGGGTACCGCACAAACTGATCGATCAGCCAGCCTCCGTCGGTCGCGGACAAAATCAGGTAGTACGCGGATTCCGGCTCGGCGCGCGACCGCACGATCGCGCTGGCTTCGCTCTGTGGAAGCACCCAGACTCCCTCGATCCGTGGATTTCCCATCCCGAAAGGAGGCCGCGGCAATGCGGCGAGCCGATCGCGCAACGGCTGGCCAGTGATGTCGCGCGGGGGACTCATGGCTGGCATGTCGAGCGCAAAGAACAGGTAGCTGTCGGTGAAGAGCGCAAAGACCCGCGCCGGATTGACATCGGCGCGATCGAGACACGCGGCGAGATCGCCTATTAGCTCGGTGATGCTCGTGGCGGTCGCGGCATCAGCCGGCTGGGCGTCTGCTTGAAGCGCCGAGAGGTCCCAGGCATCGAGAACTTCAGGCTCCTCGCTACCGCTACTCGGCTGGATACGGCTTTCCGACCCGGTGCGTGGAGGCGCCGGCACGACATCCCGTGGCTGCACATCACATTGCGGGGCGTTCGCGCCGCTGCGCACGTCGCGGAGCGGCGGCTCGTCATCGTGCCGTAGCGTGAACCCCAAATGGGAAGCGCCGATGCCCACGGCCAGCGTCAGGGCGAGGAGGGCAGCCGTAGCAACCCACGCGAAGAGAGCTGGGGCACGCGTCCGTAGAATCACGGGTCGCAATGGAGCACGCGAAGCGGAGTGTCCGCCACGTTCACGCGTGGCCTCTGCCGGAAGCTTGGCGGCGTCCAACCGCGTCGCGGCCTCGATGAGATCCCGCTCCAGGCGAGCGACAAACGAGGATTCAGGAGGCGGCGCCGCGCCCAACGTGCGGAGCTCAACGAGCGTTGCCGTGAGCGCGGGATCGAGCGCGTGGATCGGTGGCGCATCTCCAAAGAGCAGGGCATCGAATTGGCGATCCAGACGAGTGGGTTCATCACTGGCGGCCACGGCATTCCTCCATCGGCGCGATTGACGCTTCCGCAAGCTCGCGCAGCCGGACGACAGCACGATGCTGGAGATTACGAACGGCTCCCGGTGTGCGCCCAACGACGTGGGCAACCTCCGCGCTCCTCAAACCACTCAGGCGCAGTTCGATGACGTCTCGTTGATCGGCCGGGAGCTGGATCAGGAATGCGCCAAGCATGGAGCGCTCCTGCGCCGCGATCGCATGAGCGTCCGGGCCGGGGTCGGGATCCACCCAGTCGTCCTCGTTGGTCAGCGGGCGAGTCGGACGCACGCGCCGAAAGGTGTCAGCGACGACATGGTGCGCGATGGTAAACAGCCAGCCCCGAAAGGTTCCCTCACGGTACTGCGACAACGACGTCAAAGCCCGGACGAAAATTGCGCTCGTGGCGTCTTCCGCTTCCGCGCGATTGCCCAGGCGGCGGTAGCAGTAGCGGTAAACCGCGTCGACGTAGCGGGCATAGAGCGGGGCGAACGCGAGCGGATCGCGCTGGGCGTTTGCCACCAACCTGGCATCTTCCGATTCGTCCGCCGCCGCGTTTTTCTCAAGAGCATGCCAGGCATTCAACGTGCTTGCCGTTCTTCAATGCGTCCAGGCCACGCGACGTGAACCCACCTCTATTGGAGATATCGCCGCAAGCGCCATTGTGTTTCGCGATGCTCGGGGGACGATCGTGAATACGAAGGGCGCTCCCCGGCGCGTTGGGGAGCGCTCCATCAGAATCGCTCGTTGACCACCTCGTTACCGGTGACTACCATAATCGTGGCTGGCGACAGTGCTGGCAGGGATTTGTCCGTAGGATAGCGGCTTCCCTGTAGAGTTGAGGGCCTTGGAGTGGCGCAACACTTCCCCCAATACCCGGATGTTCCGTTAGAGCAGGCGCCTTTGGGGGAGGTTATTTGTCAGGTTCGTTTCTCACCGATCTTTCGCATTGCCAGTGATCCTCCGAGCGATCTGCAGGAAGCGATTCTTGAGTGGTTTCCAGAAGCCAGCCTTGCCGACGATGCGGACCCGCATTTGTTTCAGTTCTTGTCCCACGATGCTGGCTGGGCGCTCCGCATAGGGTTTGAGGCATTCACCCTGTCAACTCGCCGCTACACGGTGTGGGACGAATTCAGTGCCTATCTCGCGGTCGTTCAGAATGCCATGCAGCAGGTCTATCGCATCCCCTCGTACAGGCGGATTGGCCTCCGCTACGTGAACGTGTTCACGCCTGCCAATACTGGCCGCGAGTCGATAGCTGAAATCAGTGATGTCCTCCGGTCAGAGCTTGCGTTGCCTTTCCGGACTGAAGCTTTCGCAGATGCCTCGGAACTTGCAACGCATGTTCTGCTCAATGAGTCAGGCGGCACGCTGGCCATGCGGGTGGGCGCACAATCCTCCTCGGTTGCAGGGGGTCCGGTCGTGTTCCTGGACCTGGATTTCTACGTTGAAGGGCTCCTTTCGACCGACGGCTTGATTGAGCGATGCACGGAGTACCATGACACGATCTACAACGCATTTCGCTGGTCACTGAACCCGGAGACGCTGAACGTGTTTGGCCCGGTCACGAAAGGAGCTAGCGAATGAGCCCCGCGACCATTGAACGCTTGGTGGCAGGCAGGGCAGATTCGGAGTTCTATACAGGAGGTTTTGCTCTTGAGGCCCACCCTTCCGCCTTTCAGAGGATGACGCGGCCAGAACCATTGGTGGCCAAACAGCCCCGCTGGGCCCGCGATAAGATCTCCCGTGTCGGTCGCAGTACTCGGCAGTCTGCCGACCACGATTACATCCACCTGGAGAGCTTTGTTTTCGGGTCGTTTGATATGACGGGAGTACCCAGCCAGCAGGTCTTAGATCTGATCGGCGAGTTGGCCACGCGACCGCGATCGTATGCTCAGGAACGAATTGCGCTAGCCACACACGATGAGCATGAACACATTGCGGCGGATATCGTTCGGCCACTCGATAGCGCGTGGCTGGTAGCAGCCTATGATGCGGTATTCAGTCAATCCGTGGAAGAAGGTGGCGAGATCGATTTTGATCCTGACGACTATCCCGTAATCTAAGCCAGGCTGTGGAAGTTGATGCGGCCGACTTTTATCGCGATCCTGACCCGCAAGTATGCCAGGGGGACATCATTGCGGATGTTCCCCACCTGTATTTCTCCCCACCAATCAGGGTGCTTCGACCAGTCATCGCCGCGAAACATGGACAAGTGCTCAAACCGTATGGCCTCGACGACCCCCCTGAGGACGGTTTGCGGTTTCAACAAGGGCGACCCGAAGATGTGGCGGTCAACTGTCTACTAGCCAGGGGCATCCTGCTGACACATGGTTGTGAGATCGACAAAGATACAAAGCACCGCACGATCGCGTTAGTGAGGCCGCTGACCGAAATCCCTCCAGAAGCCGCCCAAACTATTCGTAACCAACAGAATTTACGATTCTCCTACCTTCCGGCGCTTCCAGGAGTCCTTGAAGAGTCCTATGTGGATTTCCGCCGTCTATCCTGCATTGCCCCGGAGCTAATTTCTGCTGAGAAACGGCTGCTGTCTCTCACGGTGACCGGGCTGAAGCAATTCCTAATCAAATATTTTATGTATGTCACTCGAGCCAAGCTCGAATCGTTGGATGCGATTCTGGGTTCACGGCAGGACGTTGCTGAATGATGTGGCCGTAGCCAATCGCCTTACCCGACTGTTCAGGACCGCATCCAGAGAAAAAGAGTGCTGACTCTCGGCAACCCTACCGCCGCAACAGCATCAGCGACCGTGCCGGGACGTCGAAGTTCCGGCCAGCGGTGATGACACGATCGCTGGTGTCGACCTCGCCGGTGGCGGTGTCGACCATCACGTGCCACTCGTCGTTCCCCTCCGGCGGCACGCAGAACTGGACCGGCTCGTAGTGCCCGTTGAGCAGCAGAAAGAGATCGTCGTCGACCAAGCGCTTCCCTTCGGCGTCGCCCTCCGTCAGCGCCTTGCCCCCCAGCCGCATCGAGATGGCGCGGGCCCAGCCTTCCTCCCACTCCTCTTCGGTCATCGGCTCGCCGTCCGGACGGAACCAGGCCAGATCCTCGACCTTTGAGCCGCGGATTTTGCGGCCCTGAAAGAAGCGCGGCCGGCCGAGGCTGGGGTGCCGATCGCGCACGGCGATCAGCGCGCGGGTGAATTCGAGAAAAGCGCGCTTGCGGTCGTCCAGATTCCAATCGACCCAGCTGAGCGCGTTGTCCTGGGCGTAGACGTTGTTGTTCCCCCCCTGCGTGCGGCCCAGCTCGTCGCCGTGGGCCAGCATCGGCACCCCCTGCGAGAGGAGGAGGGTGGCCATCAGGTTGCGCTTGGTCTGCTCGCGGGCGGCGATGATCGCCGCATCGTCGCTCGGCCCTTCCACGCCATGATTCCAGGAGAGGTTGTGGTCGTGGCCGTCCCGGTTCCCTTCGCCATTCGCCTCGTTGTGCTTCTCGTTGTAGCTGACCAGATCCTGCAGCGTGAAGCCATCATGGGCGGTGATGAAATTGATGCTGGCGTAGGGGCGGCGGCCATCGCCCTGATAGAGATCGGACGATCCCGTCAGGCGATACGCCAGCTCGGCGACCGTGACATCGCCCGCTTTCCAGTAGGCGCGCACGGTGTCCCGGTATTTGTCGTTCCACTCGCTCCAGAGCGCGGGGAAGTTGCCGACCTGGTACCCCCCTTCGCCCACGTCCCACGGTTCGCCAATGAGCTTCACCCGCGACAGCACGGGGTCCTGGTGGATGACGGCGAAGAAGGAGCTGAGACGATCGACGTCATGGAACTCGCGGGCCAGGGCCGAGGCCAGGTCGAAGCGGAAGCCATCGACGTGCATCTCGGTCACCCAGTAGCGCAGCGAGTCCATGATGAGCTGCAGCACCTGCGGATGGACGGCGTTGAGGGTATTGCCGGTGCCGGTGTAGTCCATGTAGAAGCGCGGCTGGTCGGGCACGAGGCGGTAGTAGCTGGCGTTGTCGATGCCACGAAAGGAGAGGGTCGGGCCGAGGTGATTTCCCTCGGCGGTGTGGTTGTAGACCACGTCCAGGATCACCTCGATGCCGGCGGCATGCAGCGCCTTGACCATCGCCTTGAACTCGGTGACCTGACCTCCGTGCGCGCCGCTGGCGGCGTAGCGCGCCTCGGGGGCGAAGAAGCCGATGGTGTTGTAGCCCCAGTAGTTGCGCAGTCCCTGATCGAGCAGGTGGGCGTCGTCGAGAAAGGCATGGACCGGCAGCAGCTCGACCGCGGTGACGCCCAGCTCCTTGAGGTAGGCGATCACGGGCGGCGAGGCCAACCCGGCGTAGGTGCCGCGCAGTTCCTCCGGCAGATCGGGATGCTGGGCGGTGAATCCCTTCACATGGAGCTCGTAGATGACCGTATTGTGCAGGGCCACATTCGGTCGCCGATCGTCGCCCCAGTCGAAGGCGTTGTCGATGACGATCCCTTTCGGCACGCCCCAGGCGTCATCCTGCTTGTCGAGAATCAGATCGCCCTTGTCCAGGCGGTAGCCAAAGACGGGCGCGCGCCAATCAACCGCGTTGGAGAGCGCCCGCGCGTAAGGATCGATCAGCAGCTTGGCCGCGTTGAAACGATGCCCCGCTTCGGGCTCCCAGGGACCCCGCACGCGATAGCCGTACTGTTGGCCAGGGCCGACCCCGGCCAGATAGCCATGCCAAACATGGGCGGTCGTCTCCCACAGGGGAACGCAGCGCTCCTCCCGCCCGGCCGCATCATACAGACAGAGCTCGACCCCGGCAGCGTTCTCGCTGAAGAAGGCGAAGTTCGTGCCATGTTCGTCCGGGGTGGCGCCGAGTGGGAAACGAGACCCCGGCAAAACAGGACGTTCCGTCCCCACGCTACTCATGGACTCTCCTCCGTCGATCCGATCATCATCAACATTATGGCGGAACACCCTGGCCACGCGCCGTCGCGGCCGCACACGTCATGGCAAATCGTCGACATCCACGACACGGTGCGGATAGGCTGCCGATGATTGAGGCGTCTCGTGGTTTAACCGCGAACGTTCGCGCCCACGATTGAGATCCTCCGCGCTCGGGATACTACCATCGACGGGCCGGGAGGCAGGGCGGTGGCGGATGAGGACGCGGACCGCACCGCGCATCCAGCACCGGGCAGGCATCCGCCCCGGGAGCGTCAGACCGCGCGCGCGGCGATGGCGCGGGCGCACTCCAGCGACTCAGAATGGCTGGTGTCGACCTCGATATCGTAGTGGACGTCCATGTGCACCATCTCCGCCTGCGCGGCCGCCATCCCACTCACCCGGTCGCCTCGGGCCATCTCGCGGCCAACCGCGATCGCGGGGTCGCAGCGCACCGCCACCCACAGCACCCCCAGGCCCTCCAGGCGCGCGCGAAGGCGCTCCTGGGAAGCGCCGCCGCCGAGGAACACGTCGTCGAAGACGATGCGCGCCCCGGCCCGGGCCATGGCAGCGACGCCGGTCATCCAGGCGGCCTCGATCTCGCGGAAGCCGTCGCCGACCGTGACCTCGCCCTGCTGCCCGAACGCGATGCCGGAGCCCACGCTCATGAGGGCGGGAGGCAGCGCGTCGATGAGATCGTCCACGCCCAGGCGGATCCACGGCCGCGGCAGGATCGCCTGCAGGCAGTGGGCGATGCCGCTCTTGCCGGAGCTGGACCCGCCGTTCAGCACGATGACCTGAGTCGTCATGTGAGCGGTACGCCTTTCCGGGCAATCCGTTCCATTCTGTCTTTACGGTCTCCAGCGGGCGGCCGCGAGCGCCGTCTCTTTGATGAACGAGTGGGGGCTCATGCCCGCGGCGCGCGCGGACTCCTCGATGGTCCTGATCTCCTCGAACGTGAAATCGATCGGCAGTTGCGCCAGCGGGTGTTCGGCCACGACGACATCAATCGGATTCTCCCAATCCCAAGCGTTGGGGTCCATAAGCGCGCTCCTCGTCATCGAGGGGTTCGCTGATTGATTCGTAGCGGCTTTGCGGTCATGTCGCCATGGTCTCTTCCTCGAAGGATTATTGCAATTTCACGGCTTCGCTCGGTTTGCAATACCAAGCGGTGATCACTCTGCAGACGAGCCTATCGTCAGTCGGAACGATTGGAACCGTCAGGTCACGGGCTCGCCAGTTTCCTGGGCGGCTGGGATGGCCGCCCACCCGTTGCCAACCGCCAGCTCGACCAGCGGTCCGTCGCCCTGGCGGGCGAATGTGACGGAGAAAGGGACATCGGCGGTCATGCCTGCCGCCCAATCCTCCTACCGGTTGGAGAACGCCTCGTCCCAGCTCATCGGCCCACCTTCTCGAAGACGGCACGGCGAGCGGATCATGCCGAGGTCGTGTGGCTCCTGGCATCCTTGGTTTTCTGCTGGGCAGCGATCTGGGCGAGCATCGTTTGCTGGATGAAGGCCACCGGCCCGACGCCGGCCTCGCGGGCCAAGCCGGCCAGGGCCAGGAACTCGTCGCGGGTGAAATGCACGCGCAGCACGGCCCCGGGCGTGCCGATGATCTGGACATCAACGGCGGTGTCCCAATCCCAGTTGTCCGGGTTCATGAGCTCGCGCTCTTCATCGTCCAGGGGCTCCTGGGTTGTCTGGCGTAGCGACGTTGTCGTCATTGTCCTTGTGCCTTTCTCAGAATGGCCGCTTCGCGCGGCCTGCAATACCACGCCGTGATGGGCCGCCAGATGAGTGGATCATCGGTCGGGGCGATCGGAATGGCAAGACAGCGGCCCTGATCGTCCGAACCAAAAAGGATGTGCGAGGCAGCGCGGTCCGTGCGATTGCGAATGGCTTTTCGCGCGTGGTCAAGTACGGCATATAACTGGGCTTCGCGAATTCTATGCCAAGCGGCTTTGTCGATGGCGCGATCGGTGAGGTCGAAGTTGGCAACCTGAATCCGTACCATCGTCTCCGTGTTGGCTCCATGCGCACGATCAGCGAAGGTTGAGACGATACCACGCGGATCCACCCACGCCCCGGCTCCAGCACGGCCTCCTCGGGCAGTTGGCATCGTCCGTCTTCAACGCGCGTTGAGGATGCTCATGGCCCGCTCAGCCCGCGTTCAGCAGCAGCCTGACCAGCGCCGCGGCAGGGCCGGGGGATGAGTCGACCTTGCGGTCGGGAGCCGCGGCGTCGATCCTGCCCATTGCCAAGATGCGCTGCTCGGCGACGGTCTCGGGGCCGCCCACGGCGCCCCAGACCCTCGCTGCCTAGAGCTCCGTCAGCATCGGCAAAATAAGCGGCCGGACCTTCGAGCGGCGGTAGAGCGAGCGGGCCACGATCTCCTTCGCCCGCTGCACCAGGTAGCCATATTGCGGCTCGCCAGCGGACTGCCGCTCCAGCGCCCGGCGCAGCTCCTGCTCGGCCTCCAGCAGGGCGCCATTCTGCAAATCCCGATGCACGTCCTTGGCGACCAGATGCGGCCCGGCGATCACCTTGCCCGACTCGCGATCGACCGCCACCATCACGAACACCACTCCGTTATCGGTCAGGTGCTCGCGGTCGCGCAAGATGGCATGTCCGCCGCCGCGGTCGCCAAAGCGATCGACCAGCAGCGACCCGGCGGGCACCCGTCCGCGCTGCTTCGCCGATTCCCGCGTGAACTCCAGTACCCCGCCGATCTCCGGCAGCAGCACGCGCTCCTTCGGGATGCCCACCTCGGCGCAGAGATCCCGATAGAGCACCATGTGGCGGTACTCGCCATGGATCGGCACCGCGTAGCGCGGGCGCACCAGTTGCAGCATGCGGCGCAGCTCGTCGCGCCCGGCGTGCCCGGACACATGCACCCCTCGCTCCAGGCTGCTGTAGACCACGCGCGCGCCCCTGCGGAAGAGATTGTCGATGGTGTTGGAGACCGTCTCTTCATTGCCGGGGATCGGCGTGGCCGAGACGAGCACGACATCACCATCGCCAACGCGGATCTTGCGGTGATCCCCGGCGGCAATGCGGGCCAGCGCCGCCGCCGCCTCGCCCTGGCTGCCCGTGATCACCAGCACGCGCTGGTTTCTGGGCAGCTTCATGATCTCATCCAGCGGCAGCAGCAGCCCCTCCGGCGGATCGAGATAGCCAAGATCGAGCGCCACCGTGGTGTTCTGCTCCATCGAGCGGCCGGCCACCGCGACCTTGCGTCCGCACTTCTGGGCCACCAGCAGGGCCATATGGATACGGCTGATGTTCGAGGCGAAGGTGGCGATGATGACCTGACCCCGCGCCTCGCGGATGACCCGATCCATCGTCTCCAGCACCACCCGCTCGCTGGGCGTGCTGCCGGTCGATTCCACGCGCACCGTATCGGAGAGGAGCGCCAGAACGCCCCGGTCCCCGATGCGGCGCAGCCGCTCGATGTCGGCGGGTCCGCCCATCACCGGGGTAGGATCGAACTTGAAATCGGCGGTATCGACGATCGTCCCCACGGGAGAGTGGATGGCGATGGCGTTGGTGTCGGGGATGGAGTGGGCGACATGAATGAATTCGGCGGTCAGCGCGCCGAGTTGGACCTGTTCCCCCGGCATCACGGTGTGATAGGTCACCTGCGACTCCAGCCGGTACTCGGCGAGCTTGCGCTCCACAAAACCGATCGCCAGCGGCGAGCCGTAGATCGGGATCGGCGTGCGCCGCTTCAATTGGGGGATGATGTAGGGCAGCCCCCCGATGTGGTCCTCGTGGCCATGGGTGATCAGGATGGCGCGCAGATTCGCCAGCCGGTCCCGCACGTAGCGCACGTCCGGAATGACCAGGTCGATCCCGCGCTGCGCCTCTTCCGGGAACTTGCCGCCACAGTCGATCACGACGAGATCATTCCCGTACTCGACGACGGTCATGTTCTTGCCGATCTCGCCGACCCCGCCCAGGGGAATAACGCGCAGGCGGCCGCCACCGTTCGGCTGAGCGCGCCGAGAAGACTGTTGGGCCCCCTCCGCACGACCCTTTTCCGGGGATTGGGAAGCCGTCGTAGACGCTGGCGGCCGCCGCCGCCGGCGGTTCCGTTGGCTGCTCGACTGTTTCGGCCGTTCGCCGGGCGGGTTTCTGGATTCGTCGCTCATGGGCGCTTTCCCGGCGCACATTCTGGTCCGGTCATGCTTCGGTATTTGCTCATCGTGTCAATCCTTTGGGCGCATGTTGGGATGCCGAGCGCACGGTGATTTCCTGTTCAGGCGCGGTGGAGTCGAGGATGCCGGGGATCACCGCGCCTCCGGCGAACATGGCAGCGTTGTGGACGGCCGCTCACTCCGCGGTCACGGCCTCTTTCGATCCACCGCGGGCGGCAAGGGACTGACCGCCCCGCTGCGTCAACGCTTGCGCCAGGGCAAAGGTCAGCGCCACCTCCGGCTCCCAGCCCACGGCGCTGACCACCGGCTGCCGCGCGATGCCGCGCTGCGTTTGCAGCTCGACGCGATAGCCGACCACCCCAGTGGCGCGATCGATGCGATACGCCCAGCCATAGGCATATACAACGGAGGCCAGGGCGTCCAGATCGAAGCCGTCTGGCCCCGGCGCGCCGCTGGCAGTCGCCAGAATGGCTCGTGCCGCCACTAATTGCTGCAGATCATCATCGTTCGGATACGGTTCCAACGTCACGGAAGCTCCTCGTGATGGAGCGTCCATCTCCGCTCCTACAACATGTACTACGTGGATTCTTGCTGGAGGTATGGGAGGCCAGCAGGCGTCACCGTCCAACCGGGGAGGACGCAATGTTAATGTATACTGTACACTTACGCGGTGAATATAGTCAAGGCGTCTACCGCGCTCACCAGTGAGCAGCATATCGGAGAGCTCGTGCGCGAGTTGCGTACCCGGCAAGGGCTCTCCCTGCGCACCCTCGCCGCCCGCGCCGGGTTCTCGCCGAGCTTCGTCTCCCAGGTGGAACGGGGTCAGGCCTCCCCCTCGATCGCCTCGTTGGAGCGTCTGGCGCAAGCGCTCGGCGTGACGCTCGGAGACTTCTTCCGGGCCACCACGGGCGCGGTGGTCACGCGAGCGGTTGAGCGAGCCGGACGCTCCAGCGCCTGGTCGAACGCCCAGATCGAAGCCCTCGGTCCCACCGGACCGGGCCGCGCCTTCGAGGCGATGATGATCACGCTGGCCCCTGGCGGTCAGAGCGGAGGCCGCTCCTCCAGTCACGGCGGGAACGAGTTCGCCTTCGTCTTCGAAGGGGAGATCCGGCTGACGCTGGGAGAGACGGTGCATCAGCTCGCCCGGGGCGACGCCGCGACCTTTTCCGCCGAGACCCCGCACCGCTGGGAGAACGCGGGCAGCGACCCGGCCCGCATCGTGGTGGTCTCCGCGCGTTGACCGCCAACCAGCGCATGTTCCCATGAACGTTAGCCAATGAGAGGACCCGCGTGATCGCCCAAGTCGACGAAAGAACCGATGTCACCGTGGCCGCCGAAGCGGCCCGGCGGCGCACCTTCGCCATCATCTCCCACCCGGACGCCGGGAAGACGACCCTCACCGAGAAGCTGCTCCTCTATGCCGGGGCCGTCGAGCTGGCTGGATCGGTGCGCGCGCGCGCCAATGGGCGGCATTCCACCGCCGACTGGTTGGCGATCGAGCGCGAGCGGGGCATCACGGTGACCTCGACCGCGCTGCAATTCGATCACCTCGGTTGCCGCTTCAACCTGCTCGATACGCCCGGCCACCGCGATTTCTCGGAGGACACCTACCGCACCCTGCTCGCCGCTGACGGCGCGGTGATGGTGCTCGACGCCGCCCGCGGTATCCAGCAGCAGACGCTGAAGCTCTTCGAGGTCTGCCGCCGTCAGAATCTGCCGATCGTCACCTTCATCAACAAGCTCGATCAGCCCGCTCGCGAGCCGCTGGAACTGCTGGATGAGATCGAGCGCGCCCTCGGGCTGACCACGGCGCCGCTGAACTGGCCGGTCGGGGATGGTCAGGACTTTCAGGGCGTCTACGACTTGCGCACAAGGAGCCTGCTGCGCTTCACCCGCACGGAGCGGGGCCAGCGCAAGGCCCCCGTGGTGGCGGGAGCGCTCGACGACGAGGCGCTGGGCTCCATCCTCGGGCAGGCCGCCTGGCTCCGCCTGCGCGAAGAAGTGGCCCTGCTGGAGGAAGTCGGCGCCACATTCGACCACGATCGCTTTCGCGCCGGCGAGCAGACGCCGGTGTTGTTCGGCAGCGCCCTGACCAACTTCGGCATCGGGCCGTTCCTCGACACCCTGGCCGAGCTTCTCCCGCCACCTGGGCCTCGCCTCAGCGATCGCGGCCTGGTCGCGCCGGACGATCCGTCGTTCTCCGGTTTCGTCTTCAAGATT
>JBBRVX010000067.1:0-22352 GCA_038246475.1 Thermomicrobiales bacterium | reverse complement strand
TTAACCGGACACGGCATGCCGTGTCCCTACCACACCGCGATCCGCCATGCCTCAGGTGGTCTTCGGATCATGCACGAGAGCCGCGCTCGCCAGGGGTGTCATGCAATGCGTGCGAAGCAGCTCGTCTTCTCCCGCGACCGTTCGCGCGTGCGAACCGAGATCCCTCTCTACCTTTCGTCGAGATGACACGACTGCCGGGGCGCCATCGCGCCCCGGCCACTCTCATCATCGCTACCGCTCGGGGTTACGGGACAAGGTGACTGCGAAGACCAACTCCTCGCTGCCGCGCAGCACGGTCGCTTGCACGGTTTCGCCCGGCCGATGCTCGAACAGCGCCTCGGTGAAACTCGTCTGATCCTGGATCCGCTGATCGTTGATGGCCACCACAATATCGCCTTCGCGGATGCCGGCGCGGGCTGCCGGACCGCCAGGCTCGGTGGAGATGACGTAGGCGCCGTAATCGACCGGGATGTCGTTTTGCGCGGAGAGATCGGGCGTCAACTGTTGAGGGGTGATCCCAAAATATGGATAGGCGACCTCGCCATTCTGGATGAGCTCGCTGACGACCCGCGCGACATGATTGGCGGGGATCGCGAAGAAGAGCCCCTGCACCGGCGTCATCCCTGACTGGGGAATGCCGAGCGTATTGACCCCAATCACCCGCCCCGCGAGATCGAAAAGCGGCCCGCCGGAGTTGCCGGGATTGATCGCCGCATCGTGCTGGATCAGATCGGTGTAGATCCCTTCTCCGCCGCTCCCCTGCTGGAGCGGGAAATCTCGATTGAGCGCGCTGACGATGCCGCTCGTTACCGTCCCGGTGAAGTCGCCAAGGGGCGACCCGATCGCCAGGACCGGCTGACCCTGCCGCAGCGAGTCGGAGTCTCCGAACTCGACGTTGGCGGGCGGCGGGCCATCCATGCGCACCACGGCCAGATCACTCGTCGCATCGGATCCGACCAGGGTGGCGGCCCGCTTTTCGCCATTCGAGAGGATGACCTGGAAGCCGGAGCCACCGCGCACCACATGCTCGTTGGTGACGATGTTGCCGGAGCCATCGATGGCGAATCCGGTTCCGCGCCCGGCCTCGACCGATGTCTGACCCCGGAAGCCGTCGTTGAACTGCTGCTCGTTGATCACCGTCACGACGGCGGGCATCACCCGCTCCACGATTTGGGAGGCGTCGAACGTGACGACGAAGATTTCGCCCTCAGCCGCTGCACCGGAGGCCGGGCTGGACACGATGACCGCGCCGACTTCGTCCAGATTGACCGTGACCGGCGCCGGAGTGGGCGTGGGGAGGAGCGGCGCGGGGGCCGGGGCCGAATTCTCCACCGGCGAGCAGGCCGAGAGCAGCATGAGCGACATGAATCCGATCGCCAGCGCTTGTTGTCGATTCACCTTCACGCGTGTCTCCTACACATGAGCGATCGCAGCGTTATCCTGACCGTATCGTTTGCCGGCGCGACAACCGCGCGTATCGTCGCATGTGGCGGGCCACGGAATACCCTGAAATCGCCATGCCACGCTATAGAGTACGCGCCGTGTCCGATAAGCACGAACTACTCCACCGCCATCGCCTATCTCCAGACGTGAGGATTGATCCCGAGCGCCTGCAACAGGACCAGGCCGCGTGGTTGGAGCGCTCGCGCGCGGCCTGGGATGCCCGCGCTGAGCGCTGGGATCTCCGCGCCGAGTCGAACGCCCTGGCGGCGGATCGCGCGGTCGATCTCGACCGCATCTGGTCGGCGCTTGGCCTGCGTTCCGGCGCGCGCCTGCTCGATGCCGGTTGCGGCAGCGGGCAGTTTGCGATCGCCTTCGCCGAACGCGGCGCACGCGTCACGGCGGTCGATCTCTCCCCGGAGATGGTCGCGCGGGCCCGCGAGCGCGCCGCCAGCCGAGGCGTCGAGATTGACTGGCAGGTGAGCGACGTCTCAAATCTGGATGCTCCGGACGCCTCCCGGGACGCCATTCTTGCGCGCATGGTGCTGCCGTTCGTGCCCGATGTGCCGGCAGCCCTGGGGAGCCTGCGACGGGTGCTGAAGCCGGGGGGCAGACTGCTGGCCAGCGTGCCGGGCGCCCTCTCTCCCATCTATGAATCCTCCTGGATGCGTCATCGGGATGGAGGCGATCCGGGCAACAATTACCTCCTCCCCTGGGAGCTGGAATCGCTGCTCGCACACGCGGGATGGCGCGTCGTCGACGGCTGGGGCGAATGGGGGGAAGATCTGTACGGGACCGCGAACGCTGCCAATTTATCGACGCCCGGCGCCCCGCGAGCGGTGCAACAGGCCACCGCCACAACCTGGACGACGATCGCGGAGTGACCGATTTCGCGTGGCTCGCGCCTGGTGATGGCCGCTACAATCATCACCCGGCAGACGCGGGCTTCCCGCCTTGATGCCCTCGTGAGAGTGACGGCATGCAGCGACGCGATCGATCCCTCCTGGCAATTCCGGCACTCCGGCGTCGCTTCGGCTCGGCGTTTGCAGCGGGAACACCCGCGGAACGCGACGTGATGCGGCTTCTTGCCCAGATCGGAACGCCAACCGCCGGCTCCACACGCGGGCTCACCCGCGCCGATCCCATTCCATTGGGCGAGCCGGTCATGGCCGGGCCGGTGGCGCTGCAGGTGCAAGAGGTCCTCATCGGGCCGGAGGCCGTGGCCGCGATTCTGGCCGCGTCCCCGCATAACGTGGCGCCGCTCGATGGCGCGACCTACGTTGCCGTCAATCTCTCGGTCCGCAATGAGGGAAGCACGCCGCTCTTGCTGAGCAACGACGATTTCGCGCTCACCGGCGATGCGGGGCTGGTGCGGCGCTTTCTCGGCGCCCGGCCGCCGGAGCCCGTGCTGGAGGCCACGCTCGCCCCGGGTGAGTCCACGGCGGGGTGGGTCGCCTTCGGCGCGGCCAGCGAAGAAGGTTCGCTCCTGCTCATTTTCGACTGCATCGCGTTGGGCGGGACCTGGGCGGATCGCGTGCTGGCGCTTCAGGAGGGAGCCAGCATTCCGGATCTGCCGCAACGCGCGGCGGAGCAGAACGAAGCCGGGAGCGATCCCGTCGCGCCGCTGGGGATCGGTGCGGCCGCGGTCACCGACCAATGGTCAGTTGAGTTGATCAACGTCATTTCCGGCGCGGCCGCGTTCGATCTCGTCGATTACCGGAGTGGCGCTCTGGGCGTTGACGATGCCACCGGGGATGCGGACCTATCGGTCTGGATCGCGCTGCAGTTCCGCGTGCAGAATGCGCGGGCCGGAGGGATGGCCGCGTATTTCCCGGCTAACGCCTTCGTCCTGGTCGACGAATCGGGCGCCCCGCTGCTCGATATCGCCACGCTGACCCCGCCACGACCGGATGCCGCTGGCGATTATTACCCCGGCGCGACCCGCGACGGTTGGGTGATGTTCGATGTGCCGGTCGACTACACCGCCGCGATGATCCGCTTTCTGCCGTATGCCCACACGGCGGAACCGCTTGATCCTCGCTACTTTTCCTATGGCTGAGGCGTGCGCTCGCCGTGTCCATGCTGACGTGCCGGCACCCAGCCCTGGCGATCTGAAAGGCAATTCATGACCAGTTCTACCCTCGTGGCCCGCATCCCCCCTTCGACTCGCACTCGGGCGTCGGATCCATCGTTGGCACGGATCCGCGTCATCGCCGCCGCCGGGTTCCTCGGCGGTGTTGTGCTGGCCCTGCTCGGCTTTGCCTGGGACGTGCAGTGGCACACCGATGTTGGCCCGGACAGCTTCTTCACCGCGCCGCACCTGGTGCTCTATGGCGGCATCGCCATCTCCGGCGTGACGTGCCTGGCGATGGTGCTCCTCACCACCTTCTATGCCCGGCGCGGTGCGGCGACCGCGCTCGATGGCGCGACCGCGATCCTGGGCGGCCGTTTCCGCGGTCCGGTGGGCTACATCGTGGGCGGCTTTGGCGCGCTCTTCTTCCTCCTCTATGGAGGGCTGGACCAGTGGTGGCACACCCTCTACGGCTTTGACGTCACCCTGGTCTCTCCGCCCCACATCGGGCTGATCTTCTCCATCATGGTCTCCATGGCGGGATGCCTGGTCGCGCTGGCCTGGCATGTCCGCGCCGCGCGCGGGAAGATCCAGGTCGCGCTGGCCAGCGCCGGTTGCGCGCTGGCGGCGGCGGTGCTGGTGATGTTCATCACCCCCACGCTGACCGATCTCTTCCCCTGGCTGATTTTCGGCGGCGTCTCCTGGCCGAGCAGCGTCATTGCCTTGCTCTATCCCGCCACGATCTTGCTGGTGGTCGTCATCGTGCGCCAGCCCTGGGCGGGGACCCTCTTCGGCCTCATGTTTACGCTGCTAAACCTCGTGCTTGTCGCCGTCGTCCCGGCCATCACCCGCGATTACGCGGCGAGCATTGGGCTCTTCCTGCGCGACAACACCTCCGGTGCAGCCATTGTTCCAGGATTGACGCCCACGTTCGTCCTGGCCGCCGGGATCATCGTCGACCTGATTGTTGGCCTTGGCCGCCGCCAGGGTTGGCGTGTCGGGATAACCGTGCCTTTGGCTGGCGCGGCGGCGGCGTTGGCGCTGCGGCTCGTCGAGCCGAACCTGCCCCTCTACCAACCGTCCCTATCTGCCCCGCCCGAAATCCAGCAGCGCATCGCGGAGATTACCGCGGCGGTTTCCACATCGAGCCTGATTCTGGCTCCGCTGCTCGGCGCCGTGGCGGGATGGTTCGGCTGGCTGCTCGGCATCGTCATCCGGGGCGGCGACGATCTTGCTTCGACATCACCGTCAAGCGGCTCCCCGACGACCGCGGCAACGGCCGCCGCCGCACTGCTTCTGCTCCTCGTCCCGGCTTCGACGCTGGCGCATGCCGCGGAACCTCATCATGAAACGCTTCAGGCGGGACCGTATGTGGTGCTGGTGGGATTCAGCGAGTGGCCGATCCAGGCGGAGCGTTCGATCGACATCACCTTCGAGCCGGAAGGGGGCATCGCCGAGAAGAGCGCCTCGATCCGCATCACCGATGCCGCGGGCGAGCTCTACGAAGTTGGACCGCTGGGCCGCCACCCGCGGCAGCGCGAGCTGTGGGGCCTCGACCTGATCGCGCTCCCGACCCAGGGTGACTGGACGATTGAGCTGACTGTCGATGGCCCGCTCGGCAGCGGCACGGGAACGCTTGCCGGCATCCCCGTCGGCGCGCGCCCGGGCCCCCCGCCGCTGCCCATCTGGCTGCTGGCCGCGTTGCCCCTCGTTTTCCTGTTCTGGCTGGGTGTCCGCGGCTGGCGAAGCGTGCGCCCGGGCCAATCGCCAGCGGCGCACGCCTGGATGTAGGGGGCGCCATCCGAGCGGATCGTTGTTGCGGGTTGGTGTCGGTATGTTGCCTCGCCATCTCCACGCGCCGCGGGCCGCCCTAACTCATGTCGCTCAACTCGCGTGCGGCGGCTCGGCGGTCATGGGGTCCTGCTCTGGCTCGACAGCGGGTTGGACATCCCGCAGCAGGATCGCGGCCATCACGGCCGCGGCGACCGCGACCACGATACAAATCACCGCGGCCAGGTGCATGGCCTGGGTAAATGCCTCACGGGCGGCGTTCAGCAACGGCTGACCGAGCGCCGCCGGGAGCCCTTCTGCCGTCGCCAGGGCGCCGCCAAGCGTGTCCCGTGCGGCCTGCGCGGCATCGGGTGGAACGTCTGCCAGCACGGAACCGGCCATCGCCCGGCGATAGACGGCGATGAACACGCTGCCCAGCACCGCGATACCCAGCGCGCCGCCGAACTCAACACCTGTTTCCGAAATGGCGGCGGCTGCTCCCGCCCGCTCCGGCGGCGCGCCGCTGATGATCAGATCGGTGGCCAGCGTGAAGACGGGCGCCAGGCCGAGGGAAATGATGAACGCGCCCGCCGCGACCAGTGAGGGCTCTGAAGTGACACCGGTTCGGGTCAGGACCATAAGTCCCGCGCCCGCCACCAGAAACCCGGCCACCACCACCAGCCCCGGACGAGCCGGACGCGCCAGCCGCGGCGCCAGCATCGAGCCGATGATGAACCCGACCGACGATGGCAGTGTCCAGGCGCCCGCCTCCAGCGGCGAGAGCCCCAGAACCAGTTGCAGATATTGGGCGATGAAGACCAGTGAGCCAAAGACGACAAAGCCGCTGAGGGTGTAGGCGGCAAGGGCGGCGCTGAAGGCCGGCGATTGGAAGAGACGCACGTCCAGCAGGGGATCGGCCAGGCGCTGCTGCCGGCGCGCAAACGCTACCCCAACGACCACTCCGGCCAGGATGGAAAGGACCGGCAGCCAGGCCAGCCCCGCCTGGGCGATCTCCTTCAGGCCGTAGATCATCGCCAGCACCGCGATCAGCGAGAGGGCCGCGCTGATCAGATCGAGGCGGCCAGCCTCGAGATCGCGATACTCCGGCAGGAGCAGCGGGCCCAGCAGGAGCAACAGCACCATCACAGGGACGGCCAGCAGAAAGACCGAGCCCCACCAGAAGAACTCCAGGAGGAGGCCGCCGAGCAGCGGGCCAATGGCCCCGCCAACCGAAAAGCTGGTGACCCAGACACCGATCGCCATCGTGCGCTGCCCCGGATCGAGGAACATGTTGCGGATCAGGGAGAGGGTGGAGGGCGCCACCGTCGCCCCGGCGATGCCCAGCAGCGCGCGAGCGGCGATGAGCATCTCGGCGCTGGTGGAAAAGGCGGCCAGGATCGAGGCCGCGCCGAAGGCGGCCGCGCCGATCAACAGGAGTTTGCGGCGGCCAATGCGGTCGCCCAGCGTGCCCATGGTGATCAGTAGACCAGCTACCAGAAATCCGTAGATGTCGACGATCCAGAGCAGTTGGGCGCTGCTGGGTTTGAGGTCCGCGCTCAACCGCGGCAATGCCAGGTTCAGAACCGTGAGGTCCATTGCGTAGAGCAGGCAGGGCAGGGCGATGACCGCCAGGCCGATCCACTCGCGGCGGCCAGCTTTGGGAAACGCGGCAACCGACGAAGATTGCACGATTGTTCTCCGGAAGGCCTCCTGCGCGTGCCCGAGGTCTCCTGGGCATCATATTCAGAGGCGCGTTATGGCAAACGACGAGGGCCAGGCCCACGGTTCCGATCGGGACGAGGCGAGGATGCCGCCACGCGGGGAGCCCGTTACGACAGCGTACGCCTGATTGCGGACATGACTGGTCCGCATTGCCCGACATCTGCGAAACGCCATGGGAACGCGGTCTGTGAGATGGCCAGGACGAGCTTGAGCCGGGTCTGGGCTATGGTTGACGGGTCTGAACCGTGGGCGATTGAAAGGATTGACCGGAGTGGTTGGCCGTCCCTGGACCTATCTGCCCAGCGAGCCCGCCGCCATCGCCGTCGATCGGGCGTTCTACGCCCGCATTGCCGATGAGACGAGCGGGAGAACGTTGACGCGGAGTCACATTGTCCCCATCCGGGCCGGGTACGCCTGGCCGATGCGGGCGGGCCAGGTCTGCCGCGTGGTGGCGGTCGAAGGGCCGCAGGTCGTCGATTTCAACGTCTGGAACCGGCACGATCCGCGCGAGCGCTTCTGGGCGGCGCGCACCCGGCAGTTGGAGAGCACCCACCTGACCGATTTCCACCGCCTCTGGTCGGTGCTTCCCTTCCTGCGGCCGATGCTGACGATTACGCGCGAGACCATCCAGTATGGGGAGGATGAGGATGGCGGCCGCTGCCACGACCTCCTCGGAACGCGGTGTGATCCGTATGTGACCAAGCTGCTTTCCGGCGAATCGTTCGACTTCAATTGCCATGCGAACCTCACCCGCGCCGTTCTCCCCTGGCATCTGAATGAGTCGGACGTGCATGACGTGCTGAACATCTTCCAGGTGACCGGTTTGAACGCGGACGGCCGGTACTTCATGAAGGCCAGCCCGGCCAAGCAAGGGGACTACTTCGAGTTTCTGGCCGAGATCGATCTGCTGTGCGCCATTTCGACCTGCCCCGGCGGCGATCTCTCCGTGCCGCTGTGGGGCCCCGATGCCGGCGACCCGCTGCCGACGTGCAAGCCGATCGGCATCGAGGTCTATGACGTTCCGGCAGATCTGCTGTATGGCTGGTCGTCGCCGCCGCCGTCGGATTACGCCGGGTTCTTCGGGCTACGGCAACCGGTCTGGTCCCCTGGGCCAGCGAAATCTCCGCTGGATTGATGATGGAAGGGTCGCCGTACAACCGGAATCATTCCATGGCGCAGTCCGTTGTCGGCGACAGGGTCGCCCTCCTCGGCTGGCGGACCTCCACTTCCTGGGCATTGTGTAATTGACAGCGCGCAATTGCTCCGCCACGTTTGGCACCCTTTGAGTTCGAGCCACTACGAGAGCCATGTCCATCATGTCCGCTGTGCAGCCCACGGACCTCCATGACCCTTTCCCGCGGCGGCTTCCGTCGGCCCCCTTCGCGGACAGATTTGGCGCGCAACTGCCGATCCCGCTGACACGCCTGATTGCCCGTGACGAGGATTTGGCCGTTGTGGTCACGCTGCTGCGCGATCCCTCAATTCGCCTGCTGACGTTGACCGGCCCCGGTGGGGTGGGCAAGACGCGCCTGGCCATCGCCGCCGCCCAGGCGAGTGCGGCTGACTTTCGGGACGGGGTCGCGTTCGTCGATCTCGCCCCGATTGCCAATGCCGACCTGGTGATCGCCACCATCGCCGGCGCCCTGGGACTCCGTGACATGGGCGCCGCATCGCTGGATGACCGCTTGATCGACGTGCTGGCCGACAAGCGGTTGGTCCTGGTACTGGATAACTTCGAACAGGTGGTCGCCGCGGGACCGCGTTTGCTCCAGCTCCTTGGCGCATGCCTCGAGGTGACGCTGCTGATCACCAGCCGGATCGGACTCCGGCTCTCCGGGGAGCGCGAGCTCCCGATCTCCCCGTTGTCGCTGACCACCCCCACCACGATCGAAGGCGGCGGGATGTCTGGCGCGGTCCGCCTCTTTACCGAGCGCGCGCAGGCGATCCGGCCCGATTTCCGCCTCACGGCCGAGACGCTGCCGGCGGTTGCCGAAATCGTCAGCCGGGTCGACGGCCTGCCGCTGGCGATCGAGCTGGCCGCGGCGCGCATGAAGGCCATGCCACCTCTGGCGCTCCTGGCACGGCTGGAACCGCGATTGCCGCTGCTGAGCGGCGGCGCGCGTGATCTGCCCCGGCGGCAACAGACGATGCGTGACACGATCGGCTGGAGCTACGACCTGCTCAGGAACGTTGAGCAGGCGCTCTTTCGCCGCCTCGCGGTCTTCGTCGGCGGTTTCACGCTCGACGCCGCCGAAGCGATTGGCTCCGGAGCGACCGATGTTGCTGCCGGGCTCCGGCCATCTACCGCGGTTGAAGTGGTTGATGGAATTACCTCTCTGATCGAGCATAGCCTGCTGCGGCAGAGCGCCGAATCCAACAGTGAGACGCGTTGCCAGATGATGGAAACGGTTCGCGAGTACGCACGTGATCTCCTGGATGCGTCTGATGAGGGCCATGTTGTTCACTTCCGGCACGCGGAGTTCTTTGTGGCATTTGCCGATGCGGCTGAACCGGAACTGATCGGGCCCCACCAGGCGGACTGGACCAATCGGCTTGAGGCGGACTACGACAACCTGCGGGCGGCCCTGGGCTGGCTCGCGCACTCGAGTGAACCGGAGGCGTTCCTGCGCCTTGCCCGTTCCCTCTGGCGCTTCTGGCTCTATCGCGGCCCGTACAATGAGGGGCGGGCCTGGCTGGAGCGGGCACTGGCGTGCGACGGCGAGACTTCGCCCAAGCTGCGGCGAGAGGCATTGTACGGGCTTGGTCTGCTGGCCTTGGATCAGGGCGACAGTGCCCGGGCCGAGTCCTGCTTTCTGGAAAGCCTGGCTGTTTCTCAGGCGCATCGCGATCCGGCAGGTATCGCATACGGTTGGCTCGGTCTCGGAGTCGTGGCGATTCATCGGCGTCAGTTTCCTCAGGCCACCACACATCTCGAGGAGGCGCTAGCCGAGGCACGGCGGTTGAACGACCGGGCGCTGGCTGGTGTCTGCGCGGGGCTCGCGCAGAGCTTCCTTGGCGCCTCGGCCTATGCCCAGGGAGCGCTCCCACGGGCCATGCTGCACTTCGAAGAAGCACTGCTCTGTCTCCGCGCTATTGATGACACCTGGGGAATTGGCGTCTCACTTCTTGGGTTGGGATACGTGGCCCGCGATCGGGGCGATCTCGCGCGGTCGGTGGCTCTGTTTGCCGAGGGACTCTCCCTATTCACGAAACTTGGCGACCGCCCCATGATCGCCCTTGCGCTGGACGGCGTAGCTGGTCTCGCCATCGCCCAGGGGCGCCCGGAGCGCGCCGCCCGTCTCTTCGGCGCGGCGGAGGCGCTGCAGGAGGCCAGCGGGCTGTTGGTCGAGCCCGCCTTCAGTGCCGCCCACGAGCGGGATGTCGCTGCCGCCCGCGCCGCGTTGGGGGAGGAAGCGTTCGCGTCCGGGTGGGCGGAAGGCGAGGCGCTGCCAATGACAGAGCCGATCGCCGAGGCGACGGCCATTGACGCGACGGCGCCGGGAACGGCGCCGAAGTCTCTTCCGCCTGACCAGGCGGACCTGCTCGGTCTGACGCCGCGCGAGCGCGAGGTGCTGCACCTGCTGGCCGAGGGTTCGAGTGACCGAGAGATTGCCGCTGCGCTCTCCATCAGCCAGCGCACTGCCGGCAACCACGTCCAGCATGTCATGCAGAAGCTCGCGGTCGATTCTCGCACCGCTGCCGCCGTTTTTGCCCTGCGGCACGGCCTTATCTGACCCCAACTCCGCGAACTGAGGAATTCTCCTCACACCCCCGATTCCCCATCCGCAACTGGAATCGGGGAGTTCTCCCGATGTGCCCCCGGTCTCGCGGGCGCATGCTGGGGTCCAACCGGCGCTGATCCGCCCGCGCCGGCTCCGGGCTCTGGAAAGGGAACGCCTTGGCCCACGATCCGTATCCATCTTCAACGTCGACAAGGGAGGCCTCCCCGCGGCATGGAAGCAGCCGCGTCTCTTCTCGGAAGAGGTCCGGGCCGTACTCAGGTCGCCGCGCTAACTGAGCATGCTGTGAATGGAAATCCTCATGAGCACATCCTCGCGCGGCGCCCTTCATTCCGTGCCGCGGGCGCCGCCGTCCGGCCGCGATCCCCGTCCACGCCGAACACGTCGCCGCTCGGAGGAGAATGATGTCACCCATGCTGCACTCGATCACCCATACGCGCCGCCGCTTTCTCGGCAGTGCGGCCAAGACGATGCTTGCCGCCCACCTGGGCACGACCGCCTCGGCGCGAGCCCAGATTGCAAAGGAGCCCACGATGACCACGGCCACCACCCCACGTTACGCCGCGCAGGACGCCGCCACCGCCGACATCCGCTCCTTCCACATCGACTCACCCCAGGCCGACCTCGATGAGCTGCAGCAGCGCCTTGGCGCGGTGCGCTGGCCCAGCCAGGAACTCGTCGACGATCGCTCGCAGGGCGTGCAGCTAGCGACGCTCCAGGCGCTGACGAGTTACTGGGCGACCGACTACGACTGGCGCACGGTGGAAGCGACGCTCAATGCGCTGCCGCAGTCCATGACGGAGATCGACGGGGTCGACATCCACTTCATCCATGTCACGTCGCCCCACGAGAACGCGTTGCCGCTGATCATGACCCACGGGTGGCCCGGCTCCGTCGTCGAGCTGATCGAGACGATCGGACCCCTGACCGACCCGACGGCGTACGGCGGAAGCGCCGACGACGCCTTCCACCTCGTGCTGCCGTCCTTGCCCGGTTACGGCTTCTCGGGCGCGCCCACCGAGCTCGGCTGGGATTCGGGCCGCATCGCCCAGGCGTGGGCGGAACTGATGGAGCGCCTCGGCTACACGCGCTACGTCGCCCAGGGCGGAGATGTCGGCGCCGCCGTCACGGACGCGATGGGCCGCCAGGCGCCCGAAGGGCTGCTCGGCATCCATGTCAATCTGCTCGCGGGGGCCTTGGGCTTCGTCGATACATTGCCGGCGGAAACTGAGCAGGAGAAGGCCGCGCACACCGCACTGGCGACGTTCATGAAGAGCGGGACCGGCTACTTCCAAGAGCAAGCCACGCGGCCGCAGACGATCGGCTACTCCCTGCTGGATTCGCCCGTTGGGCTGGCGGCGTGGTTGCTCGACCACGACACGGACAGCTACTACAAGATATCCGGCGCCTTTGTTGACGGGGAGCCGACGGGCGGTCTGACGCAGGAGAGCATCGTCGACAACATCACGCTGTACTGGTTGACGGGCAGCGGCGCCTCGGCCGCCCGATGGTACTGGGAAAACGGGCAAGCCGCGGCGCGTGCGGCCGGCATGGATCGTCCACCGGTCGCGGTCCCGGTCGGCTTCACGACCTTCCCCGGCGAGATCTGGCCTGCTCCGCGCAGCTGGGTCGAGGTGGTCTACCCCGACCTCGCGTACTTCAACGAGGTCGACAGGGGCGGCCACTTTGCGGCCTGGGAAGAGCCACAGCTCTTCTCGGAAGAGATTCGTGCCGCGTTCCGCGCCCTCCGCTAAGCGGTCATTCCGCGCGCCGTTGAGAAATCTCTCCTCGGCCGACCACAGCTCCATTGTCGGACCGACGCGACACCATCAGGAAGGAGACTTCCATGTCCGGGACTTTGACTACGCCCGAATGGGCTGCCGCATCTACCGCCATCCGCCCCTTCCGCGTCGAGGTGCCGGACGCGGACCTCGACGAGCTGCGCCGCCGCATCGTGGCCACCCGCTGGCCAGAAAAGGAGACCGTTGCCGATCCATCGCAGGGCGTGCAGCTCGCGACGACACAGGAGCTCGCGCGGTACTGGGCGACGGACCACGACTGGCGCAAGGTCGAGTCGAAACTGAACGACCTGCCCCAGTTCCTCACGGAGATCGACGGGCTGGACATCCACTTCATCCACGTGCGGTCGCCGCATGACGACGCGTTGCCGCTCATCGTCACGCACGGCTGGCCCGGCTCGGTGATCGAGCAGCTGAAGATCGTCGGACCTCTCACCGATCCCACCGCGCACGGTGGTGCGGCTGCGGACGCGTTCCATCTGGTCATTCCGTCGTTGCCGGGCCACGGCTTCTCCGGGAAGCCGACCACGACGGGCTGGGATCCCATCCGCATCGCGCGCACCTGGGTCGTGCTGATGCAGCGCCTCGGCTACGCGCGGTACGTGGCCCAGGGCGGCGACTGGGGGAATGCCGTCACCGAGCAGATGGCGCTGCTGGAGCCTCAGGGATTGCTCGGTATCCACACCAACATGCCGGCCACGCTCCCGGCGAACATTGCGGAGGCGCTCCAGTTCGGCAAGCCAGCGCCGACCGGCCTTTCGGCTGAGGAGCAGGGCGCGTGGGATCAGCTCGACTTTTTCTACAAGCACGGCCTGGCGTACGCCCAGGAGATGGGCAACCGGCCGCAGACGCTCTATGCGATCGCGGACTCGCCGGTCGGGCTGGCCGCCTGGATGCTCGATCACGACGCGCGCAGCTACGACCTCATCGCGCGCGTGTTCGCCGGCCAACCCGAGGGCCTGACGTGAGACGACGTCCTCGACAACGTCACGCTCTACTGGCTGACGAACACGGCGGTCTCTTCGGCGCGGCTGTACTGGGAAAGCAAGCTGCCCTTCTTTGCCCCCAAGGGCGTCGCCCTCCCGACGGCCGTCAGCGTCTTTCCGGACGAGATATACGCGGCCCCGCGGAGCTGGACCGAACAAGCCTATCCCAATCTCGTTCATTACAACCGGCTGCCGAAAGGCGGCCACTTCGCGGCCTGGGAGCAGCCACAATTGTTCTCGGACGAGCTTCGGGCCGCGTTCCACTCATTGCGCTAATCCGAACAAGGGGGCGGCGGGTGGCCACCGCCCCCGCTTCGCAGGCGGCAACGTTGGTTCGTCACTGCCCTGTTTTGGCCGGATCCGCCCCCGATGGGAGCGAGAGAACAATGCCCATTCCAACCACTCAGAATCGCCGCCGCGTGCTTGGCGCGGCGGCCGCCACGATCGCGACCGGCGGGCTTGTCCTGGCCGGTTCGGCCGGACTGCGGTCTCGTACGCCCTCGCCAGGAGAAAGTCCGATGTCCACTGGCTTGCCCGGTTTCCTCAGATCGATCGCGCACCATCTGCCCGGTGACGCCGGCGACCTGCCGGTGGAAGGCCCTCTGCCCTCCTTTGAGGGGGCAACCGGCTGGCTGAATGCGGACCCCTTGACGCCCGAGGGGTTGCGGGGCCGGGTCGTCCTCGTCGATTTCTGGACCTACACCTGCGTCAACTGGCTGCGCACGCTGCCCTACGTCCGCGGCTGGGATGCGAAATACGCGGCTCAGGGGCTGATCACGATCGGCGTCCACACGCCGGAGTTCGACTTCGAGCACGACCTCGCCAACGTCATCGCCCAGGCCCGCGCGCTAGGCGTGCCCTACCCGATCTCCATCGACAACGACTACGGCGTCTGGGGAGCCTTTGCCACCCACTACTGGCCGGCGGTGTACAGCGCCGATGCGCAGGGCCGGATTCGGCATCACCATTTCGGCGAGGGCGAGTACGCGATGCAGGAGATGGTTATCCAGCAGCTCCTGCTGGAGGCCGGAGCGGACGAGGTGGACCCGGACCTCGTCGCCGTGGATCCGGTCGGGCCCGAAGTGGCCGCCGACTATGGGACCCTGCGCTCCCCGGAGACCTACCTGGGCTACGGGCAGGCCGCCGGGATGGCGTCGCCGGATGGCCTCCAGCCCGATCGGCCGCACGGCTACGCCCCGCCGAGGGGCCTGGGCCTCAATGAGTGGGCGCCGTCGGGCGCCTGGTCGATCTCACAGCGCGCCGCCACGGCGACGGCGGCGAACGCCCGGCTCGCGTACCGCTTCCAGGCCCGCGACGTGAACCTGGTGATGGGGCCGGCAGCCGGCGGAACCGCGATCCCCTTCCGCGTGCGCCTCAACGGCCGGCCGGCCACCGGCGCGCGCGGAGCCGACATCGATGCCGAGGGCGCCGGGAACGTCGCGGAGCCGCGCCTCTACCAACTCATCCGGCAACCGGCCCCGATCACCGAGCGCGTCTTCGAGATCGAGTTCCTCGCCCCGGGCGCCGAGCTCTTCTGCTTCACGTTTGGCTGACCGGTGGCGGTGGCGCGTCATCCGCATCATTGCCGGCCGACGGGCGCCGGACGACCACGAAAACGCTTGGGAGGAGAATCATGACGGAACGACGAACGCACCCCTCGCCGGAAGACCTGTTGCAGCAGGATCGGTACACCCCGGACGAGGCGGCGGAGCTGCTGGAGATCGGCATCGACGTCGTGCGCCACGCCGTCTTCACGGGAGATCTGCGCGCCCAGGTCGTCGAGCACGACATCATCAGCATCGACCGGGTCGATGTCCTGGCGTGGTGGCGGGCGAGCGAAGCTGAAGAGCCGCTCCCAGACGAGGACATCTCGATCTGAGGGGCGGGGCGGAGGTCCCGCCGCGGCGATCGTCGAAAAGGCAGGCGCCATGGTTCCCGAAACGTTCGAAACGTTCTTCCTCGCCACCTCGGGCGCCGGGGGCGTCCTCATCGGCTTGCTCTTCGTGGCCATCTCGATCCACCCGCAGCGCACGTTCGACCCCATGAGCGTCGCGGGTCTGCCGCAACAGCGCCTGGCGGAGGCCACCTTGTTGACCCTCATCAACGGCTTCGTGGTATCGAGCGTCGCGTTGATTCCGGGGATCAACCTTGGCTGGATCGCCCTGCCGATGGGAGCCGGTGGCGCATTTACCGCCGCCCTCGTCAGCCAGCGCGTCGCCCAACTCCATCGCCACGGCGCCCGGCGGTACGCTTCCTGGGGTCATCGCCTGCGCGCCGTCCTGCTGGGTCTCGTCTCAACCCTGCTCTACACGATTCAGGGCGTGCTTGCGATTCAGTTGCTCTGGGAGCCCAAGGATGCGAGCCCCGTCCGCTGGCTCGCGCTAATCGTCATGAGTCTTTATGTTGTGGGGATTGTCCGCGCCTGGACCCTCCTGGGCGACCCCCAAAAGGGGTGGAGCGGCTGGCTCAATCCGCTCCAGGATCTTGAAAGAAGCGGGACAGACATTCCGAAGGAGGGTTTCACAAGGTAGCCCGCTGAACCCAAGACCGCTCCGGCATCTGGCACTGATGCAACGATTAACAGGTCATGCCCCTGTCCACCACTCGCCTCAGTCTGTCGCATCTGCTCCTGCCTCAGCGAACTGAACCGTTGTCCCAATGCGATCGATGAACAGATATATGAGCAGCAGCGAAAGCAAGGCGGCCGCGGCCACGGCGTAGGCGGGCAGCCAGCCCCACCGCTCGGCGGTGAAGCCGAAAAGGGGGAAGGCCCAGATCATCGTCACCGAAAAGAGAAAGCTTTCTACGGAGAGAATGGTCGCGCGTTGGGCCGAGGTGATGGCCAGGTTGACGCGCTGCGCCACCATGGGCTCGAAGGCGCCCGCGAAGAATTCGGCCAGGATGAGCCCGCCGAGCGCCACGAGGAGCGGGGCGCCGGCCAGGAGCAGACCCGACCCGGCAATCGCACCAGCGGCGGCGACGGTCCAGAAGCGGAACGTGCGCGTGCCGGAGAGGCGCCCGGCGAGCCAGGAGCCAAGGGCCGTGACCAGTGTCGACGCCGAAAGGACGATGCCGATCTGGGAGGGCGGTACGCCGCGTTCGGTGAGGACGGCCTGGGCGTAGAGAAAGACGAGGGTCGACACCGTCCAGAGCGAGGCGACGAAGACGATCATCGCCAGGAGTTGCCGATTGCCGCGCACGATGCGGATGGCCTCCACAATCGTGCCTCCCATGCCATGCCGCGCTTCCTGGGCCCGTTCCGGCTCCTTGAGCCCAAGCGCCAACCAGACCGCGCCCAGGGCAAAGCCGACCGTCAACCCGAACGGGATGGCGTAGTCCCGCTCGGCCAGCGACGCGCCGATGGCCGACGTCGCCGCGATGGCGACATAGGAGAGGGAGTTCAGCTTGCCCAGCAGATGGGTGAAGCGGCTCCCGGTGGGCTCGCTGGTGAGGCTGTCGAACAGGAACGCCTGCTGCGCGCCGGAGCGGAAGGCGTAGGCGGCGCCGTTCAGGAACATCGCCGGCAGCAACAGCCAGAGCGAATCGGCCACGAACAGCAACGCCGCGGAGACGGCGATCAGGAGGGCGCTGATGGCCATCGACCATTTGCGGCCGAAGACATCCGCGAGCGATCCCGAAGGCAGTTCGAGCGTCACCGGGGCCAGGTGGAAAAACGACTCCGCCAGACCGATTTCGGCCAGCGAGAATCCGCGCTGAGCGAGAAAGATGATCCAAATGCTGGAGGTAAAGCTGAAATCATTGATCCCCTGGAAGACGTAAAAGCGGCGCAGATCCGTCCCCGGCGGCGCCGATGACGCCGCGGCGATGGTTGCCGCGCTCTCCACGGGAACCTGTCTCGCCTGCTGCTCCGTATCCATCCAGGAGTCCTTCTTCTTGCATCGGCGGACAGCCGGCAGAGTCTAGCAGTGACGTGTCGTGTCGATGCGCGTGCTTGGCTGGCTACAATGGATGTCGTCGCGGCGCGTGTCGGTACACCCAGGTGTTCATGTGCCTGACCTGAAAACGATGCTCCTCATCTGCGCCGTGCTCCTCTGGGGCGGCGTGCAATATGGGTTGGTGGTGTGGGCCATGCGCGACCTGCGGCAGCGGCAGCGTGTGCGCGGCGGCAACAAGGTCGTCTGGGCGCTGTTCATCCTGATCGTGCCGATCATGGGGCCGCTGATCTACTCGGTCGCCGCTCCTGCCGCCCCATTGATGCGTCCTCCCCGGCTCATTGTCTCTCGTCGCCGTCTGATGACGCATGACGACACGGCAGCCTGAGGCGCCCCGGGCGGCGGTGTACCGCTCCGATCGCTTTCGCGACCACGACACCGGCTCCCATCCCGAGAACGCCCGCCGCCTGCTGGCCATCGATCGGGAGCTCGCTCGGCTCGGACTGTTGCGCGATCGCCCAGACGTGCCGTTCGGTCCGGCCTCGGATAGCGTGTTGGCGCGGGTTCATGATCCGCGCTACATCGCTGGCGTGCGCACGTTCGCGGCGGGGGGCGGGGGCTGGCTGGACGGCGACACGTTGGTCGGCCCCGATTCCGTCGATGTCGCGGCGCTGGCCGCGGGCGCCGGCATCGCCGCGGTCGATGCCGCCCTCGATGGGGAGGCCCCGCATGGCTTCGTGCTGGGGCGCCCGCCCGGTCATCACGCCACACCCGTACGGGGCATGGGGTTCTGCATCTTCAACAGCATCGCGGTGGCCGCCGCGCACGCGCTCGCACGCGGGCTGGAGCGCGTGTTGATCGTCGATTGGGACGTGCACCATGGGAACGGGACGCAGGACGCCTTCTACGAGAGCGATCGCGTGCTCTTCGCGTCGCTGCACCAGTGGCCGCTCTACCCGGGCACGGGCGACGCCTTCGAGCGCGGAGAGGGCGCCGGCGCCGGCTACACCATCAACGTGCCGCTGCCGGCCGGAACCGGCGACATCGGCTATCTGGATGCCTTTGCCACGCACATTGGGCCGGCCGCGGACGCGTTCCGGCCCGAGGTGGTGCTCGTCTCCGCCGGGTTCGACGCCCACGCGGACGATCCGTTGGCAAACATGCACATGACGGAGAAAGGATTTGCCGAGCTGGCGCGCCAGGTCGTGCGGATTGCCAACACGCACGCCGAGGGGCGAATCGTCGCATTTCTCGAGGGGGGCTACGATCCCGCGGCGCTCGCGGCCAGCGTGGTCGCGACATTAGCCGTGCTCGACAGCGACGACGCATCATTATGGGATGGGGCGGCCGGGTCCCAGCGCCGGCAGCATGGAGACGCGGGACGATGAGCAGCACCAGAAGCAGCCCTCAGGGCCAGATCAATACCGGAGCGCTCCGCCAGGAGGATGAGCGGCGCCGCGACGAAGCGCGGTTGGCCGCGTTGCAGAATCAGGTCGATGAGCTGCGTCAGGCGATGCGCGAGGTGCTGAGCCGGCAGGGGCGCGAAGAAGAGCAGCTCAAGCACTACGAGAGCGCCACCGCCCAGAACCGGCTGGCCATCGAGCAGTTGCGACAGGAAAGCCAGCAGAGCGCCCAGGCGCGCGCCCTGGACGAAACGCGCACCCGCCAGCAGGTCGTCGATCTCGATTCCCGCCTGGAGGACATGACCCGGCCGGTCCGCTCGTTGCAGGCCCACGTGATGGAGCTGATCGAGGCCGCCCGGGAAAAAGCCGACGACACGTCGCAATACCGGCAACGGGATGACGAGCTGCAAGTGCAGATCGAGCATCTTTCCGCGCACGTCGATCGCACGGGAGTGCTGATCCATCAGGTGCGGGATTCGATTGATGCCACCCGGGAGGAAACGGATGGCTTGCGCCGGGACATCGTGCGGGCGGAGGACAGCATCAAGATCGTCGATCAGGATGCCCGCCGCCGGGTCACCGAGGTTGGCCAGGCGGGCGAAACGATTACGGCGCGCATCGATGAGCTGCGCTCCGATCTCGGGCATCTTTTTGATCTGATCGACGACACGCGCCGTTCGATCGTGCATGTCGATCCCTCCCTGGAGGAATTGCGTGACGCGGACGCCCTCATCCGGCAGGAGCTGTCCCGTGTTCATGGTCAGGGAGTCGAGCGGCACGAGCTGTTGCAAGAGCGGGTAGAAGACATGCGCAGCGATGTCGATGCCCGGTTTGCCGATGTGCGGCAGGCCCTCGAACAACGCCATGAGCGGCTGTCGGAGCGCATCGAAGAGATGAATGACGCCCATCGCGAGTTGGGATTTCGCATCAGTCAGCTTGGGGGGCAACTCGACGAGTTGCGGCTGATCGACGCGGCCGTGCGGCGCGATCTCTGGCTCCTGAACGAGCAGCGGGTGCGGCTGCGTCTCGATCAGGCGCAACAGGAGCTCGATCAGATCACCGCCCAACGGAGAGACGCGGAGACGAATAGCGGCGCCGGGCGCGTTCGCCGCCCCGGCGATCACTAATCATCGGCACCAAGGCCGAGAGCGTGTCATCGGCGCGTTCGTACGCGCCGATGACACGCTCTCGGCGCGCTCATGCGACACCCGATCGTAGGGCAAACTCCCCTTTCGGCTTGACACCTTGCTTCACGTTTGATAATGTCGCCCTAGTTCGTCGGTCGCAAGGCCGCTGAACTGGGGATGGTCGTGAGTTGGCAACGACTCCGGCACACGATGCATGGTACGAGGGGCTGAACGATGCGGAAAGCTGTTTCTTTCCCTGAGCTCCAACGGACGGCATGGCATTCCCTTCCCGAACCGTGTCAGGCAACGCTGGCATCACACAGGTTCAGATGATCCGAAATGGCTCCGCACGTGGCGAGGATGATCGCCACGAATCGGGGCCAATCTTTTTCCCTGGCGGGCTAGGGATGGACTGCCAGAGAGCGCAACTCGGATGAACCCCGAACAGAGGAGGATGTAGACAGGTTCTGAATAACCCGACACCTGCGGGCCGGTCGAGGGGCTGCTTGGCCGGAAAACATGGAGGGAAGGGTCTTGAAGATTCGTACGACGATCGTGCGTCGCCGCATGGCAGCGCTGGTCGCATGCTCACTGATAACTACACTGCTGCCGCCGTTTACGGCGGTTGCTGAATACAACATTCCAGCAGGAAGCGGAGCGGTGATCACCGCGGGACAGCCGCTTTCGGTACGCGCCACACCGGGATGGGATGGCGAGATCTCCTACGAGATCGCGGACGGCTCGTCCGTTACGGTCTGGGATGTTGCCCAAACGGCTCCTGACGGGAGTCTCTGGTACCCGGTCGACGGCGGATTTGTTCCGGTCGACAGCGTCACCAGCGTTGCCACCCTCGATGGCGGCTTTTCGTTGTTTCAGGACGTGCCGACCGAGGAATGGGTTGAACCCGCCGCGGAGCCGCTCGCCGATTCCGGCAGCGGAGGTTGGGTAGACCCGGCCACCGGGCTGTGGGTGGAGCCCGCCGCCGCGCAAGCCTCGCAAATGGATCAAACGGGAAGCCAGGGTTGGATCGATCCCGCGACGGGAGTGTGGGTCGAACCGGTGGTCGATGCATGGGTCGAGCCCGCGCCCGCCGAAGGGTGGATCGATCCCGCGACCGGGCTCTGGGTCGAGCCCGCGCCTGCCGACGGTTGGGTCGATCCCGCGACCGGGCTCTGGGTCGATCCCGCGGCGGCGCCACTTGTCGCTGACGCCGCTCCCACGGATGGGGTTGAGCCCGCGGTTGAGGGCTGGATCGATCCGGCCACGGGGCTGTGGGTCGAGCCATCTGTCGATAGCGGGAACTATCCGGTGGCGGATGTCACGCTGGCGCAGGAAGCCGTCACGGAAGAGTGGGTCGAGCCGGTCACGGACGTTCCCATGGACGCCGCTGCTCTGGATGCCGCTCCTGTCGCCGACGAGTGGGTTGATCCCGGCGCCGCCGAGGTCGTCGCCGAGCCGGTTCCGGTGGTGGATGCGCTCGTTGCGCCGGGGACCGAGGATTGGGTCGAACCCGCGCCAGCCGAGGCTGTCGTCGCGCCGGGGGCGGAAGAGTGGGTCGAGCCCGCGCCCGCCGAAACCGGAACGTCTGGCGACTCCTGGGGCGAGCCGATTGGCGCCGCCTACATTTCGGGCACCTCCGGGGATGGCGCCGCCTGCCGGGTTTCCGCGGAGCGCGGCTCCGACAAGCTCGCGGTCCTCGGTGAAGGCGAGCAGGTCGAGGTTCGCGGCGAAGCGATCGGCGAGTGGCAGCCCGTCAATTGCGCGGGCCTGGGTGGGTACGTCAACGCGGCCTTCATCTCCTGGGAGCCGGCAGCGGCGCCCGCTGCTGCACCAGTGGACACAGGCCGAGGCCGCAATCGCGACGGCGGAGGCGGAGGATCTGGCAGCGGTCAGTCCATGGTGAACTTCGCCATGCAGTACGTGGGGTATCCCTACGCCTACGCCGGTGAAGGGCCTTACGCCTTCGACTGCTCGGGCTTCACCAAGTTCGTCGCCCAGAACGCGCTCGGCGTGGATATCACGCATGACATGTTCACGCAGATTGGCGCTGGCCAGTCGGTCGGGATGAACGAGTTGCAGCCAGGTGATCTGGTCTTCTTCTCGAACACGTTCCGGCCCGGTCTCTCGCACGTCGGCATCTACATTGGCGATGGGCAGTTCGTCCATGCCGAGAACGAATCGACGGGCGTGCGGGTGAGCGATCTCAATTCTGATTACTACGCGTCACGGTGGTCTGGTGGTACGCGTCTGGCGTAGCACGGCAGGCCCGCGTGCGGGATCGTCGGGGGACGAGGGCTGACACCGGCCGCAAGGTCGCGAGGTCAGCAAGGGGGAAGTGAGAGGGGGGGCCCCCGCAAAAACCGCGCCCCCCACCCGGGGTTTTTGCAGGGGGGGGGTGTGG
>JBBRVX010000066.1:0-22554 GCA_038246475.1 Thermomicrobiales bacterium | reverse complement strand
CCGTGGCGCTCACCACCCACCCGCGGTTGGACACGGGCGGGGCGGCGCGGGCGAGGCGGGGGGGATTGTACTACTCGCCCCAACCCCAGTCCACAACCCAATTGACGGGGGGGGCCGAGCGGCCGCCCGCTTCATTTGGTTTCTGAACTGGCGTTCGGACTAGTAGTCCATGCCGCCCGGCATCGCCGGCGCGGCCGCGCTCTTCTCCTCCGGCTTGTCGGTGATCAGCGCCTCGGTGGTGAGGATCATGCCGGCGATGCTCGCCGCGTTCTCCACCGCCGAGCGGGTCACCTTCGCCGGATCAACGATTCCGGCGCCAATCATGTCAACGTAAGTGTCGCTGATCACGTCGTAACCGATGTTCGAGTTGTTCTTCTCGCGCTGCGCCTGGCGGACCATTTCGATCACCACCGCGCCGTCTTTGCCAGCGTTGGCCGCAATGCCCCGCATAGGCTCCTCGAGGGCGCGGCGGAAGATGTTGACGCCAGTCTTGACATCGCCCTCGGCCGTCACTCCGTCGAGAGCCGGCAGCGCATTGATCAGCGCCACTCCGCCGCCCGGCACGATGCCTTCTTCGACCGCGGCGCGGGTTGCGCTCAGCGCATCCTCGACCCGATGCTTCTTCTCCTTCAGCTCGGTCTCGGTGGCCGCGCCAACTTTGATCACCGCCACGCCGCCAGCCAGCTTGGCCAGCCGCTCCTGCAGCTTCTCGCGATCGAAGTCAGAGCTTGTCGTCTCGATCTGCGAGCGGATCTGGCCGATGCGAGCATCAATGGCCGAGCGATCGCCTGCCCCTTCGATGAAGGTGGTGTCATCCTTGGAGGAAACCACGCGGCGGGCGCGACCGAGATCTTCAAGCGTCGCACTATCGAGCTTGCGGCCGATCTCCTCGGAGATCACCTGTCCCCCGGTCAGGGCCGCGATGTCGCGCAGCATCTCCTTACGGCGGTCGCCGAAGCCCGGCGCCTTGGCGGCGAGGACGTTGAGCGTGCCGCGCAGCTTGTTGACGACCAGGGTGGCCAGCGCCTCCCCATCGACATCTTCAGCAATGATCATCAGTGGGGCGCGGGCGGCCGCAACCTTCTCCAGCACCGGCAGGATATCCTGAATCGAGGAGATCTTCTTGTCGGTGATCAGGATGAAGGGATCGTCGAGCTCGGCTTCCATCCGCTCCGGGTTGGTGACGAAGTACGGCGAGAGGTAACCGCGGTCGATCTGCATCCCCTCGGTGTACTCGGTCTCGAACTCAAGACCCTTGGACTCCTCGACCGTGATGACGCCGTCCTTGCCGACCTTCTCCATCACTTCGGCGATCAGGTTGCCGATCTCCTGATCGGCAGCGGAGATGGCCGCCACCTGGGCGATCTCTTCCTTGCCCTTCACCGGGGTGGCCATGTCTTGCAGCTTGGTGACCAGGGCAGCAGCGCCGAGGTCAATGCCCTGCTTGAGGAGCATGGCGTTGGCGCCAGCGGCGACGTTGCGCATCCCCTCATGGACGATCGCCTGCGCCAGCACGGTCGCTGTCGTGGTGCCGTCGCCAGCTACGTCGTTGGTCTTGGTGGCGGCTTCCTTCAGGAGCTGGGCGCCCATGTTGGCGAAGGGATCGTCCAGCTCGATCTCCTTGGCCACGGTGACGCCGTCGTGGGTCACCGTCGGGGCGCCGTACTTCTTGTCCAGGGCGACGTTGCGCCCCTTCGGCCCCAGCGTGGTCTTGACCGCGTTGGCCAGGGTGTCCACGCCCAGCTTCAGCGAGCCACGCGCAGTCTCGTTAAACTCAATAACCTTTGCCACGTTGTTCCTCCAATGACTTTGAGTCGATCAATGCTCTCTGGAGCTCGAAAACGCCCGCAACACTGTTTAGTCCTCGATCTTCGCCAGAATGTCCTTCTCGGACAGAATCAGATACTCCGCGTCCTCATACTTGAATTCCGTGCCGGCATACTTCGCGAACAACACGCTGTCGCCGACCTCGACATCCATCGCGATCCGGTCGCCATCGTCATCACGACGACCCTTGCCAACCGCGACAACCGTGCCGCGTTGTGGCTTTTCCTTCGCGGTATCGGGGATCACGAGACCAGACTTCGTGGTCTCTTCGCGACCCGCTGGCTCGACCACCACGCGGTCGCCCAACGGTGCGAGCTTAACGGCCGTCGCTGTCCCGTTTTGCTTTGCCACGTCTCCTTCTCCTCCTGTGCGCTGGTTACCGTTGCCCACCCTCACCCGAGGACTGGACGATTAACGCCGGATATCGTAGCAGCCACGTTAGCACTCTGCAAGTGGGAGTGCTAAATCAACATCAACCGATCATGGAATGCTCCATCTGCTCGCGCGCGGGGTGCAACTCGGGCTGCATGTTAGAATCACCGGGCGTCGAAACAGTCGATCGTGGCAGGTCGTGATTGGCGCGTTCCCAAACGCAAGGAGTTCCGGGGAGGTTTCGCGTGTCGTCCTTGGCGCAGCGAGCACCAGCCGCGTTTTTTACCAGCCGTGTCCGCGATCTCGCCCCTTCGCCAACGTTGGTCGTCTCTGACCGTGCGCGCCAGCTTAAGGCCCAGGGAATAGATGTCATCGATCTGGGTGGCGGCGATCCCGACTTCATTACGCCAAAACACATCCGCGACGCGGCGATAGAGGCGATGAATGCCGGTGACACCCATTACGTGGCGAGTGCTGGCATCCCCGCTCTTCGCAAGGCAATTGCCGAAAAGTTGGCGTCAGATAACGGCATCGAGGTCGCCCCCAATGGGGGAGTCATCGTCACCCCTGGTGGCAAGCAGGCGCTCTTCGAAGCAACCCTGGCCCTGGTTGAATCTGGAGTCGATGTCCTGATTCCGGAACCAGCCTGGGTTTCCTACGCGCCGATGGTCGAGCTTGCAGGAGGGAAGCCGGTTCCGATCCCCCTTGATCCGGACGACAACTGGCGCCTCACCGCCGAAGTCCTCACGTCGTCGGTCACTCCAGCGTCCCGTATCCTGCTGATCAACTCCCCCAACAACCCGACCGGCCGCGTCCTTGATCCCGCGGAGTTGGCAGCTATCGCGGATTTTGCGCGTGACCATGACCTGTTGATCTTTTCCGATGAGATGTATGAAAAGATTCTCTACGACGGTCACACCCATACCAGCATCGCCACCTTGCCCGGGATGGCCGAGCGCACTCTCATTTTTAATGGCCTCTCGAAGGCCTATGCCATGACAGGTTGGCGTCTCGGTTACGCGGCCGGGCCCAAGCTCTACATCGAGCAGATCGAGAAGGTTCACAGCCATTCGGTCACCTGCGCCACCTCGTTCGTCCAGAAAGCGGGAATCACCGCATTGACGGGACCACAAGGCTTCATTGCCGAAATGGTCACGGCATGGGATCGCAGAAGGCGAGCGCTCGCCGCCGGCCTGAACCGTATAAACGGCGTCAATTGCCCCCTGGTCGAAGGTGCCTTTTACGCGTTCGCCGACATCCGGGGAACTGGCATGTCCTCCGCCGAGGCAGCGGATCGCTTCTTGCGGGAAGCGCATGTGGCTGTCACCCCAGGCGTGGCGTTCGGTGCATCTGGCGAAGGTCATGTGCGTCTCTCGTTTGCCACGGGTGACGCCTTGCTGGAAAGCGCCGTCGACCGGATCGGCACGATGCTCGGTTTCGCGGCGGTTTGATCGCTGATCGATGCAGATTGTGGTCACGAAAGGGCAAGACGTGGGAGCGGAACAACGTCTCAAGGAACTTGGCATTGCACTGCCCAGCCCAGTGAACCCACTCGCGAACTACGTCCGCTGGGTCCAGACCGGGAATTTGCTCTTCATCTCGGGGACCGGCCCAGGCGACGAAACGCAGCGTGGCAGGCTTGGCAGCACGATGTCCGTCGACGAAGGGTATGCCGCCGCGCGCGAGGTCGGGCTGCAAATCATTGCCACCGCCAAATCGGCACTGGGCGACCTGGATCGGGTGACACGTGTCGTCAAAGTCCTCGGCATGGTCAATTGCACCCCGGACTTTGCTGACCATCCACGCGTCATCAACGGATGCTCGGACCTCCTCGTCGAAGTATTTGGTGAAGCCGGTCGTCACACCAGATCAGCGGTGGGGTTCGTAGCATTGCCAGGACAAATTCCCGTTGAGATCGAATGCACGCTGGAAGTGTCGTAGCTCAAGAGCGTTGGACGAGCGCCTGAAATCCGTCGATCCCGTACTTCCAGGTGGAGATGGAACATGACGAAACGAGAAGTGCCCGTGACCCGCGAGGGTCTTGAGCAATTGCAAGCCGAACTTCAGGAACTCAAGGAGATTCGGCGCCCTGCCATCGTCGCCGCGCTGGCAGAAGCGCGATCTCACGGGGACTTGCGAGAAAACGCGGGGTACGACGCGGCGAAGCACGATCAAGCCATGACCGAAAAACGGATTGCCGACGTCGAATTGCTCTTGCGCCAGGCCATCATCATCGACAATTCGCAGGGCAACCTCGACATCGTGCGTATCGGTTCAACCGTCGTTGTCGATGTCGATGGCGATGAAGAGCGTTACACCATCGTGGGCGCCATTGAGGCCAAGCCTACCCAGGGGCGGATTTCCAACGAGTCGCCGGTCGGGAAGGCGATCCTCGGCAAGCGTCCGGGAGATGATGCCATCGCGGCGACTCCGCACGGAGCCATGCGCATTCGCATCGTTCGCATCGAACGCTGACCAGCGACGACCTCGCGTGAAACCAGAAGCCCTTATTCAAGCGTACGACAGTGTCTGGCGTGCTTTCGCGGAAGGAAACGAGACCGCGGACGGTCGTCACGACACGCCTCACTGGCGAGCTCACACTGAGCCATTCGCCGCATGCATCGTTCGCCTCAATGCCGGCGAATGGCATCCTGGTCTTGGATCACTGCGCCTCGAGCTTGAGCGCCTGCACGGCATCCGCCTGCATCCGGATCACTTTCTACATATCATGCTGCAGGAGCTAGGCTTCGTGGTCGATGATCCCCGGGCTCGTGACGAGATTAGCAGTGCCAGGCTCGAGGAATTTGCCCAGGCCGCCATCGAACCCGCCTCCTCAACCTCCCCGTTCACGGTCACGATGGGCGGCCTGAATGCCTTTCAGGATGCCATTTTTCTGGAAGTCGGCGGCGGTGAATCATTGGCCCAACTTCATGCGCGTCTTTTCGAGCTCGCCGCGGTCCCCGGCATACACGACTTCACCTACATACCGCACGCCACGATTGCCCATTTTGACGGAACAGCGTCGCACGCGGCCGCGCTTGCAATGATCGCGCCCTGGCGCCGTCAAAAACTGGGCGAGCTCGTCATCGACGAAATCGAAGTCGTGCTCATTGATCCTGGCCAACCCTATCCGGAGTTGGAAAGTTTCGCGGTCATTCCCCTGAAGTCGTAATTCACATCCGCGACGCGACGCGCAACTTCGTCACCGAACCGTATCGTGCTCACTGGCGACACGCCATCCTGGGCGATGTCAAGCGTCCGCACGCCGTCGGAAATGGCGCCAGAAACCGCGAGTTCAACAGCGCGCGCGGCATCCTCCAGCCCCATGGACCACCGGAGCATCATCGCCGCGGAGAGAATCGCTCCCGTCGGATTCGCTTTGCCCTGGCCCGCGATGTCCGGCGCACTGCCGTGAATCGGCTCATACAACCCGAACCGGGTTCCAGGGTTCTTGCCTGATTTCTGACTAACACTCGCTGAAGGCAGAACGCCGATCGATCCCGGCAACACGGACGCTTCATCGGTCAGGATGTCGCCAAACATGTTCTCGGTAACGATCACATCGAACCGCACTGGGTTCATGATGAGGTGCATCGCCATGGCATCGACGAGCACGTGTTCGAGCTCGACATCCATGAATTCCTCGCGAACTTCGTTAACCACCTCGCGCCACAGCCGGGACGACTGCAACACATTCGACTTATCCACACTTGCGAGCTTGCTTTTCCGTGACCGGGCAAGTTGAAAGGCCAGGCGAACCACACGCTCAATCTCGTCTTCGCGGTATCGAAGCGTATCGACCCCGTATCTCCCTCGGGGTCCACTTCCCCGCCGCGACGGCTTACCGAAATAGATGCCCCCGGTAAGCTCTCGCACAACGAGCAGGTCAACCCCCTCGACAATCCTGGGCTTGAGTGGAGAATTTTCGGACAGTGCGGGGAGGACCGACACCGGTCGGAGATTTGCAAAGAGTCCCAGGGCCTTTCTGATCTGCAACAGTCCCCGTTCCGGCCTCAGCTCAGGTGCAACGGAATCCCATTTCGGGCCTCCGACCGCCCCGAGGAGGGCAGCATCGGCCTTGCGCGTGAGGTTGAGGTCTTCCTTGCGAAGCGGCACACCGAATCGATCAAGGGCATCACCTCCGATCGCCAGCGTCTGAAAATCGAACTTAACGCCAAACCTTCGCCCGGTTGCGACCAGCACTTTGACGGCCTCAGCCACCACTTCGGGCCCTACACCGTCTCCAGGAAAGAGCGCAATTGTTGGCATTCCCCGTTTCGTTCCCCACGCGTATCGGTCATCTGTTCGGGTCAATTCGGCGCCATCGAACGAATTGCGCCGCCTGGGGCTGGACCGCACCCGCTCGATCGGCCAAAGGCCAGGGACGCACGTGTCTCGCTGCCGGCTTGGCGCGTGAGCATTGACACTGAAAGGCAAGACGACAAGACGGCCATGCTTCCCTCTCCGGTCACATCAACTTGGCGTGAGCCTGGGCATCCATGGCGCCCGCGCCTGCTCGTACGCCGAGATCTTCTCCGCGTGACGCAACGTCAGACCAATGTCGTCCAGGCCCTCGACCAATCGGTTGCGCGTGAAATCGTCGAGTGGGAATGATTCCGCCAGCCCAATTGTCGGCGCCGAGATCCACCGCTCGGCGACATCAATCTCCACAATGAGAGCAGGATCGGCTTCAACGGCTCGCATCAGGGCAGTCGCAAATTCCGGCGAAACAACGACCGGAACAAGCCCGGTCTTGGTCGCGTTGTTGCGAAATATGTCCCCGAATCGAGATGAGATCACCGCCTGAAAGCCATAATCCGTGAGCGCCCACACGGCATGCTCCCGCGACGAGCCGACCCCAAAATTTGGCCCCGCGATCAGGATGTTTGCACCCGCGTACTCGGGCCGATTCAGGGCGAAGTCCGGATCGCTTTCGCGCCAGGCCGAGAAGAGGCCGACACCGAATCCCGTTCGCTCGACTCTTTTCAACCAAGACGCCGGGATGATCTGATCGGTATCGATATCACTTCTGTCAATCGGAACACACGTCCCGACGATGCCTCGGACCGCCTTCATCTGTCTACCTCAGTTCCGCCGGCGTGGCAAATGTCCCCGCAATCGCCGTTGCGGCAGCAACCGCGGGAGAAACCAGATGCGTGCGGCCGCCAGGTCCCTGCCGCCCCTCAAAATTGCGATTCGAGGTGGAGGCGCAGCGCTCTCCCGCACGCAGTTTGTCTGGGTTCATGCCCAGGCACATGGAGCATCCCGCCGCGCGCCACTCGAACCCCGCGTCCTTGAAGATCACATCGAGGCCTTCGGCTTCCGCCTGAGCCCGAACGCGCATGGATCCAGGCACAACCATGGCCCGCATGGTCGATTGCACTTTGCGGCCCTCGACAATAGACGCCGCCAGGCGCAGATCCTCGATCCTGCTGTTTGTGCACGAACCGATGAAGACAGTGTCCACCTTGATCTCGCGCATTGGCGTGCCCGGCTCAAGGCCCATGTATTTGAGTGCGCGGGCGGCGACTTCGCGATCTCCAGGGTCATCGAACGAATCAGGGCTTGGCACATGCCCGTCGATCGCGACGACCTGTCCGGGGTTCGTGCCCCACGACACGTGCGGCCGAATCGCCGCGCCGTCGAGGAACACCTCCCGATCGAACGTGGCGCCCGGGTCGGTCGGCAAGGTTCGCCAGTCGGCGATCGCCTGCTCCCACAGCTCGCCGCTCGGCGCGTGCGCGCGCCCCTCGAGGTAGGCATACGTCGTCTCATCCGGGGCCACCATTCCCGCCTTGGCCCCGGCTTCAATCGACATATTGCAGATGGTCATGCGACCTTCCATTGAGAGCGCACGAATAGTGGAGCCGCGATACTCGATGATGTGGCCGATGCCGCCACCGGTGCCAATCTTGCCGATGATCGCCAGGATCACATCCTTGGCTCCGACCCCGGGTTGCAGTTCACCTTCCACGGTGACCGACATCGTTTTGGGACGAATTTGGGGCAGACTCTGCGTGGCGAGCACATGCTCCACCTCACTGGTCCCAATGCCGAATGCCAGCGCCCCGAACGCGCCATGCGTGGAGGTATGACTATCCCCACACACGATGGACATGCCTGGCAAGGTCAATCCTTGTTCCGGACCGATGACATGCACAATCCCTTGATTTGCATGCGCAAGCGGATAGAGCCGCACGCCGAATGCCTCGCAGTTGGTGTCAAGAGCCTTGAGTTGCGTCGCGGAGATCGGATCCGCGATCGGTCGATCGATCGCGATCGTCGGCACGTTGTGGTCCGCGGTGGCGATTGTCAGGTCTGGACGCCGCACGGTCCTGTTGGCCATCCGCAAGCCATCAAATGCCTGCGGCGAGGTGACTTCATGCACCAGATGCATATCGATGTACAGCAGATCCTGCTCATCTGGTGCAGAGTGGATCAGATGGCGATCCCACAACTTTTCGCTGAGCGTCCTGGGGAAGTCCAATTCAGTCACGCCTGTTTGCCTCGATTGCGCGGCGGCGCCAAGTAATTCGGCGCTGGGTTCATGGTGATTACGTCCATCGGGAAACCGACGATACCGGTCCCGAAATCATCGCGGTTGGCTGCTTCTCGATCACGTTGCTCAACGCGGCGAGATACGCTCGCGCGCTCGCCTCGATCACGTCGGTTGCGAGTCCATGGCCGGTGTATACCTGATCGCCGACTCGAATCCGCAGCCGCACCTGCCCCTGCGCATCCTCACCCGGCGTCACCGCTTCGACCTGGTATTCCTCCAGGTCGCCGCGAATGCCGACAGCAAGCTCGATTGCCTCGAACAGCGCATCGACCGCGCCGTTGCCTTCGCCATCACCGCTCATCTCATGCCCATCGCGGCTCACTACGACGCTTCCCGTGGCAGGACCGCCAGAGCCGAGGCTGGCATTCCATCGCACGAGCTGCAGAGGGTCATCTCCAGCCTCGAGCTGATCGCTTACCAGCGCCACCAGGTCGGCAGCGGTGACTGATTTCTTGCGATCGGCCAGGATCAGGAAGCGCTGATACGCTTCGTTCAACTGCTTCTCATCGAGACGGATGCCGACTTCCTGCAGCGTGTTCCGGAAGCCAGCGCGGCCCGAATGCTTGCCAAGGACTAACTTCGTCCCTTCCCACCCGACGTCGGTTGGGTTCATAATCTCGTAGGTGGTTCGTTCTTTCAGCATCCCATCTTGGTGAATCCCGGCTTCGTGGGCAAACGCGTTGGCGCCCACGATCGCCTTGTTCGGTTGCACCGGGACGCCGGTCAACGTACTAACCAACCGGCTCGTCGGCACCAGACGATCCTTGCGGATCCGCGTGGCGCCCCTGCCAAATTGGTCGCCACGTGTGGCCAGGGCCATGACGACTTCTTCCAGCGAGGTGTTTCCAGCGCGTTCGCCGATCCCGTTCATCGTCACTTCGACCTGCCGTGCGCCAGCCCGCACGGCCGCCAGGGTGTTCGCCGTGGCCATCCCCAGATCATCATGACAATGCACTGAGATGATGGCGTTTTCGATGCCCGGCACGGTCTCGGTGAGATGCTCCATCAGCGCCGCGTATTCGAGCGGCGAGGTGTAACCAACGGTGTCCGGCACATTGATGGTCGTCGCCCCGGCCACTATCGCCGTCCCGAAAACTTCGGAGAGAAAGGCCCAGTCCGTTCGCGTCGCGTCCTCCGCCGAGAATTCAACGTCGCTCGTGAATCCCTTGGCAAACCCGACCATGTGCCGCACCCGAGCCAGGACCTCTTCGCGACTCATTTTCAGCTTATGCGTCAGATGAATGTCCGAGGTGGCAATGAACGTGTGGATGCGCGCCGCTTCGGCGCCCTTGACCGCCTGGGCCGCCCGCTCAATGTCCCCTTCGTTGCAGCGCGCCAAACCAGCCACCGTGACGCCCTTGACCCGGTTGGCAATTGCGCGAACGGCCTCGAAGTCGCCGGGCGAAGCGGCGGGAAAGCCCGCCTCCATCACATCGACGCCAAGCTCCATCAGCGCGTCAGCAACTTCCAGCTTCTCGTCGGCCGTCAGCGTCGCGCCGGGCGACTGCTCGCCATCGCGTAGCGTGGTGTCAAAGACGATAACCCTCGGCGACAACTCCGCCGTCGCTACATCATCTTCGATCATGATTAGTCTCCTGTTTGGACCGCGGCCTCGGCCGGCCGGCCTTTCTTCAGCCAGGGCATCATCTTGCGCAGTTCGGCGCCGACATGCTCCACATTGCTTCCCTGGGCGCTCGCTCGCATGGCGAGGAACCGCTCGCGGCCCGCGGCGTTTTCCGCGAGCCACTCGTCGGCGAATGAACCATCCTGAATGCGGCCGAGCAGGCCCTTCATCGTCGCCTTGACATGGTCATCGATCACCTGCGGGCCGGCGTAGTAGTCGCCAAACTCCGCGGTGTCACTCACCGAATAACGCATGTACTCGAGCCCGCCTTCGTAGATGAGATCGACGATGAGCTTCAACTCATGGAGGCACTCAAAATACGCGATCTCGGGTTGATAGCCGGCCTCGACCAACGTATTGAACCCAGCTTCGATCAGATTGCTGACCCCTCCGCAAAGGACCGCCTGCTCACCGAAGAGGTCCGTTTCTGTCTCTTCCTTGAAGGTTGTGCCAAGCACTCCCGCCCGGAGTGAACCCAGCCCCCGGGCGTACGCCAACGCCGTAGCGGTGGCGTTCCCGGTTGCATCCTGATGGACCGCCAACAACGCCGGCACGCCGACGCCCTCCTGGAAAAGTTCGCGCAGCCGGTGTCCCGGGCTCTTCGGCGCAATCATCGCCACATCGATGCCCTCGGGCGGGACCACCGCGCCAAAGTGGATGTTGAAGCCATGCGCGAACATGAGCGTCTTGCCAGGCTTCAAATTCGGGGCGATTTCCGACTCGTAGAGAGGCTTCTGAATGTGATCCGGAACGAGGACCATGATCACATCCGCGGCTTTTACGGCATCGGCCACCGACGAAACGCGCAGCCCCTCGGCTTCTGCCTTCGCCCGGCTGGAACTCCCCTCGTGCAACCCGACCACGACATCGACGCCAGAGTCGCGCAGATTGAGAGCGTGGGCGTGTCCCTGGCTGCCGTAGCCAATCACGGCCACTGTCTTGCCCAGCAAGGCATCCAGTCCAGCATCACGTTCGTAGTAGACCTTCGCGGGCATGCTTGCCTCTCCTCAACCTCTATCCAGCGCGGCGCACTGGCACCCAAACCCGAACCCCACGTTCGGGCAACACTCAGGACTCGAAACAACAGCGCCGCAATGGCGGCGCTGTCGGATCAATTCATCTGCGGTGAAGAGCCGTTCCCGGCTACGACCAGCTCGCGCTCAGCGCGAACGCTCTCCTTGACGCTCACCGTCGCCGAACCACGCATCATGGCCACCGGTCCGGTGCGAACCAACTCCCGAATGCCAAAGGATTTCAGCATGTTCAGCAGGGCATCAATCTGAATTTCAGGCCCCGTGGCCTCCAGCAGGAGGGTCGATGGGCTCGCATCGACAACGCGGGCATCGTAAATCTGCGCGATCTGCAAGATCTCTGACCGCGTTTGCGCTTTCGCCGCGACCTTGATGAGCGCCAGCTCGTGCGCCACGCAGTTCAGCGAAGTGACATCGGTGACCTTCAGCACTTCCATCAGTTTGTACAGTTGTTTGCTCGCTTGCTCGACCTCGTCCTGCCGTCCATTGACCACAATCGTCATGCGCGAGACCCCAGGCTGTTCCGAATGCCCGACGGTGATGGATTCAATGTTGAATGAGCGGCGCCGCAACAACGAAACGACACGATTCAGCACGCCAGGATGGTTCTCCACGAGGACGCTCAAGGTATGTCTCATCTTCATCATGCGCCCCCTAATCCTCAAATCGATGTTGATGCAACATCCCGGAGTTCGCCGCGCCTGGCGGGACAATCGGCCAGACATTCGCTTCTGGCTCGATGACGAAGTCGATCAGCACCGGCCCGCGAATCGACCTCGCGCGTTCGATGGCGGGCTTGATCTCATCATCTGTTCTCACCGTGATGCCGGTGATCCCATACGCCTCGGCCAGCTTTTCGAAGTTCGGCGCGCCAATCCGCACCTCCGAGTAGTTCTTGGCGTGAAACAGATCTTGCCACTGTCGAACCATGCCCAGGTAGCCATTGTTGATCACCGCGATGTTGATATCGAGGTTCTCCTGAACGGCGGTCGCCAGCTCGTTGCACGACATCTGAAATCCGCCATCACCGATCACTGACCACACTTCCAGGTCTGGCCGTCCAATCTTTGCGCCGATCGCGGACGGAAGCCCAAATCCCATGGTTCCCAGCCCGCCGGAAGTGATCCAACGATCCGGATGATCGAACCCGTAGTGTTGCGCCGCCCACATCTGGTGCTGACCAACGTCGGTCGTGACAATCGCCTCGCCCTTGGTTGCCTCGGCAATTGCCTTGATGATCGTATACGGCTCCGGCCACTCGGGTCGTTCGGCCAGCGCTTCCAGCAAGGTCCGGTCGCGCCGCGAGTCGATCCAGGCCATCCAGTCGTCGTAACGCCGCTCTTCCACCTCAGGCGTGAGCAGGCGGAGCACTTCTCCCGCGTCTCCGACCACTGGCACGTCCGTCTGCACGTTCTTGCCGATTTCCGCTGGATCGACATCTACATGGACGACGGTCGCCTTTGGCACGAAGCCGCTGATTTGCCCGGTGGCCCGATCGTCGAACCGGGCGCCAATGTTCACAAGCAGGTCGCACTCGTCGAGCGCGTCGTTGACATGCCGATGCCCATGCATCCCCATCATGCCGAGGCCGAGCGGATGCGATTCAGGAAATGAACCGAGGCCAAGCAAGGTGTGCACCACGGGAATGCCGCTCTTTTCGACGAACTTTCGGAAGAGCTCGGTGGCTCCGCTTAACATGATGCCGTGGCCCGCCATGATCAGCGGCTTCCGCGCTTTGGCAATGGCTTCCGCCGCGAGACGAACCTGCCGCATATTCGGCGTCGACGTGGGCTGGTATCCTCGCCGAAAGACGATTTCGGGGTACTCGTATTCCGTTGACTGCAGAAACAGGGTCTTCGGAATATCGATCAGCACCGGGCCCGGCCGCCCCGTTGTGGCGATGTGAAACGCCTCCTTGAAAGTCGCGGCAAGATCCTCGATCCGGTTCACCAGATAGTTGTGCTTCGTAACCGGGAGGGTGATCCCCGTAATGTCCACCTCTTGAAAGGCGTCCCGGCCGATCAATGGCTGAATAACCTGACCGGTAATCGCCACGATCGGGATCGAATCGAGCATGGCATTTGCCAGACCGGTCACCAGATTGGTCGCCCCCGGCCCGGAGGTGACCAGGCAAACACCTGGCTTTCCCGTGGCCCGCGCATAGCCTTCCGCTGCCAATGCGGCCCATTGCTCAAAGCGGACCAGAACATGGTGGAAGCCGGCTCGCGGCAATGCGTCATAGAGCGGTATCACCGCGCCACCCGGATACCCAAAGACGGTTTCGACGCCCTGATCCTCAAGCGCCCGGCACACGATTTCGGCGCCGGTCAGTCTTGGCAGCGCCTTTGGCGCCACACCCTTGCTGCCAGGCTGATCGGGCCGTCCCGCCAGCACCGCCGTTTCGATCATCGCCATGTCGTTCCCCTTCCCTGGTTCCCGCAACGGGACGTCCGATTCCAAAAGTCACGTGCCACGATCCTAAACATGAAAACGGCCCCCCGTACTCGGGAGGCCTACCCATAACACGAACTTCGTTGATTCCGACCACGCGCCGGACGGCTGGCCCCCCTTAGCTCACGCGGCTCCCTACCGGGAGCCCCGTAAGTACGAGGCCTACTACAATCGTAATCTCGATGTGCGAAGTCGAAGTGATCATGGTCCCAGTGCCGGAAGCGAGGCCGTTCTGCCGCGATTGCCTGGAATGCTATGGTGAAACACCGCTTCTTGTCAATGCCAATGGAACAAACTCACGCCCTCACTCGTCTTCAACATCCTCGACTTCTTCCAGATCATGTTTGAAATGACCGTTCTGTTGTGGGCAAACATGCGGTTCCGGCCCCATGGGTTCGCCACACATGGTGCATCTCGGCCGTCCGGCCGCAACGACGGCGGCCGCTTCCGCGCTAACGTCGCGTGCCTGCTCGCGCGTGACCCGGCACGCGAAGGCGGCATCGCTTTCGTCATCAGTGTTGATGTCGTGAGCGACGATGACGAGGCGATCTTCGTCTTCGTCATACCCGAGCTCCATCCGGCCAACGCGAAACTGCTTTCGTGTCTCGCGGTCGAACTCGTTCAAATTCGCACGCGTTGGCAGGATCGGTCCAACGTCAGGCAGGCGCTCCAGCATTTGCTCCAGCGCGAGGCCCAACGCATGAACTTGCTGCTTTTCCATCCAGATCGCATACGTCTGTGCGTTGACGATCGCCAGCAGCCGGAATCGCCTCTCGCCCGGTTGCCCAATCGCTTCTATCTGAATGCGATCCGCGTCGAGATCTCCAACCATGTTCTTGCAAGCACCTGCTGAAAGCGAACTGCCGCCGCTGCATGCCAGCTCTGGAAAAAGAACTCGCGAAGAATAGCACGGCACTTCCGCCACTCTGCCGATGGACACGACCGACGACGCATCGCGCGCGTGAGCGAGCGATGGCCGTCCCGGGAGCCGGTCCCTATACTCGGCATTGAGGGTGCTCGCGTGTTCGCGTGGGTGACGATCATCATGGCTAACGCTCCTGGAATCGCCACGACAGGCTCCACCCGCTCTCTACGTCGCGAAGATGACGTCGATCCCTTCCGTGTGTCGCCAAATGGCACGCATGAAGAGACCCCCCCGTCGGTCACGCTTGCAGACGTAAAGGCCGACGCTGAAGTCCAGTCCTTGATTCGCAACGCCAATCGAAACCTGGGAGCGCTCGGCTACACCGAACATGGCTTTCGGCATGTCGGTCTCGTCGCCAGTATTGCCCGCAACGTTTTGAAGCGCATCGGATTCGATGCCAGGCAGCAGGAGCTTGCGGCAATCTCGGGCTATCTCCATGACATTGGAAACGTTGTCAATCGCCACGATCATGCGCGAACCGGAGCTCTGCTGGCCCACTCGATTCTTAACCGCCTGGGTGCAAATCCGGAAGATATCGCCGTGGTCATGGGCGCCATTGGCTCCCACGAAGATGAAGGGCATGTCGGCGACGCGGTTCACGCGGTCTCTGCCGCGCTCATTTTGGCTGACAAGGCCGATGTTCATCGCTCGCGGGTGCGCAACCCCGACCCAACCAACTTCGACCAGCATGATCGAGTCAACTATGCGGCCACCTCGTCGAAGCTGCTCGTCGACCCGGACCAGAAAACGATTACGCTTGATCTCGAAATCGACACCGCATTGGCTCCCGTGATGCACTACTTCGAGATATTCCTGCCCCGCATGCTTATGTCCCGCCGAGCGGCCGAATCACTCGGATATGCGTTTCGTATCAATATCAACGGCGTCTCAATTCTCTGACCGTCGAACTCAGTCGCTTTAGTCCCACCTGAAAGAAGCACCTTGAACAGACTCGGCCGCGGCTGGAAAGATTTCGACATCTACATTCTGATCACGACCGTCGTCCTGATGGGATTCGGCGCGGTAACCATTTACAGCGCAGACGGCGGCGGGCCGATCGCATTGTCCAACCTGGGTGTGCGGCAGGCTGTCTATGGTGGGCTAGGACTCGTGGTGATGCTCATTGTCGCCAGCATCGACTACCGAATTCTTGGCTCGTTGGCATGGGCAATTTACGGCCTCGCGGTCGCGTCACTTGTGCTTGTGCTCATTCCGGGCATTGGCACAGATCTCGAGGTTGGCTCCCATCGCTGGTTCAACCTCGGTTTCACCACGATTCAGCCGTCCGAGTTTGGCAAGGTTGCCACGGTTTTGGCGCTTGCCACGTTCGTTTCCACCCGCGGCGACGCCATGCGCGAGTTCGGCAACGTGGCGATATCGGCTCTGATCGCTCTCGTCCCCATGGCGCTCGTGTTCAGGCAGCCAGACCTTGGCTCGAGCCTTGTCTACGGTGTGATCTGGCTGGCGATCATGACAGTTTCTCAACTTCAGAAGCGATATTGGTCGGCCCTGGTGATCGCGGCGCCGGCGATTGTCGTTCTTGCTTGGGAATTCTTGATGGTTGACTATCAAAAACGTCGCTGGACCGTATTTCTGAATCCTGAAGCCGACGCGCGCGGTGATGGATTCAATCTCATCCAGGCTCGCATCAGCATCGGGTCTGGTGGGTTCAGTGGGTTCGGAATAGCTGGTGGTACGCAAAGCCAGTTAGGGTTGCTCAAAGTGCGCGAATCCGATTTCATCTTCGCTCACGCGAGTGGCATGTTTGGCTTCGTCGGCATGGTCGCCCTCATGCTGGCCTTCACGATTCTTATCTGGCGATGCCTCCACGTATCGGAGGTCGCTCGTGACAGTCTCGGGCAAGCGCTTGCGGTCGGAGTCGCCGGTATGCTCTTCTTTCAGGCATTTGTCAATATCGGCATGAACGTCGGTCTGATGCCGGTCACTGGAATTACATTACCCTTCGTCAGTTCTGGATTGTCTTCCTTGTGGGCGTTTCTTATCGCGGAAGGGCTGCTGCAAAGCATCCTCATCCGGCGCCGGAAACTCGGATTCCAGCCCGACTGATTCGCGTGCGTCGATTGCGATCACCATCTCATAGACGACCGATCGTGATAACCCGGTAATGGCAGCTGCCTCTCGTGCCGTCTGACTCACGCTCAGGCCCGATCGACGCATAGCCCCGATCACCGCCTCGATGTCGTCGTCGCTTGCCGGCCGGGGAGCCGCCCCATCGACGACGATGACGACTTCACCGCGCGGCGCGCTTCCCGCTGCCCATTCAGCGAGCGTGCCAAGCGTGCCAGGCTTGACTTCTTCGTGGAGTTTCGTCATTTCCCGCAGGATCACCGCGCGTCGATCGCCCAGTGCCTTCAGGAGTTCCGCCAGGGTCCTACTCAATCGCTGGGCCGATTCCAGGATCACAAGCGGTGTCCCGCTCGCCGCGCCTCGTGCGATGGTGTACTTCCGTTCCCCGCTTTCGCGTGGCAGGAATCCAAGCGACGTAAATGGTCCCTCAACAAGACCCGACGCGCTGATCGCTGCCGTTAAAGCCGATGGCCCAGGAATCGGCGACACCCGAAAACCTGCAGCCAGGGCCTCCCTCACCAGGTCGACGCCGGGATCAGAAATCGCGGGGGTGCCGGCGTCGGTAATCAACGCGACGTCACCAGTTGAGAGCGCCTCCAGGAATCTGTCGCGGCGCTGGCGCTGATTGTGCTCGTGATAGCTGAGCAACGGTGTGCGGATCGCGAAATGTGTCAGCAAGCGACGACTGTGACGAGTATCTTCCGCTGCAATCACCGTCACTTCGCGGAGAATCCGAATGGCTCTCGCCGACATATCTTCGAGATTGCCGATCGGCGTCGCCACCACGTAGAGCGTGCCCACACGCCACCACTTTCGACTTTGGCATCCCAGCTTTACAGCGTCTCAAAGCGCTGGACCTCGCGCACTATACTTGCGTACGGACACTATCGCTTGGTTGCGTACTTGCTCCAAGTTTCTGGAGGGAATTTCTGATGACGGCCTCGTCGCTCTTTGATTCAGACGAGAGCCGCGCTCCCGGAATCATCTCCGACAGCCAGCCGGCGGTGGAGCCGGACCTCGCAACGTCGTACTTGGCGACGTCATCGCTCTACCGAAAATATCGGCCTTCCTCGTTCGATGCGGCGGAGATGGTAGGGCAGGACCACGTGGTGCGTACGCTGCAGAACGCGATTGCACTCGATCGTGTGGCGCATGCATACCTTTTCAGCGGGCCCCGCGGCACAGGAAAGACCACCACCGCGAGGCTGCTGGCCAAGGCGGTGAACTGTCTCGATCCGGACGCCAGGCGACGCCCCTGCAATCAATGTGCGAATTGTCGGTCCATCAATGATGGCTCAAGTCCAGACATCATCGAAATCGATGCCGCCAGCAATCGTGGCATTGACGACATCCGGGACTTACGCGAGAGAATTCGTTACGCACCGAGCCAGCTGCCATCCAAGGTTTACATCATCGATGAGGCGCATCAGATTACTGGCGCCGCCGCGAACGCGTTTCTGAAGACGCTGGAAGAGCCTCCAGCGCACAGTCGGTTCATTCTTGCCACAACTGATCCGGAAGAGCTCTTGCCGACGATCGTTTCACGGTGCCAGCGTTACGAGTTCCGTCGCATCTCGGCCGATGACATAACCCGCCGCCTCCGCACGGTCGCCGATCTGGAACACGTCCACGTCACGGATGAGGCCCTGCGCGTCATTGCCAGGCATGCCACTGGCAGCCTCCGCGACGCCCTGGGCCTCCTCGAACAACTGGCATTGCTCGCCAGCACGCCTGGACAAAGCGGGACCCAAACGGGAGAAGTCGACGTGGCCGATGTCCAGGCTGCACTCGGATTGAGTCGTAACGATCGGATAGAAGGGCTTGCGGAAGCCCTCGCGCGGCGCGATCCTGGCCAAGCTCTTGCCATCGTCCAGGAAGCTGTTGACGATGGCGAAGATCCGAGACAGCTCAACCGGCAGCTACTTGGATATGTCAGACTCCTGCTCCTTCAACGATCGGGAGGAAAGGCGAACGCCGACGCCCGCGCCCAGGAACTCGCGGCACGCTTTTCACTCATGGAGTTGGCGGCGATCGCCCGACGCTTCGGTGAGATCGACTTCAGGATCAAGCACTCTCCATTTCCGCAGCTTCCCCTGGAGGTCGCTATCGTTGAGGCCACTGCTCCCTCCACCGAGTCGGGTAGGGTCCCAGAGACGACAGTATCGCCAACGCCAGAAACAGGTTCCGCGGCACCGTCCCGGCCCACGTCATTGAGAGACCGTGTCCGCAACCCAACGGCAATTCGAGAGATGCCGCTGGTTCAGCCTCCTTCTCCCGTTCGAAGGGAAGAGGCGCCTATGCCTGAGCCACTTCCGATAACCTCCCTTCGCCCTGCGCTGAGCGAGCCCCCGGCCGCGCCATCCCCAGGGACATCGACGTCGGATGAACGTGCGATGGACGTTGAACAGATCGCTGAGCTATGGCCTCGTGTCCGGGGCGATGTCAAGGCGCTGAATCGTCGCATCGAAGCACTCCTCAGCGAAGTCGATCCCGTTGCCATCTCGGGGAATCAAATCACGTTGGCGGTACCCTATCCATTTCACCGCGACAAGTTGAACAGTGACGAGGTTCGTGAAACGGTCTCCGGCGTCCTCTCGCGCCTACTGGGACGCCAGATCTCAATCAACTGCATGCTGCGTGGTGAAATAGCGGGAACGCTGCAGCAGGGGAGCGGCAAGGCGCAAGAGCAAGCGCCAGAAAACAGCGTGGGGCGCGTAACTTCCGCTGAACATCACGGCGATGAAAGCATTCAATCGCGCATTCTCGCGGCAAAAAACATCTTTGATGCCGAAGAAATCGATGCATCGGAGATGGTGGTCACGCTGGACGACGCTGAGGGGCGCTAGTTCAATCCGGGGGTGGCCTGCGGCGTACCACGCCCGGGAGTCGCGCTCGCCAATGGCGCTGCCCAAAGGGCAGCCACTGTCCCATCCGGCATGAGTTGCAGCAACGCGAGCATTTCCGCGCGTTGACCATCCTCATCGCCCGTTATCACCGAAATGGCAAGGCCCCGATCGGTCCACCAGAGATCGTTCACCGCGGCAATTGAAGGGAGCGAGACTCTAAAGCCTGGTCCGGAGTCAATCCCCCGCACCCAGACGCTATCCACCCGCGGTGTCTCCGCTCCAGGAACCAGCACGACGTATGCGACACTTCTGCCATCTGGAGATGGCCGCATATTCGTGATCTGGGCGACCGGTGCGACCGTGCCTGCACTGACGAGAAGTTGACGCTGTTCCCCGTTCGCGTTGATCCGCCACAGATCAATGCCAGTCACCGCTCCGCCCAATTCGCCACCTTCCGTGAAGAGCAGGGACACACCATCCGGCATCCAGGTGAAATCAGCCACATAGCGCCCGCTGGTAGGCGTCACCACGTCTTGCACGTTGCCATCTTTGATATTCAGAACGCGCAAGGCGCGATTGCGACCACTCTCGTCCGAGGCAATGTAAGCGATTGTCTCTCCGGTGGGAGACCATTCAGGGCGAATAATCTCCGCTCCCGCAGCTTTGACATCAAGCGTGGTGAGAGTCGCGTTGTCTCCCAGGCGGTACTCACTAAGCGGGCCTTCGGCCAACGCGACGATCACCTGATCTCCCTGAGGCGACCAGTTCACGACGTCGGCGCTTGATACTGCTCCAGCCTCGGGGGTTCCCCTATTTGGCGAAAAGTTCGTTTCCCGCGCAAGTGTTTTTCCGGAATTCTCGAGAATGAGCAGCTCATTGCTCCGGGCGCCTCCGGATTGAGTCTCCAACAATGCTGCTACTTCCCCTGCTCCGGGTGCAGGATCAATTGCCAGCAGACGCGACCCGTCCCTCGCTTCGAAGATTCGGGAAGCCTCACCACCGGAAGAAATCGACCAAATCGCGTTGTTCGACGCAATATACACGCGCGGGGCCCCGCCACGCGTGTTCACCAGCTCTCCTATCGATGCTGGGGTCGCCGCCACAACTGGGGTCGCCAAGGCCGCCACGGACGGCGTAGCGACCGAGGCCACTTCGGTCGCTACCTGAGACGGTCTCGGGTCGCTGGCAAACTGCGGACCCGGCTCATCTTCCGCGCATCCAACCAGGAGGCCACCCATTGCCAGGACGGCCACGAGACCAGGTCGCAAGACCCTCAGTCGGCTCATAAGACCCAAACACGGTCTACCGATTCGTCGCGGTAACCGAGAAGCGACAACTGTCGCCCATAATGAACGTCGCGCATCTCACAGACGGCGCGGTCGGGCATTCCGTATAGTCTCCGCTGAAGGAGGGCGCTTGGTGGCGCTTTTTAGCCGACTCGCAACGCGGGCAGTTTACAACACCAGTGCCGTTGCTCAGCGCACTGGCGTTCCTGCCGACACCTTTCGGGCATGGGAGCGACGCTACGGCCTGCCCTCTCCGATTCGTACGGAAACCAACCAGCGGCTCTACTCCGATCGCGACGTGGCCTTGATCCTCTGGCTCCGGCATCAGACCGAGACAGGGATGACAATAAGCCAGGCGGTGGCCCTTTATCTTGCCCAACGAGAAACTCCAGGCCTTGCTTTCGTCTCAAACACCAGCACCAATGGACGAGTGGCGGCCCACCATTCCTATGATGGGGTGCTCCATGCTGACTATGCGCGGCGATTAGCCGAGGCACTGATCCACTACGACTCGCATGCTGCAACTAGAATCCTGGATGAAGCATTTTCAAGGATGTCAGTTGAGGATGGGTGCCTTGGCATCCTTCAACCTGCACTTCACGAGATCGGAACTCGTTGGCAGCGCGGCGAATTGCTCATAAGCAGCGAGCACTTTGCTTCCGCGTTTGCACTGAGAAGGCTCGGAACGCTTTTCAATCTTTCACAACCAGAATTTGGGCGAAGTCGCATCGTCGCGGCGTGTATCGAGGGGGAATTTCACGAAGTCGGCCTCTTGATGACATGTGTTTTCCTTTCTCGCCGTGGATTTCGGGTTGTCTATCTCGGCGCCGACTTGCCAGTCGAAGATCTCATCGAAACGATAACCCGCGCCAAGCCAGGCCTGACACTGCTTTCGGCATCAACTGCCGAGCGCGCCATCGAGTTGGCTCGAGCTTCCCGCGAGATCCAGTCAGCGACGTCTTGGGTCCAGGGCGAATCCTGGAAGCATCGTATTGGATTTGGTGGCAGAGTGTTTGAAGAGATGCCCCATCTCAAGCTGGATGTCGATGGCGTCTACTGCGGCAGCAATGCGGCAGAAGCGGTCGCGTTTATCGAGACCATGTTTTTCAGTTCGCCGGTGGATTTGGGCGATACTGCCTAGCGCGTACATCTTCGAATGCAGGAAGGGGCGCCGGCGCCCCTTCCTGCTAAACTCGTTTGGCCGCCGTAGGCGCGGCCCTCGCGCGGGCGCGGCGCTATCGCATCGTGACAATCGGACGACGCATCATGCGGCTCTCTCGAGAAGCAGTTGGACACGTTGCAGCACTTGCACGGCTGGGGTTGAGCGACGAAGAAACGACCAGATTGCAGGATCAGTTGTCGTCGATTCTGGAACACATCGCGTTGCTCGATCGCCTTGAGACAACGGCCATCCCTCCCACCGCGCAAGTCAACACGCTTTCAAACGTCATGCGCGACGACATCGTTACCGGGTCCCTGCCCGTCGCCGCCGTACTCGCCAATGCGCCCCGGCAGGCAGAAGGATTCTTTGAAGTGCACGCCGTT
>JBBRVX010000065.1:0-22743 GCA_038246475.1 Thermomicrobiales bacterium | reverse complement strand
TCGAACAGATACGAGGTGGTCTGGTAGATGGGCACGGCGCGGGACTTGGTGACCGGATCGACGTCCTGCCCGGCGTGCAGGGCCAAGGTCTCGAACCCCTGCGGCGGGGTGCTTTCCGTGTCGCTCATGCGTCATTGCTCCTCATTGCGAATCAAACACTCCTGCGATGTTCCTCAAACGCGATGCTGGTGATGCATCGCGTCCTTTGGACCGCGCGGAGGTCGCAGGGCATAGCCAGAAAGATTCATGACGCGGCGGCGTCCGCAAGTCGCCGGGCGATGAACGGTCCGATAGCATTCGTCATCTGCATCCACTCCTTGAGGAAAGCGTCATGGCCGTGGGGAGAATCGACCTCCTGATATTCGACCTCTTTCCCCAGCCGTTCCAGGCGATCCGCGAGTTCGCGAACCGCCGCTGGTGGGAAAAGCCAATCGGAGCGGATGCCGACGAGGGAGACTGGAGCCTGTAAGCCGCGGAGCCAGACCTCCTCACCGCCGTTTCTCCCCACATCGTAGAGGTCCATCGCGCGGGTAAGGTAGAGATAGCTGTTGGCGTCGAAGCGCCGGGTCAAGGCATCTCCGTGATAGTGGAGGTAGCCCTCGACATCAAACGTGGGGCCGAAGGAGGGATAGAGCCCCGGGCGGGTGGCTGGGTTGCGCCCGAAGCGAAGATCCATGCTTTCCTTCGAATGATAGGTGACCATGCCGGCCATCCGCGCGATAGCAAACCCTCGTGCCGGGAAAACGCCTTCAGCTTCGTACGATCCGCCCCGCCAGTCCGGGTCAGCCATGATCGCGCGGCGGCCGATCTCGTTCATAGCAATGCCCTGGGCATCGAGGGCCCCCGTGGCGGCGACGGGCACAACGCCGGAGACGAGATCGGGATGGCGGGTTCCCCACTCCAGGGCCTGAAAGCCGCCGATGGAACCGCCGATGGCGGTCAATTGCCGCACCCCGAGGCGCTCCACCAGGGCGCGCTGAGCGCTGACGATATCACCGATGGTGACGAGCGGAAAGCGCATCCCGTAGGGCCGGCCGGTGAGGGGATCGGCGGAGGCGGGACCGGTGCTGCCCTGGCAGCCGCCAAGAATGTTGGCGCAAATCACAAAGGCATGGTCGGTGTCGAGGGCGCGGCCGGGGCCGATGAGCGGTTCCCACCAGCCGCCCGCGCCACCGGCCGCACTGTCGCCAGTGAGAGCATGCAGGACCAGAATGGCGTTGTCGCCGCGCGCGTTGAGTCGTCCCCAGGTGCGATACGCGAGCGTGACGTTCGCCAGGCGGCCGCCCAGCTCAAGATCGAGCGGCCCAATATCAATGCTCAGTCGCGGTGATTCGGCCATATGGCCCGTATCGACACGGCGACGGACGACACGTAGTCGCCCCCGCGGCTCCTTCAGTGGATCAACCTCATCTCCGGGGCTGTCGCCTTCAAGTTCATCGACCATTCGCGTCTGATCTCCGTCGAAAATCCAATCCATAAGTTGACCCGCGTCGAGCATCGCGAAACCGGCAAGGGTGGGAGACCAGAGCGAAAAAAACACCCCCGACGATTCAGGGGTGCGTTTTCACGCGTTCCCTTATCTCGCAGATCACTCTGCCGGAATTAGCACCTTGCGGTCAGGCGACCGCAGGCTGCCGGGCTTCACAGGGCCGATTCCCTCCACCCGTCTCGATAAGGCAGCACTCTTCAGTTGTTGACCAAGAATCTACGGAACTCCTGGCATCTCTGTCAAGGCATTTGACGGAAATGGTCGTCGTGGAGCGCCTTACACCTGCGAAGCCGGTCGCGCGGCGGTCTTGGCCGCCGGTTTTGGCATTGATCTGAGATCACCGAAATTCTGGCGGTCACGCCTTGACTTGATTCGAGCCGATATCACGAGGATGGAGGAGCTGCTCGGCAATTAGTTCCGCGACTTCCCAATGATTGCGCGTTTCGTTTTTGCGCCGCCATACGCCTCGTCGAGGAGGTCCGCGATGTGGCGCACCGTTTGGGTGCTTCCGTTTCGCGACAAGGAAGCGCCGACCTGCATCTGACACCCCGGATTGGCGGTGATCACCTCCGTGGCGGATGTTTCCATCGCATGAAGCGCTTTTCTATCGCCAAGGTCGTTGGCCATCTCCTCACGGATGATGTTGTAAATCCCGGCGCTGCCACAACAGAGGCTCGACTCTCTCATTTCTTCCAGCCGGAGGCCAGGAATCGCCTTCATCAACTCGCGCGGCTGCTTGCTGATCCGTTGCGCATGAACGAGGTGACAGGGCTCCTGATACGTCACCGTCCGATTGACGGCCTTAGTCGGGGGCACGAGGTCCCGTTCGCCAAGGTATTCGGTGAGGTCGCGAACTCGCTGGCTAAATGAGACCGCCCGATCGGCATAGAGTGGATCATCTTTGAGAATATAGCCGTATTCCTTCAAGGCGGCGCCACAGCCGGCCGCGGTGACGATGATCGGGTCGCCGCCTGACGATTCGAACGCCTCAATGTTCTTTCGGGCCAGGACCCGCGCTTCTTCCATCATGCCGGCATGCACGTGAAGAGCGCCGCAACACTGTTGCATGACGGGCACATCGATGTTTGCCCCGTTCCTGGCGACTACACGGGCGGCAGCGCGATTGGTATTGGCGAAAACCGTTCCCATGACGCATCCGTTGAACAGTCTTGCCTGCCGTGGCGTTCCCACGACGGGGTCGGCGGTCCAGCGTTCGTTTCCGGGGACGAGGGGCTTCCTCGAGATGCGCGGTGTCAGCGCTTCGAGATCCTCCATGCCCAACACGTTCAACATGCCGGTCTTGCGTGCCAGGGCGCTCAGGCCGCTCTTCTCGGAAAGGCGAAGCAGGCCAACCAGGCGCCGCAGGCGGCGGCTGTCGGCGAAAAGCCAGTCAAGACCGACGCGGCGGAGGGCACGGACCGGGATTGAACGCGGCCGATGCTGCTCGAGTTGGGCACGGGATGCTTCGACCAGCGGTCCATAGTGGACGCCTGATGGGCAAACCGCTTCGCAGGCGCGGCAATTGAGGCATTGATACATCTGCTCATCAAAGAGGGGGTCGAGAAGATCAAGGCGATCGTCGGCGACCGCGCGCATCAGCCAGAGTCTTCCTCGCGGCGACGACATTTCCTGACCGGTGAGGCGATATGTTGGACACGACGAGAGGCACATTCCGCAGTGGACGCAGGCACGCAGCAAGTCATCTTCAGGGATATCAGTTCCCGAGAAGCCCCCAAGCCGAAGGAGATTCGCGTCCATTTCGACGGCGACAGCCATGTGAGATTCGTCCTCCGACGGAAGCCTGAACTTCCGACCTGATGCGTGTCTTAGAGAAATCCGGCGAATCGGCCAGGATTGATGGTACGCGACGGATCAAACTGTTGGCGCAGCGATTCCATGACGTCAAAGCCGTCCGGGAGGCGTCCCCAGATATCGATGCCGCGCTTCCAGGGTGGCGGAGCAGCCACAATCGTCGCCGCGTCGGCGAGTTCGAGCAGGAGCGATTGCGCCTCGGCCATCGTTTGCGCCGACCCATTCGCGCCAAAGCTCAGCTCGGCAAGCACTCCTCCCGTACCTGGAGACGCGGCGAGATATGGCACGGTCACGCCGGCATTCGCCATGGCGGCGATGATCCCCAGCGCAAGCGTGGCCGTGTCCTTCGGCCGCACCCCACATCGAACGAGCACGCTGGTTTTCGGGTCTTGCGGACGATAGAGAGACACGAAGTCCGCCCACCACGTCGCGCTCGCTTCGGAATCGAGGGAGGAGAAGTCTGATGGCGCCTCGGCCGAAATCCGCTGCCTGACCATCTCGACGGTCTGGTCACGCCCTTCAATGCGAACCGCGACGGACCAATCGCCTTCTCGCTGAACGACTTCCAAAGCCGCCATCGGTTCTCGTGCGACGTGGAGCCGCGACGCGAAGGCGAAGGCAGCATCGGCCGTTTCGTGTCTGGTCAGGATCGTCGCTTCCGCGCGAGGGCGAGGGAGGACCTTGAAATTCGCTGACGTAATGATGCCGAGTGTGCCGAGTGAGCCAAGATAGAGCCGAGGCATGTCATAGCCTGAAACGTTTTTGACCACCATGCCTCCGGCCTTCGTGACCGTGCCGCTGGGATGGGCGACGGAGATGCCAATCAGGAGATCGCGCAAGGTCCCGGCGCTGTAGCGCAAGGGACCCGATCGTGCGGTCGCGATGAGCCCGCCAATAGTGGCGTCAGGTCCGCCCGGTGGATCGAGGGGAAGTCGTTGACCATGCTCGGCAAGGACCGCTTGCACATCGCCAAAGCGCGCTCCGGCGCCCACGGAAAGCACCAGGTCGGTTGGCTCGTAGTCGATGATTCCCGAAAGACCCGCGGTTGAAATCATGAGATCGACGCGCTCGGGTAGATTCCCCAGGTCCAGCGCGGTGCCTCCTCCGACCGGTGTCACGGCGCGACCGAGCGAGGAGGCCTCCGCAAGCATGAGCGCGCATTCAAAGGCATCGCCCGGCGTTTGAACATCAGACGCGGAGTAGCCATCGATGGTGAGCGTGTCGGTTACCGGATGATGGCCATTAGAGGGCATGGATGCCGAGTTTCTGGGCCATGGCCTGCATGCGAAGGGCGCGGACTTCTCCACACATGTACCCTTTGGGAAAAATCTTCTCGGGGTTGAACATGCCGCGGGGATCGAAGCTGTTCTTCAACCCGGCCATTGCGGCCAGGTCGTCAGCGGTATAGACCAACGTCATGTAGCCCCGTTTCTCGGTCCCAATACCATGCTCGCCCGAGAGTGCTCCGCCAACTTCGACACAGTACGTGATGATTTCTTTGCTCGCTTCGAGGACCCGCTCCGTTGCCCCCGGAGTGCGCCGGTCAAAAAGCATCAGGGGATGAAGATTTCCATCTCCCGCGTGGAAGACGTTGGCGATTGGCAGCTTGAAGTCATGCGAGATTTCCTCAACCCGCTTGAGGGTGGCGGGAAGTTTCGATCGGGGAACCACGGTGTCATGCAGATAATAGTTGGGAGCGAGGCGTCCCATGGCGCCGAGCGCCATCTTTCGGCCTTTCCAAAGGAGCTCACGCTCGGCCTTCTCAGTCGCAATGCGAACTTCGGTCGCGCCGGCCTCAACGCAGATGGCCGCGATCTCTTCGCCAGTGCTGCGCACGTCGTCGGTGATACCGTCGATTTCGATCAAGAGCACCGCTCCAGCGTCCATGGGGTAGCCGGCGTGATAAGCCGGCTCCACGGCCTGAATGGTCAAGTTGTCCATCATTTCGAGCGCGGCGGGCACAATGCCAGCGGCGATGATGCGCGACGTGGCATGCGAGGCGGATTCGATGTCCCCAAACGGAGCAAGGAGGACGAGCGTCGCCTCGGGTGTTGGCGTCAGGCGCACGAGCGCCTTGGTCACGATGCCCAGCATCCCTTCCGAACCGACCAATGCCCCGGTCAGGTCGTACCCGGAGCCGCCTGTGGCGCGGCCGCCGGTCCAGATGATGCGGCCGTCTGGGAGGACGACTTCAAGACCAAGAATGTGATTGGTGGTGACCCCGTATTTCAGGCAGTGGGGGCCACCGGAGTTTTCCGCGACGTTGCCGCCGATGGTGCAGGCCTTCTGGCTCGATGGATCGGGCGCGAAAAAGTATCCGTAGGGGAGGGTTTCTTCCGACAACTCAAGGTTGATCACGCCGGGCTCCACGAGCGCGGTGCGATCGTCCTCATCGATTTCAAGTACACGATTCATGCGGGTGAGCGAGATGATGATGCCGCCATTTTGCGGCACGGCCCCACCCGAGAGGCCGGTTCCTGCTCCTCGCGCGACGACAGGCAAGCCCGCGAGTCGCGCCAGTTGGACGATGTCCGCGACCTGTTGCGTCGTGGTAGGGAGCGCCACCGCGGAAGGCATCGCGGTATCGACGGCGCCATCAACGCTGCCGTCATACTCATATACCAGGAGATCCGCTGGTCGTGAAAAGACCGCATCGCGGCCGACGATCGCTTGGAGCTTTTCAATCAGGATTTCGCGATTCACGTATTTCTCCGATGCCTGGCGATGCGCCGCGATTGATACAGGAATAGTAGCGGCCATTTCGCATGAGGCAAGCCATGCGCATGACATACTTCGCGAGGTCGTCCCGGCAGTGCTCCGCACAGGAGCGGAAGGAGCATCTTCCCTGTGACTGAAAGTGCTGAACCTGGCTATTGGATCGTCGTTGGCTCGCCCGATAATTTCGCGCGCACGGCCGAGCTCGGATTTACGGTGCAAGGATTGAAGTCCCGGCATCGGAAAAAGGCAGAGCGGATGAAGCCGGGCGACAAAATGATCTATTACATCACGGGCAGGAAGGCGTTCGGAGGTATCGTCACGATCGAGTCGCCATACTATGAAGATCATGAAGTGATCTGGCAGAGCGGGGATGTCAAGAAGGCAGCCGAGGACTACCCGTTTCGTATAAAGGTCTCCCCGGATGTTGTGCTGACGCTGGCGGACGCGATTGAAGCAGAACCCCTCGCCCGGCGCATGACGTACGTCGCGAAATGGCCGCAAGCAAACTGGACACTCGCCTTTCAGGGCAATGTGCACGAAATCGGCGTGGAAGATTACACCTTGATTCGGGAAGCACTCGAAGCCGCGGTCCCGGCCGGAGTTGGCATTGGCGGAGGATGAGTTCCGGGATCCGCCCGGTGAAGAAGAACATCGATATCGCGTCCATCTCTGTTTCGGGCCGAATTGCACCGAGCGTGGCAGCCGAGCGCTCATGCCGATCCTCGAGGACGCTGTGCATGAGGCCGGTCTGGACCATCACGTCGAGTTATTTGCGACGACGTGTCGGAACCGTTGCGATTACGGGCCGTCCCTGAACGTCTATCCGGGCCCAGCCTTCTACAACCTCATCGATGCCACGGCAATTGCTGAGATCGTGCGCGAGCACCTCACCGACGGCCGGATGGTTACGAGGTGGCTTTTTCGGCCGCGCATCGAAGGCAGCAGGCGCCGGTAGGGTTCGCCTGTCGTTTGTTCAATTGAGGCGCCAGGAGGAGTGTGTGGCGACGGTTACGGTAACTCATGTGCCTGGCGCCGCATACCAGACGCGGATTGCAACGGACGAGATGGCGTTCATCGGCGATGAGCCGGTTTCCTCAGGTGGGAGCGGATTGGGACCGGCTCCTTACGAGTTGCTCCTGGCGTCTCTTGGTCATTGCACGGTGCTCACGATGCTGCTCTATGCCCGCCGCAAGGAATGGGCGATCACGGCGCTTTCCATTCGAGCCACGCACGAGCGCATTGTCGTGGACGAGCTCGTTGACGGGTCGATTGTGCGGCGGAAAGTGGAAAGAATTGTCCAGGAGATCACGCTGGACGGCGATCTTGACCGCGAGCAGCGATCTCGTCTCATGGAAATCGCTGGAAAATGTCCGATCCATCGCACGATCACTGGCGACCTGGAGATCTCGGAAGTCGAAGTCGAACCAGCCGCGCGTCTGGACTAACCAGGAACCCGAAAACCGTGTGTGCTGAGCTCACTAAAGATGAGGGAGAATTCGTCTCCGGCGTTGACATCGAAAAAGCGCCCCTGGAATTCCAGGGGCGCTTCTCTGCTGGTGGAGATGGGGGGATTCGAACCCCCGTCCAAAACCGCTAGCCGGCAGGATCCTACGCGCGTAGTCGGTATTTTATCTGCTGCCGCGGACTCCTACCGACGAGATTCCGCTGCAGTTAGCCGAACTGCCTTTGGTGACCGCGCTTCGGCGGACTAGGTCACCGCATCCTTCCTGTGTGACGCCTGTCCCCGGTCCCGAAAGGCGGAGGACCGGACAGACGCGCTACCTAGAGGTCAGTGACTTAGGCAGCGTAAGCAAGAGGTGTGTTCGCATCTCTTGGTTGCCCGTTTTTACGAGGCCTCGGGCACCTCGGCACGCACCTACCTGACACACGACCCTGTCGAAACCAAACATCCCCAAGCGCTCGCATAATACCATAACGCTCTCGTTCATCACAAACGTTCAACGCACGTCCATCCAATTGCCGCGTTTGTTCGCTGAACACAGTACCATCGCTCGTATGTCGATCTCTTCCAATGCATCTCCTGTCACGCGAACCGCATGGTCAAGTTGGTTCCTTGCCATTCGGCCGAAGACGCTGCCGGCCGCGGTCTCACCGGTGATCGTAGGTTGCGCCGTGGCCTGGAGCCTGGGAGCATTCGCCTGGATTCCAGCGCTGGCCGCGTTCTCGGTCGCGCTGCTGCTGCAGATTGGGGCCAACCTCGCCAACGATGTCGCGGATTTTCGTAGCGGCGCTGATACCACTGAGCGGCTGGGCCCGATCCGCGTAACGCAAAGTGGGCTTCTTACGCAGCGCCAGGTGATCGTGGCCACAGCGGTCGTTCTGAGTTTGGTAACAATTCCCGGACTCTACTTGACGTGGAAGGGTGGTCCGCTGTTCCTCATAATTGGCCTGCTCGCCATTCTTTCCGCGGTCGCTTACACGGCCGGTCCGAAACCATTCGGTTACGTTGGTCTAGGGGAACTCTTCGTCTTCGTCTTCTTCGGGCCGGTGGCCGTGGTAGGAACAGTCTTTGTCATGGCGCAGGAAACGCCTTGGCTTGCGTGGCTGGCCGCGATTCCAATGGGGTGTCTGATCACGGCCATTCTGGTCGTAAATAATCTGCGCGACATTGGAACGGATAGAAAAGCCGGGAAAAAGACCGTTGCCGTGCGCATCGGCGAGATTGGCGCACGTTGGGAGTATGCATTGTTGCTCGCGTTGGCCTATGTCGTCCCGCCCGGGATGTGGATCGCGGGCGCCTTTCCGGCCTCGATCCTTCTCCCCTGGGCCACGATGCCCCTCGCCTTCGTGCTCATACGCAGTCTCTGGACGGTCAGCGGCGCCGCCATGAATCCCGTACTTGGGGGCACCGCTCGGCTTTGCCTCTGGTTCGCGATTGCCTTCGCCGTGGGGATCATGCTGTGAAGCAGGAGTCCATTCCGAATCAGGGCGCGATCCGCTCGCGGGACGACGTGCGGAGGATGTTCGACGGCATCGTGCCGCGCTACGACTTGATGAATCGTCTCATGACTGGCGGCCGCGACGTTGCCTGGCGAAAATTGGCGGTGCGAGAGGCATTGCGAGGAATTGATCCCTCGCGGGCACGCGCCCTTGACCTCGCCACGGGCACGGGAGATCTCGCGTTTGCGCTGCGCGATGCCGGAGCGTTCAGCGTCATCGGACTCGATTTTTCCTCCGCAATGCTCGCCGAGGCGGCTCGCAAGGATGCGAGCTCTGAACGAGGCGGCACAGTTACCTGGATTGAAGGCGACGCGATGGCCTTGCCGTTCCCGAACGCGACCTTCGACGCCGTGACCGTGGGCTTCGGGCTGCGAAACATGCCGAACTATGCTGGCGCCTTGCGAGAGGCAGCGCGTGTCCTCCGTCCCGGGGGGACGTTCGTTTGTCTTGAAACGACTCCATTGCGTGTTCCCGCCTTGCGAGCGGCATTTGCCTGGTATTTCTCTCATGTTGTGCCGCTTGTTGGCGGTCTGCTCAGTGGGAACCGAGACGCCTATGCCTACCTACCGGCGTCTGCGGCGGCATTCCCGGACGCGGAAACGTTAGGTCGGATGCTGCTCGCGGCGGGGTTCGAGAAGTCGCGCTATCTCCGGCTTGGCGCCGGAACCGTGGCGCTCCATGTCGCGAGGACGCCGGAATCCGGCTCGTTGCGAAAGTGAACCTCTCTCGGAGCAGTCGGTTCACCGACGGTCAATGGTGATGTATTTTCGCCACGGCAACGCGATGCGTTCCACCAGACCGATGAGGGCAAACAACCCGGTCCCCATAACTGAAAGCAGGATGATTGCCGCGACTAAACGTGGCGTCTCGAACTGCGCGATGGCGCGCGTCATCAAGTAGCCGAGCCCTGCCTTGGCGCCAACGAGCTCGCCAAAGACCGCGCCGATCACGCATATGGCGACGGAGATCTTCGCCCCCGCGAACACCGATGGAAGACTGGAGGGGAGCTCGACCAGCCGGAAGACCCTGGTTGGCGTGGCGCCAAAGGTCCGCATCACGTTCACGACATCGAGATCCGTCGCGCGCAGACCTTCGACCGTATTGACCACGATGGGGAAAAACCCGACGAGCGCGGTGATCAGGATCTTTGGCAGCAGTCCGTAGCCAAACCAGATCAGAAGCAACGGAGCGAGTGCCGGAACAGGCACTGTTTGACTGGCGATGATGATCGGATAGAGCGCCCGGTCAAGCGTGCGAGAGCGATAGATGGCGACGCCCATGCCGATCCCGGCAGAGAGGGCGAGAAAAAAACCGAGAAGCACTTCCGAGAGAGTCACGAATGCGTTGGGCAGGAGGACGTGGCGATCTTCGATGAGCGAGCGAAGAACGTCACCAGGGGTTGGGAGCAGCCAGGCTGGAGTACCCGACGCGCGTACGCCGAGCTCCCAGACACCGATGAAGAGCGCAATCAGGAGGCCGGGTAAAAGACATCCGAAGGTGCGGGAGCTTGCGTCGCGACCGATCACGGGGTTCGATGTCCCGGAATGCCGAGGGCCTGGAGCAGCGCGTGTCGATACGTCATGAACTCCTGAGTAACGATCATGTCGCGGGTACGCGGACGAGGCAGGGAAACGACGATTTGGGATGCCAGACGTCCGGGGCGGGAAGTCAGGACGAAAATCCGATCGGCGAGCAGGACCGCTTCTTCCACATCGTGCGTGACCATCAAGACGGAGGAGCGTTCCTGCTCCCAAAGTTCGATCAACCACGATTGCAGGTCGGCCTTCGTCAGAGCGTCGAGGGCGCCGAAAGGCTCATCAAGAAGCAGGAGCTCTTTGTTCGGCAGGATGGTGCGCAAGAACGCCGTTCGTTGGCGCATTCCTCCTGAGAGTTGACCCGGATAGGAATCGCCGAAACCTTCGAGTCCAAAGCGCCGGAGCTGTTGGGCCGCCTGGCGTTCGGCAGCCGACCTGGTCATCCCAGCCGCTTCGAGGCCAACTGCCGCATTGCCGATTGTAGTTCGCCAGGGCAGAAGGAGATCGCGTTGCTGCATGTATGCGGATCTGCCGAGCCGCTGGCTCGCGGATGTGGGAACTCCGTTCAGGAGCACCTGGCCGCTATCAGGTTCAAGAAGGCCTGAAACAATATTGAGAAGCGTGCTCTTGCCGGAACCGGATGGGCCGACCAGTGCCACGAACTCCGCTTCGCCGACGGTCAGGTTCAGGCCTTCGAGGGCTTCCAGACGCTTGCCCCTCTCTTCGTAGGTAGAAACGACATCGGTGACTTGAAGCCGGGGGAAGGTGTCGGATGGCACGGGGGCTGGTCGATCAGGTATGGCCGGGGCCAGGCGCGAAGTCGGTCGCGACAAGCGCGGCAATCTGGTTGCCAAGGCGGACACTGTAGTTTGTGCCGCGATCCTCTGGGTAAATCTGCGTGGTGTTGGCGAGGTAGAGACCTGGAAGACCGGTTTGGTGAGGAGGGATGCGTTCGCCGTAGTTAAGGGGAATTATGGGCTGGGCGGAGCGCTCTCGAAATACCCATTGCTTCTCGATCCAATCGCGGCTAAACCTCGGGTTGATACGGCGAAGAAACGGAAGGTAGGCGTCAATAAGGTCATCGTCTGACATCGAAAAATAGGGTTGATCCGGTTCGAGATATTTGGACAGGTAGACAAACCGCTTGCCGCCATACTCTCCAGGGGACATGAAATTCGTGTGTTCGATAACCCCGGTGAACGGAAGATCGTCATCGGCGACGTTCAACCAATAGATATCGGAGAGGGGTTCAGTGATCTGGAGGAGGGCGACCACCGCGGCTTCGTACTCCAATCCGCCGAGACGATCCTTATATGATTCCGAAAGCTCGGGGACGAGCCGGGCCAGCACCGGGGACGGAGTCGTGACGATGACTGCGTCGACCTGAACAGGACCGCTCGCCAACTCGATGAGCCACCCTCCATCTTCGCCGCGGCGAATCGTGGAAGGGCCATCGCCGCTGATCAACTCGGCGCCAGCGTCCCGCGCCGAGGCGGTGAGCGCGTCCACCAGAACATTGAAACTCCCCTTGAAGTAACCAAGTCGCTCTGGTTCCAGGGGCGACCGGCGCGAGGTGGTGCGGAGCCAGATCTTGCCCCAGAACCAGACCATGGCGACCTGATCGTGGTAACGGCCGAACTTCGCTCGCAATTGAGCGCCGAACGTCCGGTCATACGCGCGCTGGCCGAGAGCTCGCCGTAGCCACGTCGCCGCGGTCACGCGCTCGAATCGCTTCCAGTCCTTGACCCGCTGCAAGTAGGCCGTGACGAGCCCGACGCGAAGACGGTCGTGGAAAGGGAGAAATCCCAGGCGAAGGAGATCGACAGCCCCGTTCAAGGGCCAAATCTTGCCATCGGCAAAGTACCCGACATTCGAGGGAAGCCAGACCAAGGCATCGGCAATGCCGATTTCGCCAGCCAGGGCAATGATTTCGCGGTCACTCTGGAAGAGATGGTGGTAGAAACGTTCGATGAAGACACCATCGACAGAAAACGCATTTGCTTGGCCGCCGAACTGCTCGCCTCGTTCCCAGAGCGTGACGCGAAACCCCTGTTGGGCGAGCCGGAGCGCAGCCGTGAGTCCCGTGATGCCGCCACCTATGACGGCGATACGGGGGGCGGAGGGCGGAGGGCGGAGGGCGGAGGTTGAGGCGCTCTCAGCGTCGAGGCGGGCCGGATTCTGTCCGTCCGCATCGTGTTTACTCGACCAACTTCCGACTTCCGACCTCCGACTTCCGACTTCCGACCCACGACCCACGACCCACGACTCCGTCAGATGAACAGCGATGCCATCACCAGGGTGATCGTGGCCATCAGTTTGATCAGAACGTGAATCGAAGGTCCAGCCGTGTCCTTCCAGGGGTCGCCGACCGTATCGCCAACCACTGAGGCGGCATGAGGATCGGAGCCTTTGCCAAGCACATTCCCTTTATCGTCCTTGAGCAAGCCCGCCTCGATCATCTTTTTGGCATTGTCCCAGGCGCCGCCGCCATTGTTGAGGACGTTGGCAACCAGAATGCCGGCGATCGTGCCGATCATCAACATGCCGGCCGCGCCTTCCCATCGCAGGATGACGCCGACCAGAATGGGGACCGATACGGCGAGCAGGCCCGGCGCGATCATCTCCCGCAGCGAGGCCCGGACGGCAATATCGACGCACGAGGTGTAGTTTGGCAACGAGGTCCCCAGCATGATGCCAGGGTCCTCCCGAAACTGACGGCGAACTTCCTCAATCATGTCGCCAGCCGCCCGACCCACGGCGCGCATGGCGAGCGAGGCGAAGACGAAGACCAGGGCGGCTCCGATCAGCCCTCCGACGAAGACCCGCGGGTTCGCGAGATCGACGACCTGGGCCTGTATCCCCTCACCGCCGAAGCGCGCGACTTCCTGAAGGTATGCGGAGAAGAGGAGGAAGGCGGCAAGGGCGGCGGTGCCAATGGCATAGCCTTTGGTGAGCGCCTTTGTCGTGTTGCCAGCCGAGTCCAGGGCGTCAGTGGTGTCTCGCACGCTCTCCGGCTGATCGCTCATTTCAACGATGCCGCCGGCATTGTCCGTAACCGGGCCGAAGGTGTCCATGGCCAGGATGTAGGCAGCCGACATGAGCATGCCCATCGTAGCGACGGCCGTGCCGTAAATGCCTGACGACCGTAAGAACCCCGTATCGAAGGGGAAGACCGCTTGCACGCGGTCCCCGATGAAGTAGGAGGTCAGGAGCGACGCGGAGATGACGACAGCGGCCGCGCCAGTGGTTTCAAATCCGACCGAGATACCGGAGATGATGTTTGTCGCCGGTCCGGTCCGCGACGATTCCATGATATCCCGCACCGGGCGATAGCGGCCGCTGGTGTAGTACTGCGTGACCCAGACGAAGACGAACGCGGTGACGACACCGACAACGCCGCACAGGAAGTATTCCAATCGTCCGTATGGAAGCATCCAGAAAGCGGCGATGGCCAGCCCAACGACACTCAAGCCAGCGGTGACATAGAAGCCCTTGTTGAGCTCGGTCATGGGATCGGCTGGTGTGGCAGGTGGGCGAACCGAAAGGATTCCGGCCATGGACGCGAGGAGGCCTAGCGCGCCCAGGACAAGCGGGAAGAAAACGTAGCTGAGAGCCTGTGGATTCTGCGCGCCAAGTGCAGCGGTAAAAAGGGTGGCGCCCAGGATCATGGCGCCGATCATCTCGGCGACAGAGGACTCGAAGATATCCGCGCCACGGCCCGCGCAGTCGCCGACGTTGTCGCCGACGAGGTCAGCGATGACGGCGGGGTTCCGTGGATCATCTTCAGGAATGCCGGCCTCGACCTTGCCAACGAGATCGGCGCCGACGTCAGCCGCCTTAGTGTAGATGCCTCCGCCAAGCTGGGCGAAAAGCGCCACAAATGAAGCGCCAAAGGCGAAACCGACGATCCAGAATGGCGTCTCCGCCGCGGCGGGTATTGTGCTCTGGACATACGGGAAAACCGCCCAATACATGGCAAGAACGCCGAGCAGGCCGAGAGAGACCACGATGAAGCCGGAAACGGCGCCGCCACGGAGCGCGACTGTCAGTGCTTCACCAAGGCTGCGCCTTGCGGCCGAAGCGGTGCGGCTGTTCGACCGCACCGCGACGTACATGCCCACATAGCCGGAAATTCCGGAAAGGAGCGCTCCGAAAAGGAAGGCCACGGAAGTGATGATCCCTCGGACCATTTGATGTTCGGTCTCGAAGAAGCCGACGACCAAACCGATGATCACGGCGATGACAATGGCGAGCATCGCGATCGTCGAGTACTGGCGGCGAAGGAATGCTGTCGCTCCAATGTAGATGCGATTCGCAATGTCCTGCATTGCCGGCGTGCCAGTATCCCGAGCGAGGACATCTCTGGCGAGCCAGATCGCAAAAATGATGGCCGCCACGCCGCAAATGAGCACCGGCAGCGAATAAAGCTCCCGAGCTTCCAAGACCCCCTCCTCCGAACGAAACCAATCCGCGCGGCGCGCGGACGGTCATGGGTATCCCGCCGTCAATTCGGCGAGGCGGCTACGATTGGCGCACTCCTGCTCGGCCCCCGGGCGGAGCACAGTCAACTCCAGCGCACATGATGCGCGTTAAGCCCGCGATAAGGAAGTACACGCGAAGGTCGATTCTACCACGGTCGTTTGACACCGAAACTCGTCGCCTGGACAGGTCAGGATGCTGGCGCGATCGAGCTCGGTTGACGTCGGGTAATGCGGCGGAAAAGGTTCTGAATCTCGCCATTCTCCCACGCGACCAATAACTGACTCGCGTTGAAGATCGAGGAATAGGTCCCGCTGATCGTTCCGATGAGCAGTGCCAGGACGAACATCCGCGTCGATCCCCCGCCAAACAGGACCAGGGCGAGAAGTGTGAAGATGACCGTCATTGATGTGTTCAGCGACCGGACAATCGTTTGGGCGAGCGAGTAATCGACAACGTGCTCGAAGGAATCGCCCTGGTTCTTGGCCAGGTTTTCACGGATACGGTCGAAAACGACGATCGTGTCGTGGACACTGAATCCAATAACCGTCAATAGGGCGGTTATGAATAGCGCGTCGATCTGGACATTGAAAAGCAAGCCAAGAATGGAAAAAACGCCAAGCACGACCAGGACATCGTGCAGCATTGCGACCAATGCCGACATGCCATAGAGCATTGGGTTCTGCGTGTTGCGAAAAGCGTATGCCATGTAGAGAAGAATGCCGATGGAGGCAATGGCGACGGCCAGAATGGCGCGATTCCGGATCTCCGAGGAAAGCGCGCCGCCGACAGTCGAGAATTCGAGCTCGGTGAATGGACCGATCTCTGTCTTGAGCGCTTGTTCCAGCGCGGTTTTTTGCGCAGAACCCTCGCCTACCTCAGGCATGCGGATCAAGTACGTCTCGTCTGTGGCCGGACCCGAATGCTGGACAATTGCATGCTCGATGCCCGCACCATTAAGTGCCGACTCAATCTGCTCGGGTCTGGTGGGCTGATCGAAGTGGATCTCCCAAAGGCTGCCGCCAGTGAAATCGATGCCAAGTTTGAGTCCGGAGAAGATGAGAGCAACGAGGCCAGGGACGATGACGATCAAGGAAATCGTAAACCAGAGGTTTCGTTTGCTGGCAAGGTGATTCATTGAATATCGAGCCCCTTCGATCGGCTACCGCGGCGACGGAACAGCAGGCGCGACGGCGGCATGCCTCGCGCCAAACCACCACGATTCGTTTGTCAGGCCAGCGGCAACGACAACACGGAGGAGGGTGCGAGTGACGGTGATCGCCGTAAACATGCTCACCACGACGCCAATGAACAGCGTCAGGGCAAAGCCGGTGATGATGGACGTACCGGTATAGCTGCCGAAAAGATAGAGGATGAAGGTGGTAATCATGGTGGTGATGTTCGAGTCTCGAATCGAGGGCCACGCATGCGTAAATCCCGATTCAACGGCCTGGGACAGTGTCTTGCCGTTCCGCAAATCCTCTTTGGTTCGGGAAAAGATCAGCACGTTGGCATCGACGGCCATACCAATCGACAAGATGAACCCCGCAATGCCCGCGAGGGTCAGCGTTATGGGAACGACCTTGAAGATTGCGAAGGTGATAGCGGTGTAGATGAGTAACGCCACGACCGACACGACACCGGGAAGCCGGTAATAGAGGATCATGAAAAGAGCCACGATCGCGAGGCCCACGACTCCAGCAAAGATGCTCTTGTCGAGGGAGTCACGGCCCAGGGTCGGTCCAACCGTTCTGCTCTGCACGACTTCCAGAGGCACGCCGAGCGCTCCGGCCTTCAGCTGGATGACCATGTTCTCGACTTCGGTGGGCGGAACGCCTTCGATGATTCCCTGGCTCGAAATGGCGCCATTGATCGATGGTGAAGAAATGACCTGTTTGTCGATCACGATTGACATTGGTTGACCGAGATGGCTGCTCGTGTATTGAAAGAACTTGCTGGACGCGTCGCCCTGCAACTCAAAGCCGACGACTTGATTCATTCCAGTGGCGCCAGTAGTGACATACGCATCCTTGAGATCAGCGCCGCTGATGATCGTCTCATAGACTGGACCAGACGGAGATTGAATGCCGGCAACAGGAGTCGCTGACCCAGCAGCCGCTGGCGACGCTGCCGGCGTTGCCGCGCTGGAGCCAGTGGCATCTTCAGCGGGCCCAAGCGTGGTATTGACGAGCGTACCTTGTGGCAAGTATTGCCCCTGAGGATCGATGATTTCGAGCAGTGCGGTCTGCTGCAATATCTGAATAGCATCCTGCGGGTTTTCGATGCCAGGCAGCTCGATAATGATCTGGTCCGAGCCGCGCGTCTGGATCAGTGGCTCGCTGACGCCAAGCCCATTTACCCGCCGTTCGAGGGTCTGCCGGGTGCCTTCCAGTGTTTCTCCATCGAGGGTCTGACCGGCCACCGGTTTGGCCTGCAGAACGACCTGCAGACCTCCCTGTAGGTCGAGACCCTCGCGAACGGGATGGGCTGCCCGGAATCCGGCAATGTCGAAATTTGAGCCTGGGAGCGCCACCCATCCAGCCATAAGCCCCAGGACGATGATGAAGATGAGCGTCAGCGAGGTTCGGGTTCGCAATCCGCGATCTCCCAAGACGAATAGAGCCCAAAAGGTTCGATTTGCGCTAGCCGACATAATTCGCAGACATTGCGCGACGGCGCGGAGTATAGGCCGGGAGTGGCGCCTGAGCCAACTTGCCTCGGCATGATTTGCCCGCGAGCATCGGCAGTTGGCCCTGTGAATGCGAATCGTTCCAAACGGAAGCCATGGTTGTTGCGGGACTGGAAGTTAACGGCATTCCAGCGGAAACGCTTCTTGCCATCTCCTGGCGAAACTGGCCGCGTCGCGGATGCGGATGAAGAAACAATTCCGGCTCCTGCTATGCAATGCGATCGGTCCTGGATTTTGCCGGTGATGAGGGTGGGACAACAGGGGTCGGATCGACCTCGTTTTCTCCATTGCGTCAGTTGACGCCATCGATTATTCGCGTAACGATCGGCGACAACATCACGCTTCGGTTGCATAGCGACGCGCCAAGGAGGTTCAGAATGGTCCACTCAGAAGTTGGCACGAATGCGGCAGAACTCATTGCCACCGCGATGGAGCACTGCGTTTTTCCACTGGCTTCAGTCGAGGATGTCCGGCGCGAAGGTCTGAACGTCTATCTTCGTGGCGATGGCGTTCGCCTGACAGATATTGATGGCCGAGAGTTCCTCGATATGATGAGCTCTCATACGCGAGCAAATTCATTAGGCTATGGCAATGCGGAAATTGCCGCCGCGGTGGCGAGGCAACTGGAGGAACTGCATTATGTCGGCACCGTCACAAACCTGGCGCCGCCGACAATAGCCCTGGCGGACAAGATCGCGAACCTTGCCCCTGATGGCCTCTCCAAGGTCGTGTTTGTCAATGACGGCTCCGAAGCGGTTGAGGCCGCCATCAAGATTGCCAAGCAATACCACGCGCATTCCGGGAAGCCCCGCGCAACCAAGATCATTTCCCGGTGGAACGCGTATCACGGGGCGACGATGGGGGCCATCGGCGCAACCGATTGGCTCGATACCCGGCACATTTCCGAGCCGGGGGTGCCGGGCTATTCGTTTATTCCGGGTCCGAGCCGCTACCGCAATCCATTCAACATGGAAGAAGACGCGTATTTCGGCTTTTGCGCTGATTATCTGGAGCGTCAGATTCAACACGAAGGGCCGGACAATGTGGCGGCATTTATCGCCGAGCCGATCATGCAGGCGAATGGAGTGCAGGTTTCGTCAACGGAGTATTTCGCCCGGGTCCGCGAGATCTGTGATCGCTACGGAGTCTTGCTGATCATCGATGAAGTGATCACCGGATTCGGGCGCACCGGCGCCTGGTTTGCCAGCGAGCACTTCTGCATCACACCCGACATCATGACCATGGCGAAAGCGCTGACGGCGGGATACATGCCGATGGGGGCGGTTATTGCCCGGCCCGAGTTGATCGACGCGCTGCCGATTTTCCGCCATGTGCATACGTTCAGTGGCCACGCGGGCGCGGCCGCGGCCGCGAATACGGTGATTGCGATCAAGGAGCGAGAAGGACTGATCGCGAAAGCGCGCGAGAACGGCGCCTATATGCTCGACGCCCTTCACGAGTTTCTGGACCCGCATCCGATTGTTGGTGACGTGCGGGGGCTCGGCATGTGGCTGGCGCTCGATTTCACGGCGGACAAAGCGACGCGGGCGCCATTTGAGGATGACACCGTGCGAGCGATCGTGCGGCGAATGCACGATCATGGCGTGCTCGCGAGCGCAATTGGCACGGCCTTTGAGCTGGCGCCGCCTTTGATCTCCACAAAGGCCGAGATCGATGAAGCGGTGCGCATCGCGGTGCTGGCCATCGATGAAGTGGCTCGCGAACGGCATCTGATCTCGTGACCTCGGATTAGGGTTGTCTCGATCGATAGAGGTGATGATCGACAATGTACCTCTCGACCGCGGGAGGCACGAGACCGGAAATCGGTTCGTCCGCGGCGACGCGCCGGCGGATTTCCGATGACGAGATCGCGAGTTCGCTGATAGGCACAACGTCGATGCGGCCAGTAATCGCTGGAAGCGCCTCGACGATCAAGTCCAGGTCCGTTTCTATGCCGGGTCGACCCGCGACCGCCAATCGCGCCGCTTGCAGAATTCTCGATGGGGCATGCCAGGTTGGGAGATCCCGGAGCGAGTCTTCGCCCATGAGGAAAACCAGGTTCACTGGATCGAGTTGCGCATTCAGGCGTTCAAGCGTGTCCACGGTGTACGATGGACCGGACCGTTCCAGTTCGATTGTGCTGATTCTGTCGACCTTGGAGTCGCCCAGGGCGAGCTTCAGCATCGCCAATCGATCGGAGTCGCTACTGACGATCTGGCCCGTCTTGTGTGGCGGTCGGCCAGCGGGAACCCAAATCACCTGGTCCAGATGGAGATTGTCTCGCAGCCCTCGAGCAATATGCAGGTGTCCATTGTGGACTGGGTCAAACGTGCCCCCGAAGACGCCGATGCGACGTTCAGCATGGATATCGTGTTCCGGCGATGCGCTCATGCGGCGAGCAATCGCGTGGTGGGACGACATCTCTGGTAGGCGTGGGCTGGCAACATCAAGGGATCGCAGGACCCTGCACACTTCATGGTGACGTCGCCGCGAGCTTCGCCGTTATCGTCGCTTCGGGGAACTCGTCTCGAAGCTGGCTCATAACGAGATCATTGATCAGATGGCCGTGATCGTATTCCACGGTGATTTCTGCCGTGGTTCCTTCTGGGCCAGTTTGGAGAATTTCGATCGTTGGTTCGTGGTGAGTCAGGTGGGCCGCGCCCTTCAGGGTCAAGGCGACCGCGTCCTTGATCGCTGTCACGGATCGTTCGATGCCCGAGACCGTGAACTGCTGACGCTCCAACCTTCCGGTCGATGCATTTTCCACAATACTGGTGAACACAAGCGTGTTCGGGACAATGATGTGATTGCCGCCTTCGGTGTGCAGGCGTGTCAACCTGACCCCAATTTCCTCGACCCGACCTTCGGTCGCTCCAATGCGGATCTTGTCTCCAATGCGATAGGGTCGTTCGACGAGAATGTAGATCCCGTTGACAAACGCGCGCGCGACATCTTGCAGGGCGAGGGTGCCGCCGATCGTTGCCGCGCCAAGAACCGCGGCGATCGCTGTCGAGTTGACGCCAAGGACTCCGAGCAACAGGGCGACACCCAACGCGTAGATGGAAAAGGCCACAACGCGGCTGAGCACGGACGCCGCGTCGGCATACGTGCGCCCAGCTTTCGCCGCTCGCCGGATGCGCTGCCTGCACCAGTTGGCGAGCCAGCCCGTAACGATGATGATGAAGAGCGCCTGAATGACCAGCGTGAGCGACCGGGTCGGGCTAGATTCCTCGAACCCGAACGCACGTTGAAGGTCGCCCCAGAGCGTTCCCATATCCACGGTTTGCACACCTCACGAACACGACGATCTCATTCGGCAAACGCAAACGTCATCGTGCTCGATTGCGGTTCCGAGTTTCCGACACTTAGGCCCGGATTGCTATAGTGCTCCTGATTGGCGACTCACCAGGCGAGGGATGAGCGATCGTGTTCGACTACCACGTTCACAGCACCTATTCCGTTGATTGCAACATCCCAATAGAATCTTCCTGCCGGGCCGCGATCGCGGCAGGCGTGACAGAAATCGCGATAACCGATCATGTCGATCATGTCCCCGCCGACCTGGGATGTGGGTACTACAGACCAGACGAGTATCTCCGGGAGCTTGACGAGGTGCGGGCTCAGTTTACCGGCGAGTTGACCGTTCTGCGCGGAATCGAGGTCGATTACAACGACAGTACCGTTGACGAGGTTGAGCGGTTCATCCACGAGTACGCCAGGCACTACGACTTCATAATCGGGTCGGTTCATTACTTCAGTGATGGTTCGATGATTTTTCCGGACAATTTCGCCGACAAGACCCTTGACGAGGTCTTTCTTCCGTACTTCGATCAGGTGGAGCGGGCCGTCGAAACTGGCTGGTTCAACGCGATCGGGCACCTCGATCTTCCGAAACGTTATGCTCCTAAAACGCACCGCACTTACGATCCCATGCGGTATCGAGAGCGCCTGATCGGGATCTTCGATCGGATGATTCAAACGGGGGTAGGTTTTGAGATCAACACGTCCGGATTGCGGCAGACGCCACGCACGAGCATGCCGGCCGGGTCTATCGTTCGCCTCTACGCGGACCGGGGGGGCAACCTGATTACCACGGGGACGGATTCTCACGCCGCGCAAACCGTCGGCGCTGGACTTCCGAAGAGCTTGGATATGCTGCGTCTGTGTGGCATAGAGTCGGTTGCTTCGTTTCGTGAGCGGAAGGCAACGCTGATTCCCATAGCCTCTCTACGGGAAGGGGAGAACTAAGACGCGCGATTCAGGGCGCTCACAGCGAGATGTCGCCGGGAAGTCATCTGCAAAGCCGCTCCGGATTCGCTCCAGCTCTCCCCCTGGAAGGCCGGATGTCGCGGATGCCATGCCGAACGCGCCGGTCGCGCTCGATGTCGCATTCTGGCGGTCGGCGCCGATGTTCCTGACAGCGGTCTTGGCGATCGCCGGAACTGCTGATGCGCTTCCATTGCCAACCGCGGCCACGCTTGTACGGATTGCGGTTGTGGTGATGGCTATCGCCGCCGGGACAGGACTGACAGTGGCGCTCGATCGACCAGGATCTGGTGCTTACTGGCAGATGGCGCTCTGTACACTTGTAATTCTGATGCCGATCGTTGCTCTGCACGCTTCGGCCTCTCGAGTGCCGTTCGTCGCTGTCCAGCGCGATTCTGCCGGCCCGCTTCTCTGGTTGACGATTGCGGTCTGCCTGACGCTACTGGCCCTCTGGCTTTTTGCGGCTCATCAAGCCAGTGATGCGCCGGAGAACGCCGCGCTCCTGTTCCTGCCGCCAGCGCTGCTCGTACCAGCGATCCTTGGAGCGGCGGGATCTCTCGATGAGACGTCCACGCTTTCGATGCTCGGGCAATCGAGTCTGGTGGCTGGCGTTGCTATCCTTGTTGGCTTTCTTTCACCGCCGAATTGGCGGCCGGTAGCCGGTGGAATTGCCCTTGGCGCCCAGTTTCTGTTGCTATGGGCACTGGGCCGAGGACCGGTCATCGGTCACCATGCTGGCTTCGTCGTACCCGCCAGCGCCGCACTCCTGATCACGTTGACCGTCCTTCTGACGG
>JBBRVX010000064.1:0-22805 GCA_038246475.1 Thermomicrobiales bacterium | reverse complement strand
TCGTCATCCGGCAGATTCTGCCGTTGTAAATCCAGTGTTGACCGGGATTTACAGCGAAAATTTCGGCCTTGATCGATTTTCGCAAAAAGCCGTATGATGCGACTCCTGTCTCAGGATGGTTCTTCCTTCCGATCTGCGCGACGCTCGTCGATGATCTCCAGCCCGCACCCGAACAATGGCCTCGCAGGGTGAATTCTTTGGCCTCACGCTTTCCAACATTGTCGATTCTGCGCCCTGCATTGCGGACGGGAAAGGTACGCATGTTGATCATGATTGTCGGGTTGTTATCGTTTGGTCTGAGCCTCGGATGCAAGGGCACGTCAGTCAAGGAAGACAATCCTGTCTTCACGTCAGCCCCGCCACGAAGATCGCTCGCCCAGGACATCGCATCTGGTCGTCGGCGATGGGAATCCGGCCGCCAAGCTCAGGGGCAAACCCCAGCCCCGCGCCCAACATCGCGGCCAGCGCAAAATCCGCCTGACGGCCAACCGCGATTGCGATGACATCCACCTCGAGTTCAATCTGTCCAACGGAAAGACCCACGACCCCGGCCCGACCCCGTGCCTGCAAGAGTGGCGGCGGGGCGATACCGCTCCAGACAACCTCGCCCCCGGCCAGCAGAATGTCCACCGCCAGTTCGTCCGCATCCCCTCCCGCGCCAACAATCGCAAAGCGTCGTCCGGGCAACACTCGCCACTGATTTAGCAGAATCTTCAGGGCCCGGCAGCTGAACACTCCCGGATGCGTTGCCCCGGGAAAGGGAAACGGCAAATCGGTCGATCCCGTCGCCAGGATCAACGCATCGGGCGTCACCGTCCACGTTCGTCCCGGCCCGACCAGCACCATCTCGCCGCCCGCATACCCGCCGGCCGCCAGCACTCCCGCCTTCAACACGGCCCCCGCCGAGCGAGCCGCCTGCGCTAGGCGCATCGCCAGGGCTTCAGGGCGTTCAGCAAAGGCGCCTGAACCCCCGTCGACCGATTGCGCGCGATAGACGAGTTGGCCTCCCAGTGTCGGTTGCTCTTCACAGAGCATTACCGACGCCCCCATCTCCGCCGCCACTGCCGCCGCCGACAGCCCCGCGGGTCCCCCACCCACGATCAAAATCGTTGGCGGCTGGCTCACCGCCGAAGCCAGTCGGGCTCGTCCGCATCAAACTCGCCCAGGCCGTACTGCGTCTGCACCTGCAGCCCCCCGGTCACCGGGATCACGCAGGCCCGGACGCCCGGCACGCCATTGACAACGACGAGGCAATCGCTGCAACGCCCGACCATGCAGTACCCGCCGCGCGGCTCTCCGGACTGAGGCATCGTGCGGAAGATGCGATGCCCGGCGGCCAGCAATGCGGCGGCAATGGGCTCGCCCTCTCTTCCCTCCACCTCGGCGCCGTCGAAGAAGAAGGCCACCTTTGCCACTGCATCCAGTGGCGCAAGGAGCGCATGCTCGGTGATTCTGCCCGCAAGATGCGCTGTTATCTGGTCGTCATCAACCACCGCGTCTCCCCAAATCCTCATGCACGATGTCGTTTACGCCAGAACATTGATCGATCCTGACCTTGTCCCATCCACGGCTAACTCGCGCGCCAGCGGAACGCCAATTGCGCCCTTTGCTATAGTTCGCCCAGTTCCGGCACGTACCTCGACTCTCGCCGTTCGCCTTTGAGCCGCGCGAGCCAGATCGATCATGTCGCGGACTTCGAAATGCATCGCGCGGGAGGCATCTTCATATGGTCAGCGCTAAGGCAACACGGCACATCGAGACATTGACGAACGGCGCGTCGGCTCCAGGCGGATTGAATGGTCATGGTAGCGACTCTGCCGCGATGGAGCAGGCCGCCCGCGACCATGTCTGGATTCACATGCTGCCCTGGTCGGAGTTCGAAAGCGAAAACCTTCGCATTTTCGATCGCGGCGAGGGCGCTCGGCTCTACGATGTGCAGGGGCGCGAGTATTTCGATGGCATCTCCGGACTCTGGGTCGTCAATGCCGGCCATGGCCGTACCGAGATCGCCCAGGCATATGCCGATCAGGCGGCCCGCCTCGGTTACGCGTCGGCCATGTCCTACACCACCACTCCCGCCGTCATGCTCGCCGAAAAGCTCGCCGAGCTGGCCCCTGGCGATCTGAACCGCGTCTTCTTCGTGTCAGGTGGCTCTGAAGCCGTGGAAACCGCCATCAAGATTGCTAAGCAGGTGCAATCCATGCGCGGCTTCCCGAAGCGGTACAAGATCATCGCCCGCCGCCGCTCCTACCACGGCATGACCTACGGCGCGATGAGCCTCACCGCCACCCGCAACGAAACCTGGTTCGGCCCGTTCATGTACGGGGTCTACCATGTGCCCCATCCCGATCGCTACCGATCCGACTTCGGCCTCGAAGGGGAAGAGGCGGACCTCATGGCGGCCCGCTATGTCGAGCAGGAGATTCTGAGCCAGGGCCCGGAATCGGTTGCCGCCGTCATCGGCGAGCCCATCTCCACCGCCGCCGGTCTCCATGTGCCCTCACCCAAGTATTGGCAGCTCCTGCGCGAGATTTGCGACCGGCACGGCGTGCTCCTCATCGCCGACGAGGTCATCAACGGCTTCGGCCGCACGGGGACCATGTTCGCCACCGAGCAGTTCGGATTCGTGCCCGACATCATGACCACCGCCAAGGGCCTCTCCTCCGGATATGCTCCCATCGCGGCCACGATCGTGCGCGAGTCGATTTACGACGTCTTCAAGGAGAACCGGGAAGCGGTGATGGGTCATCTGCTGACCTTCGGCGGGCACCCGGCAGCGTGCGCCGCCGCCTTGAAGAACCTCGAGATCTTCGAGCAGGAAGACCTCGTCGGTCAGAGCGCCGAAAAGGGCAAATACCTCAAGGCTCGTCTCGAAGAGCTCCGCGCTCACCCAACCGTTGGCGACGTTCGCGGTCTCGGCCTGATGTGCGCCATCGATCTGGTCACCAACAAGGAAACCCGCCAGAGCTGGGCCAAGGGCTCCAAGTTCTCTTCTCGCCTCGGCGAGCTGGCCATGGAGCGCGGGCTGATCACCCGCATCTGGGACGTAATGCATTTCGCGCCACCCCTGGTCACGTCCAAGGAGGAAATCGATCGCATTGTCCAGATCACGGACGAGAGCCTGACGATCGCCGAGCGCGAATTCGCGGCAGACATCACCGTCTAGTTAGCGGCGGAAGGCAGGTGTCATTCCGAGTAATCATGCCGCGATGCGGCGCCACCACGGCATGAAAAACCCTTCTCGCGTACGTACGCAGCGTTCGGCGAGTTTTTCATAGAAGCCTGCGAGGAATCTCGTGTTCTCCGCGAACGTACAGTGGGTTGAACCGAAACCTTGGAGAACACGGCTTTAGCCATGGCTTAACGGAAACCGGGCGGCTCGCTCCAGAGCCGCCCGGTTCATTTCGGAGGCCGCGTGCAAACCACGCTATCGCCCGTTGCGCACGTCCAGACAGAAGCGGCAGAAGATCGGCCGGTCAAGGCTCGGCTTGAACGGCAGGCGAATGGGACGTTTGCAGCCGGAGCAATCCGCTGGGTACAGACGCCCCGCTCCATCGCCTGGACCGGCCGAACGCGGTTGCGTTTCGCGAAGATCTCCGCTGCGCAACGACTCGTCGACGAGCGCGTTTCTTGCCTCCCGCCGCGCAATGCGGCATTCCGGGCAGCGTGGCGAAACGGGCATGCCGCTGCCACGACGGGCGGCAATCTCTTCCGCCGTCCGCTCGAACGAATCGCCACAGTCGACGCATATCGGCCTTGACTGCCCCGTGGCTTGATTGACGTGCATCGGCTGCAAACGCAACTCCCTCTCGGCTCACCGGCGAAAAGTGCCGTGACATGGTGAAGGTGCCATCGTGCTCAGCCCCGTTTAGGGGGCTTTCGTCCATCCAGCGGGATGGCTTTCAGCCTCCCGCGGCAGGGGCAACGGCGTTCATGCCCGCCGCACAAGGTTGCACCCTGTCCTGCCTCTCGCGGCCATTGCAGCCCGTGCACTCGTCGCACACCAGCGGAGTCACCACATGCATGATACCTGCCGCTTGCGAGTTGTAAGGCCTGCTGTCGCGCACGAACCCCACCGCCTGCGGCATCATTCCCCCAGCGCAATTCTCCGGAGCGGGCGCAAGTTTGATTCCTCGGATTCACTGACGCTCTGGAGCACGAAGAGAGTTGGAGGCACATGCCGCATGAGTTCATCACTGCTGTTGGAATCGCCCTCGCGAGACATTCCCACTCGCGAGCAAATTGCGACTGAGGATACCTGGGATCTCGCGCCGCTCTACGCGGACGAAGCGAGCTGGGAGCGCGATGTCAAGCGACTCAAACCATTGCTCGCCGCCGCGACCAGCCATCGCGGCGCCCTGGCCGAATCTGCCGCGCGCTTGCGGAGAGCCATCGACGACATCATGGCCCTCCGCCAGACGCTGGAGCGGGTTCGCGTCTTCGCTTCACTCCGCAAGGACGAAAACACGGCCAACGCCGAGGCCGTGACCCGCTACGAGCGATCCGTTGCCCTGGCCATCGAAGTCTCAGAGGCCCTTTCTTTCTTCGAGCCGGAAATTCTCGCGCTGCCGCCAGAGCGCCTTGACGCCTTACGGGCGGAGACAGACCTTGCTCCATATCACCACCTTCTCGACGACCTCGTCCGTCAGCGTCCTCATGTGCGCTCCAGTGAAGTTGAAGAGGTGCTCGCCCAGCAGGCGGATGTGGCGCGCGGTCCCTCCGAAGCGTTCGGCGCGCTCGACAACGCCGACCTGACGTTCGGACGCGTGCTCGATGAGACCGGGAACGAGATCGAGTTGACCAAGGCGCGGTACGGTTTGCTCCTGCGTTCCCCCGACCGCCAGACCCGGCGTCGGGCGTCGGAAGCCTTCACCAGGTCGTACCTCGATCATCGCCACACCCTGGCCTCGCTCCATGGCGCGTCGATTCGTGGCGACGTCTTTCAAGCGCGCGTGCGCAATTATCCCTCGGCGAGAGAAGCGGCACTCTCCGGCGACAACGTTCCGACTGCCGTCTATGACACGCTGATCGCGTCCGTGCGACAGGCGAAACCCGTCCTGGAACGCTATCTCGCGCTGCGCCGTCAGATTCTCGGCATCGACACCCTGGCATCGTACGACCTGGTCGCCCCCCTTTCTCCTGAACCCGAACAACGCTACGACTATCGAGAGGCGACGGACGTCGTCCTCAATGGCCTGCACCGCCTTGGACCTGATTATGTCGAAAGACTCCGAGAAGGCTTCGCCTCCCGCTGGGTCGATGTCCACGAGTCCAAAGGAAAGCGCTCGGGAGCCTATTCATCTGGCGCGTATGGCGCGCCGCCCGTCATCCTCATGAACTGGAACGGCACGATGAGCGACGTCTTCACGCTCGCCCATGAGGCCGGCCATTCCATGCACACCTTCATCGCCGACAGCAGCCTCCCGTTTCACGAGGCCGGCTATCCGATCTTCCTGGCCGAAATCGCTTCCACCGTCAACGAAGTCCTGTTGACCTGGAGCCTCCTCGACGCCATGCCTGAAGACGATCGGCTTGGGCGATTCGCGCTCCTCGATCGATTTGCCGAAACCTACTTCGGCACCGTGGTTCGCCAGACGATGTTCGCCGAGTACGAGCATCGCGTCCACGCCCTGGTGGAATCCGGACAACCTCTGACGCTGGAGACCTTTAACGCCATCTACGCGGAGCTCTTTGGGGACTACTTGCCGGGCGTGTCCGTCGACGAGGGCGTCCGCGTCAACTGGGCGCGCATTCCGCACTTCTATCGCGCGTTCTACGTCTACCAATACGCGACCGGACTCTCCGCGGCCATTGCCATCGCCCGGGCCATCCGCGACGAGGGGGAGCCCGCCCGCCAGCGCTATGTGGACTTGCTCGCCTCAGGCGGCAAGGACTACCCGTTGCAGCTCCTCGCGACCGCTGGCGTCGACCTCACCGCCCCAGATCCCATCGATGCAGGGCTAGCAGAGTTCGAACGCGTCGTCGCCGAGATGGAGCAGATTTACGCCACTGGAGCCCTTGCCAGGGAGGGCGATACTGTCCCCATTCGGAACACGGTTGAAGGCTGAATGTTTTCTCTAAGGCATATGTCGCGTTCCCCCTCTCCACACCGCAGTTTGACAGTGGGAGGTATGCAGCGAATGTCACCCCAAACGCGACAATAAGCCCCTCTCCCTGCGCACAGGGAGAGGGGTTGGGGTGAGGGTTTCGCGCGACGGGAGCAGCCTATTCGTTATACCTCCGCCTCGCTATGCCCTTCGCAGCACCGCCCGCCCCGGATACACCGCGCTCTCCCCCAGCTCTTCTTCAATAGCCAGCAGCCGGTTGTACTTGGCCACCCGGTCAACCCGCGACGGCGCGCCGGTCTTGATCTGACCCGCGTTGGTCGCCACCGCCAGATCGGCGATAAAGGAATCCCCCGTCTCGCCGCTGCGATGCGAGATCACCGCCTGCATGCCATTGCGCTGCGCCAGAGAAATGGCCTCCAGCGTTTCGGTGAGCGTCCCGATCTGATTCGGCTTGACCAGGATGGCATTGGCCGCCTTCTCCTGAATGCCCCGTGTCAGGCGCACCGGATTGGTGACAAAGAGGTCATCGCCGACGAGTTGCACGGTTTCCCCAATTCGGGCCTGCAGAGCGTTCCACTGCCCCCAATCATCCTCGGCCAGTCCGTCCTCGATCGACGCAATGGGGTAGCGCGCCACCCAGTCCGCCCAGAAGGCGACCATCTCTTCCCCACTCAGCGTGCGCCCTTCACCCTTGAGGACGTACGCTCCGTCGTCGAAGAACTCGGTCGCCGCCGGATCGAGGGCGATCATCAGGTCGCGCCCAGCCTCGTAGCCAGCCTTGGCAATCCCTTCCAGCACCGCGTCAAGCGCCGCCTCATTAGAAGGCAGGCTCGGCCCGTACCCCCCTTCATCGCCAACCGTGGTCGCCGCTCCGAGCTTCTTGAGAACACTCTTCAGCGCGTGAAAAACCTCCGTGCCCCAGCGCAGTCCCTCGACAAATGAGGGAGCGCCGATCGGCATGACCATAAACTCCTGCATGTCGACGTTTGAGCCGGACGCGTGCTTGCCGCCGTTCAGGATGTTCATCATCGGAACCGGCAGCGTCCGTGCATTCGGTCCTCCCAGGTAGCGATAGAGCGGCAGGCCCGCTGCTTCGGCTGCCGCGCGAGCCACCGCCAGGGAGACGCCGAGGATGGCATTGGCGCCCAGCCTCCCCTTGTTCTCCGTGCCATCGAGCTCGATCATCGCCTGATCGATGCCGATCTGGTCGAAGGCGTCGAGGCCAAGCACGCACTCCGCCAGCGCTTCATTCACGTTTTGCACCGCGGTCCGCACACCTTTACCGCCGTAGCGTTGCGGTTCATTGTCGCGAAGCTCGACCGCCTCGTGCGCCCCGGTCGAAGCGCCGGAGGGCACACCGGCAACGCCCGACTCCCCGCCAGCCAGCCGGACCTCGACTTCCAGCGTGGGATTGCCACGTGAGTCGAGGATTTCCCGCCCCCGCACATATTGAATCGTTGCGTACACTCGTGCTCCCTTCCCGCCTCGCCACCGCGCCGCGCCGCGCTTTGCCTGCCAGCGCGGTGTCCTCCCGAAGTGCCCAGAGCTGGCAGTATAGGTTTGCACCCGATCCACCCTCGAACATCGCACCCGCCGGTTTACGCGATGGGTGTGCGGCATGAGCACGCGATGCGACGGCGCAACAATGGAACCAACATTTCCTGATCCCCCGCCTCATCCGTACCGCCATTGCTATACTTCGCCCGAACAAGCGAAGACGTGGCGTTGACGGAGCCGAGTAATCGTTTGCGCGCCTGACAGGGAAGGCGGTCCCGGCTGAGAGCCGCTTGGTGGCGCGGCGGTGAAGTTCCCTCCCGAGCCGAACGGTGAACGCGCGCTCTGCGCCGCGTAGTCGTTCCTCCGGTCCAGGGCTATTGGGCGAATCGAGCGCGCCAGCAATCCGGCGAAGCAGGGTGGTACCGCGTGGAAACCCCTCGTCCCTGCCGAGGGGTTTTTTCGTGCCAGCGTGCGCATAGCGATAAGTTGACGTGATGACCACCATGGATGCTCAGGCGACAATCAACGACATCAGGACAAGGGCGCTCGGCGAGCTTGCCGCTGTCTCCAACCTCGAACAAAGCGTCGCCTGGGAACGCGCCTTTCTCGGCCCCAAAGGCGAGCTGACCCTCTTCCTCCGCGGGCTCGGCGCGGCGCCGGCAGATCAACGCCCGCTCGCCGGTCGCGGCGGCAACGCGCTCAAGGTCGAGCTAACCGAGATCTGGACGTCGCGACACGCCACGATGGCCGCGGAGGCCCTCGATCGCCGCCTGATTGATGACGCCATTGATGTGACGCTGCCGGGACGGCCAGTGGGGCTTGGTTCATCCCATCCCGTTTCGCAAATGATCGATGAGCTCAGCGAAATCTTTGCCCTGCTCGGCTTCCAGACCGTCTTCGGCCCGGAAATCGAAACCGCCCATTACAACTTCGATCTCCTCAACATTCCTGCCGATCATCCGGCCCGCGACGTGTGGGACACCATCCATGTGAGTCTCCCCGGCGAAATTGTGTTGCGAACCCACACCTCGCCCATGCAGGCCCGCACTATGGAAATGACCGATCCTCCGGTCCGGGTCGTCGTCCCTGGCCGGGTCTATCGCTACGAGGCGCAGGACGCCTCGCATGAATGGATGTTCCACCAGCTTGAGGGCCTGGCCGTCGATCGCCACATCACCATGGCCGATCTCAAGGGCACACTCGCCGAGCTGGCTCGCCAGCTCTTCGGCCCGGATCGCCGCATCCGCTTCCGCTGCGACTTCTTCCCCTTCGTTGAACCCGGCGTCGATTTCGCGGTCGACTGCGCAATTTGCAGTGGCAAAGGGTGCCGCGTCTGCAAGGGAAGCGGCTGGCTGGAGATGGGCGGCGCCGGCATGGTTCACCCCGACGTACTGCGCGGCGTTGGCTACGACCCCGATGTCTACAGTGGCTTCGCCTTCGGACTCGGCATCGAGCGGATGATCATGATGCGTTCTGGCGTCGACGACCTGCGCGCCTTTGCCGGCAACGACCTCCGCTTTCTCCGGCAGTTCGCCAGCGCCGCCTAGGCGCCTCACACCCAAGGGCAAAACGTCATGAAGGTTCCTTTGCGCTGGCTGTCGGAGTTCATCGACACTGGCCTTTCGCCAGAAGATCTGGCGCATCGCCTGACGATGGCGGGGTTGGAAGCGGAAAAAATCACCTCCATCGGCGACGGCTGGAACAGTGTCTTCGTTGGCCGGGTCGAATCGGTCCAGCCCCACCCGGACGCCGACCGGCTTGTGCTGGCCACGGTCGCCGCGGGCGAGCATCGTCTGACCGTCGTCACCGGCGCGCCGAACATTGCCCAGGGTCAGGTGGTCCCATTGGCGCTGGCTGGCGCGCGTTTGATCGATGGCCATGCTGAGGGGCAGGTCTTCAAGACGCTCAAGCCCGGAATGATCCGCGGCGTGCGCTCGGAAGGCATGGTCTGTTCGGAAAAGGAGCTCGGGCTCTCCGACGAGCACGAGGGGATCATGGTCCTGGAAGCCGACGCCCCCCTCGGCGCCCCCCTCGTCGATTGGCTGGGCGACACCGTCATCGAGTTCGAGATCACGCCGAACCTGGTCCACGATTTCTCGATCCTGGGCATCGCCCGCGAAGCCGGGGCCCTGACCGATCGCCCAGTGATGATGCCGCCTCGTTTCGACCTGAGCACTGCTCCGCGTGCAGCCGCGGACTTTGTCACCATCGACGCGCCGGAGCTTTGCGCGCGCTATGTTGCCGTCGTCATCGAGAACGTCAACGTTGGCCCATCTCCGGCCTGGCTCCAACGCAGGCTGCTCGCCGCCGGAGTCCGCCCTATCAACACCACGGTCGATATTACGAATTACGTCATGCTGGAATACGGCCAGCCCCAACACGCCTTTGATGCCGGCGTTCTCGCCGGGGACCGCATTGTGGTCCGCCGCGGCCGAGACGGTGAAATGCTGGAGACGCTCGATCACCAGGGGCGTCAGTTGTCCGCGGAGATGCTGGTCATCGCCGATGCCGAACGAGCGGTCGGCATCGCGGGCGTCATCGGCGGCCTCAACAGTGAAATCACAAACGCGACTCGCCGCATCGTGCTGGAGTCCGCCAACTTCGACATGAAATCCGTCCGCGCCACCGCGCGCGCACTCAAAGTCCGCACCGACGCTTCCGTTCGCTTTGAACGGGGCATCGATCCCAATCTGGCCTGGGACGCTGCCGCCCGCGCCACCCATCTCATCCTGGAACTCTCGCCGGGAGCCTCGGTTTCGGCGGTTGCCGATGTCTACCCTCGCCCTCGGTTGCCATGGGTCCTCAGTCTGCCGTTCGCCGAAATCGAGAGGCTGCTCGGCGTCCGGTACGAGGGCGAAAAGGTGCTCGATGCACTGAGCCGGCTCGGCTTTTCGCCGGCGCTCGACAGTGTCGACGAGAAATTACGCGTTACCGTACCCACCTGGCGAAGCGACGTGAAGCAGGCCGCCGACGTTGTCGAGGAGGTCGCCCGTGTCATCGGCTACGAAACCCTCCCTGAACGACTCCCGACAGGGCAGACCGCGCCAGTACAGCGTGACCCCATCTCCGCGCTGCAGCGGAAAGTGCGCGCGTTGCTCTCGGGGGCCGGCTGCTGGGAAACGATCACGTACGTAACGCTGAGCGAGGACGATCTCCTTCGCCTCGATCCTGACGGCACGGCCTCGCCGGGACTGCACAACTCCGGCTACGCGGAGTTGATTCGATTGCGGAACCCCTTACAGGCCGACCGCGACATCATGCGGCCGACCCTCCTGCCGGGCGTCCTTCAGGTCGCGGCGGAGAACCTCAAACACGAGCGAGGCGTCCGTCTTTTTGAGAACGCCCGGGTCTATCTTCCCTCCTCGAACGAGCTGCCGCGAGAAGCAAACGTCCTCGGCATTGTGCTTGCCGGCAAGCGCGAACCCCTTGGCCGCCTGACTGACGAGGAGGGTGAGCTCGATTTCTTCGATCTCAAAGGGCTTGTCGAGACGCTTGTTGCTCACCTGGGGCTCACCACCGCCACATTCCGGCGGACTGATTTGCCAGGGTTTCATCCTGGCCGTTCCGCGGGCCTCTTCATTGGCGATGTCCGGATCGGCATTCTTGGCGAGCTACGGCCGGACCGCGCCGCATCCTTCGGCATCGAAACGCCGCGGGTCGCGGCGGCTGAGATCGATCTCGACGAGATCCTCCGTGCCGCCGATCCGGCGCCAAAGCGGGTGAATGTTCCTCGCTTCCTCCCCGTTGAGCAGGATTTCGCTATCGTTGTCCGCAACGAGGTCGCCGCTGGCGATGTCGAAGCCGCATTGCGCGCCGGCGCCGGGCCGCTGGCAACGGCGTTCACGCTCTTCGACATCTACCATGGACCGCAGATCGGGGAGGAGAACAAGAGTCTGGCGTACCGCGTTACGTTCACCGCGCCCGACCGCGCGCTAACCGACGCGGAACTGAGCAAAGTCCGCGAGAAGATCGCTCGCACATTGAGACAGCATGTAAACGGCGATCTGCGAACGTGAAAACCGAGGCACATAGTGTGATGATCAATACGAAAGCGAAATCAGCGACCCGTCTCATTGGCGATATGGACGAAGCCCGCCGCCTTCTCACCCGGCGTCGCGGTTTCGAAGAGACGGAGCTCTCGCCGCATATGCGGGAGGGCGTGCAGCGCGTATTCGGTGAGGACCTGAGCGCCGAAGAGGCGGTCGCCCGCATCCTTGAAGATGTTCGTCGAGACGGTGATACCGCGATTCGGCGCTATGCCGCCGCATTACAGGGCCACGTCCCCAATCAGTTGGAAGTCCCCCGCGAGCGATGGAAGAACGCGCTCGCGGAGCTTGATCCAGAGCTTCAATCCGCGTTGCGCCTCTCCGCGGAACAGATTACCGTGTTTCATCGCAAACAACTTCGCACCTCCTGGATCGACTTCAGCGAAGAAGGCGCGCTGGGGCAGGTTGTTCGTCCGCTTGACCGGGTCGGCGTCTATACCCCTGGCGGCACCGCCGTCTACCCTTCGTCGCTCCTGATGACCGCCATACCGGCGCGCGTCGCCGGCGTGAACGAGGTTATCGTCTGCACGCCAGCCGGACCTGACGGCACGATTTCACCCTTGATCCTGGCGGCCGCCGAGGTCGCCAACATCGACCGCCTTTTCGTCGTCGGTGGCGCGCAAGCCATTGGGGCCATGGCCTATGGCACGGTTTCAATTCCTCACGTCGACAAGATCTTTGGGCCAGGCAACATCTTTGTCGTTCTCGCCAAACGCCAGGTCTATGGTCTCGTCGATATCGACCAGCTTCCAGGGCCAACGGAAACGCTCATCGTGGCCGACGATTCAGCCGATCCGGAGCTCGTCGCCGCCGATCTGCTTGCCCAGGCGGAACACGACCCGATGGCCAGCTCTATCCTGATCACCACCAGCGCCATGCTCGCCCATGCGGTGCTGGAAGAGCTGCCCCTCCAATTGGAGCATCTGGAGCGCGCGGAAATCGCGGCGGAGTCGCTTGCTGCCAACGGCATGATCGTCCTGGCGCCCGATGTCGAGTCCGCGATCGATCTGGCAAATGCCTATGCGCCAGAGCACCTTTGCCTGCTTCTCCATGATGCCTGGTCGATGGTTCCGCGCGTCCGCAACGCGGGCGGCATCTTCGTCGGTGAGGACAGCCCTGAAGCGTTGGGCGACTACACCGCCGGACCAAGCCACGTCATGCCAACCGGAGGCACCGCCCGATTTTCCTCACCGATCCATGTCGGTGAGTTCACCAAGGTCATCACCATCACGGCGCTCAACCAGATCGCGATGCGCCGGCTGGGACCAGCAACCTCAGTTCTCGCGCGAGCCGAGGGCCTTACCGCGCACGCCCGCGCGATTGAACGCCGGCTGGAGCGCCTCGACCCGTCTTGAGCCCTACGACTCGGAAAGCTCCCGCAGCGCCGCCACAACCCGTTCCTCGATCGGGATATCGGTCCCCCGCGGAGTCCTGATGAGGGCTCCGTGCGCTTCCGCAGTGGTGTACCCCAGTGACCGCAGCGCCGCGATCACCTCGGAGTCCTCGTGCGACGTGGCGGCGCCAGGCGCCCCGGAAGCGGGAACCAGCTTACCCCGGAGTTCGAGGATGAGCCGGGCGGCCGTTTTGCGGCCCACGCCTGGCACCGTGGCCAGCAGTTCGGCGTTTTCGCCGTTGATCGCCACTTCGAGCGCATCGGCGCGCACGCGCGACAGGATGGCCAGCGCCAAACGAGGCCCTACCCCCGACACGCCGATGAGTGTTTCAAAGAGCCTCAGTTCTTCAGATGACGCAAACCCATAGAGCGTCAGTTGATCCTCTCGCACATAGAGATGGGTAGACAGACGCACGTTCTCGCCCACGTCCCCAATGTCCTCCAGAGTCACGCGAGACGTATTGACGCGATAGATCACTCCACCAACGTCGATCAGCGCCGCGTCCTCCAGTTTTCGTTCAATGTGACCTCTAAGCCCTGCAATCATTCCCGCAACCTCACCCATACCTGTTGCTACATTCGGCGTCCACCAGTATCAATCAATCGATAAACACGTTGCGCGTTGCCGCCCAACACGTGCTGGAGCTCGTCGGCGCCGAGCATCGCGCCTTGCCTGGTCTTGCGCAAAAACGTCTTCATGCCCAGAACCGGGTGATCGCTCCCCCACAGGACGCGATCCTGCCCCACGATGTCGAGCACGGTGCGAAAGATCCCCGCACGATAGAGGTATGTCGAGGCAGCGGAATCGTACACAACGTTCGCCGTCAGCTCAGCCACGTCTGGCATCAGCTCGTAGAACGGCAGGCCGCCGCCCCAATGGGCCAAAACCACGGTCAGACGCGGATTGTTGACGATGAACGTCAGCAGCCGGTCGGGCGTGGCCGTTCCCTTGCCGGGGTAACGATGGCCGACTGGCTCCGAAGCATGCAGCAGCAGCGGTCGCGCGGCCCGCTCCAGCACAGCGCTGATTTCCATGAGCGCGCCATCGCTCGCCAGGTCAAATCCCTGAGCATCGGCGTTGAGCTCGCCGATGCCGGAGGAGCCCAGGTCCAGACACCGTTCGGCCTCGGCAGCCGCGCCCACCGCGCCGGGCGCGACTGTTCCCAGCCATGCCAAACGCCCATGGCTCTGGCGCGAGGCGGCGGCAAGGTAATCGTTGTGCTCCCGGCACAGTCCCGGATCGGTCCATGGCCAGCCACACATGATCGCCTGTTCGACTCCGGCGTCATCCATCGCCGCCAGGAGTCCGATTGCATCGACCATCCGCGCATTGGGAGCTTCGTAGAGCTCACCAAACCAGAGATCGGCCTGCAGATGGGCAGATCGATCGGCGACCCACTCTGGCGGAAAGGCGTGCGTATGCGCGTCTATAACCAACGACGGTTCGTCGCCAACCATCGGCCTAGCGCTGCATGACCAGGAGATACACGGCCAGGATGAGCGCCAGGATCAACAGTACCGCGATCGCCGCCGCAACCATGGTTCCCGGAACGCCCCCCGTTCGCGACGCGTCCACGGGAAGCGTGCCAGGGACCGGTACACGCGTGGGAATGGCCGCGGCCACGACGGCGGACGCGTTGTCCCGCGTGCCACGCTCCTTGGCCAGCGCCACCAGCGCCATCGCGGCGGCATCGGGCTCTTGCCCGAGCAACGTTCTGCGGATATCAACCTCATCAAGAGGGTCATAGAGGCCATCGCTGCAGAGCAAAAGTCGATCGCCGGGCAGCAGCATCAGCTCGAAAATGCTGGGTAACGAGCTATCCAGCTTGGAGGCGGTTCCAATCACCTGCGTCAGGATGTTGCGCCGGGGGTGGTTTCTGGCAGCGTCGGCACTGATGCGCCCCTTTGCCACCTCGTCCGCCACGAACGTATGGTCGCGAGTGATCTGCGTCAATCCATCGCCTCGCAACAGGTACGCCCTGCTATCGCCGACGTTGGCGATCGTGGCGTACTTTCCGTGCAACAGCGCCGAGGTCAGCGTCGTACCCATTCCCGCGTACGCCGGTTCTTCGCTGCCAGCCCGCGCCACCGCGTCGTTCGCCTTGCGATACGCCTGTTTGAGCGCCTGGCCCAGATCCCCTTCCGGCAACTCCGGGAATGCGTCACGCAGCGCATTGACCGCGATCTGGCTGGCCACATCTCCCGCCGGCTCTCCACCCATGCCATCAGCGACGACCAGCAGAAAGTCCTCTCCGCCGGCCGCGGCCTCACTCGCTCCGATGACGATGGCCAGCGCGATATCCTGGTTCTCTTCGCGGCCCGCCGCCTCGCTGACCGCGGCAACTGCCAGACGAAGCGTCTCAGCGGGAAGGTCCGCCGCTCTTGGTACAACGCTCACGATGCCCTGAATCCCTTTTTCATGGCGAATCGAGCCTGATGGTAGCACGCATCTGGTCGGTTTCCGCCCCAGGCCCAGCCCGAAAAACGCCGAATGCTAGACTCGGTTCACTCGCGGTTCACTCCGCTCGTGCGGCGGGAAGGAGACGTGTTGGTACTGCCGTTCCTCCAGCCATGCCGGCGGCTGTTCACGCGGTTGGTGCTGCTGATGGCTGCCTTGACCCCAATTCTCCTCATTGCCTGTGGGGCGCCTGAGCAGGAAGTCGCGACTCCTGGCCCCACCCCAACACCGCTGGAGATCCTGGGCACGGCGAGCCAGCGGCTGGCGGCCACCCCCTCGGTGCATTTCATGCTCGAGGTCCAGGGAGCCACATTTATTGATACTGGCAAGAACATCCGCTTGCTCGGGGCCGAAGGTGACCTGCAACGTCCCGATCGGGTCCAGACCACGTTTCAGGCCGAGGTGTTGGGACGGACTATTTCGCTCCAGCTCATCACCATCGGCGACGCATCGTGGACGACGAACATCCTGACCGGTGATTGGGGGCCAGCCCCGCTTGAGTTCGCCTATCGGCCAGACATTCTCTTTTCGACCCAGGATGGCATCGGCCCCGTCATGGGCCGCGTCGAAAACGTCGAGCGTTTGGACGACGAAACCATCGAGGGCCGCTCCTCGTACCATCTCCGGGCGAACGTCGACGAATCGATCGTCGGCCCACTCTCGTACTACACCCTTACGGGGTCGCCGATCACCATTGATCTCTGGATCGATCGCGAAACGGACGATTTGCTCCGTGCTCGATTATCTGAACCTCCCGGAGTAGAGCGACCCAATCCAGCAGTCTGGACGCTCGATCTCAGCCACCACAGCGATGAGGTTTCCATTGAGCAACCGGCCGTGAGCGATGAGTGAGCCAGGTTTTCACACCACCTCCCTGCCCTTATCCCCCGCCGCAAGGCCGGCGACGAGAGGTGTGCAGACTACGGGCGATCACGTAAACGATTTGGTCACGTGGCAGCGCCGCCAGATGCGATGTCCCTCATGACTTTTGACGAACGTCGGGCGTTGAGCGCCGCCCTGATCGCCGTTCTCCTGGGCGCCCTGGACCTGACGGTGATCGCCACGATCCTGCCGGGCATGGTGACCGACCTGCGCATCAACGCTGCCGATGTCGACCGCTATGTCTGGATCGTCAATAGCTATCTCCTCGCCTATATCATCGCCATCCCGCTCGTGGGGCGCATTTCCGATCTCCTCGGCAGGACGATCGCCTTCCAGGGCTCATTGGCCCTCTTCATTACCGGATCGCTCTGGTGCGCGTTCGCCAACGATCTCCCGGGCATGGTGATCGGCCGCGCCATCCAGGGCGCTGGAGGCGGCGCGTTGCTGCCGGTCACGATGGCGCTGGTTGGCGATATGCTCCCTCCCGGCCGCCGCGCGGCGGCGCTCGGCCTGGTTGGCGCCATCGACCCCCTGGGCTGGGTCCTCGGTCCCCTTTGGGGAGCACTGTTGGTGGAATTTGTCCCCGGGGCGGAGGCATGGCGTTGGGTGTTCATCGTCAATGTGCCGCTGGCGCTTCTGGCGGCCATCGCCATCGCCCGAGTGAAGGCGGGCGCCAGGCAGATCGTGCCAGGATGGCTAAGGCGACTTGATCTCCCCGGCGTCTTCCTCCTTGCCGGGGCCTTGCTCGCGCTGAACCTCGGACTCTCCGCCGGTGGCGAATTGGGCGCATCACCAACCGGCGGCCGTGCCCTCGGCGGCTCGCGCAACCCGCTTGCCGATCAGGTCCTCCCCCTTCTGCTCGTTTCCGCGATCCTGGGCGGTCTCCTCATCTGGCGGCAGCACAAAACCGCCTGGCCCCTTTTGCCGGTATCGTTGTTTCGAGATCGCCTGTTCGTCGCGGCGATCCTGGCCAATTTCCTGATCGGCATGTCGCTGATTGTCGCGATGGTCGATGTCCCGGTGATCACCGCGCTTCTGGTCGATCAGGCATCAGTCAGTCGCGTCTCGGCGGTCATGCTTGCGCCCTTCACATTGCTCATCGCCGCCTTGTCGTTTGCCGGGGGACGCGTCGCGAACCGCTTTGGTCTCCGCCACACGGCGGCAGTTGGATTTGTCCTCGTCGCCATTGGCTATGGTGCACTCTGGTTTGGCCTGCGCAACGGCGCGCTGATCGGCATGACGCCGGGCCTGCTTCTGGCCGGGTCCGGGTTCGGGCTGCTATTCGCTCCCATTGGCGCGACCGCCATCGACTCCGCGCCCGATGCCGATCGCGGAATCGCCGCGGCCATGTCGCTGGTCTTTCGCCTGCTGGGCATGACCATCGGCATCTCCATCCTGACCGCCATCGCCGTTCGCCGCCTGCAAGGGCTGGTCGGAAATCTGGAATCCGTCGTGCAGGCGCCGGACGAGAGCACCGCCGACTTCCTGGCCCGGCAAACCGCGCTCCTCTACGAGATCGTTTTGCCGATTAGCCTCCAGGTTGCCCGCGAAACGTTTCTCCTTGCCGGGGCCATTGCCCTGCTGGGCCTTGTTCCCATCGCCGCATTCCCCAGGCTTGGCTCGCCCCGCGCCCGCGACTGACACCCAAATCCCGGGCCCTCACGTACAATGCGCCTCCGTAATCACCAGGGCTTATGGAGGAGTGATGTCGCGTTCAGTCGTTCTCGGCGTTGACTCCAGCACGCAATCAACGAAAGTCGTTGCCGTCGACGCTTTCACCGGCGAGGTCGTGGCCGAGGGTCGTGCCCCCCACAGCGGTCTCGACATTCAGCACCCGCGCGAGTGGTGGGACGCCCTGGTTACGGCAACGCGGCAGGTCGTCAGCCCCGACCTGCGCGTTGAGGCCATCAGCGTCGGCGCCCAGCAACACGGCATGGTGATTCTTGACCGGGACGGCGACGTTATCCGCCCAGCGCCGCTCTGGAACAACGTTGCGGCCGCCCCTGACGCCGAGCGATTGAACGCCGAAGCGGACTTCGCTACTGAGATCGGCACGCGCCTGGTCAGCTCCATCACCATCGCCAAACTCGCCCATTTGGCGCGCACGGCGCCAGAAGACCTGGAGGGCGCCGCCGCGGTTTGCTTACCGCACGATTGGCTCAATCTGCAACTCACCGGAATCATCGCCACCGATCGCGGCGAGGCGTCCGGCTCCGGGTGGTGGTCACCGCGCGAGGGCCGGGTTCGTCGCGATCTGCTGACATTGGCCATCGGCAACGACGCCGCCGCGCGCATCCGCTTGCCGGAAGTCTTCGGGCCGAACGAATGCGTCGGCGTCCTCCTCGACGAGGCCGCGGCAGCCCTTGCCCTACCTGCCGGGATCCCCGTTGCACCGGGCACGGGTGACAACATGGCCGCCGCGCTCGGCGTTGGGGCGGCGCCCGGCGAGATGGTTATCAGCCTCGGCACGAGTGGCACGGCCTTCGCCGTCAGCATGCACCCCACTGCCGATCGAACGGGCGAAGTCGCGGGATTTGCCGACGCCACCGGCCGCTTCCTGCCCTTGGCCTGCATGTTCAACTGCACGCGGGTAGTCGATACCGTCTCCACAATGGTCGGCCTGACCCGAAACGAGGCGCTCGATCGGGTGGCTGATGTTGCTCCGGGGGCCAACGGGCTCCTCATCATGCCCTATCTGACTGGCGAGCGTACTCCCAACCTGCCGGCGGCCACGGGCTCGCTCATTGGTCTGGACATGGAAAATGCGACCGCTGAGCTCCTCGTGCGGGCGGCGCTCGATGGCGTCGCCGCCGGCCTTGCCTACGCCCTGGACGCCCTCGCTCGCCTGGGCGTTACGGCACCCGAGGTGACGCTCGTTGGCGGCGGCAGTCAGAGCAACGCCTGGCGGCAGGCTATCGCCGACGCCACCGGCCTTCCGGTCATTGTTCGTGGGGGAAGCGAACACGCGGCCCGCGGCGCGGCCATGCAAGCCCTCGCCATAGCGCGAGACGAACCCATTGACGCCGTTGTCAGCCGCTGGCGACCTGATGTGGTCGCCCGCATCGAGCCACGCCCGGAACACCGCGCGGCGTTCCGGCTGGAAGAGCGTCGGCACATTATCGAGCAGCTCAAGGCAATGCAGCCATGAAGAATGAGTGCGCCGGGCAACGTGGGCGTGCGGCCTATCTGATACAGAGCTGTTCTTCGCACGCGCCCCCACGATTCGACGCGGAAATCCGATATGCTTGATCGGTGAACAACACCTATATCGTCACGTCCCGAGCCGGTTCCCGTCGTGATTTGGCGAAGGACTCGCGCGAACAGCCCTACTGGGACGACCACGCGGAGCATATCGATCGACTTGTCGCTGAAGGGTTCATCGTGATGGGTGGACCTTTGGTCGACGAAGGCGGCGCCATATTGATCGTCGAGGCGAACGACGAAGGCGCGGTCCGCGACAAGTTGCGATCCGATCCGTGGTACATCCACGATATTCTCGTCCTCGAGAGCATCAAGCGATGGCAAATCTTCATCGACGAGCGGAAACCGTCGGGCTAATTTCGGAAGTCATACGGAATACGGTTGATCAGTGCCGGAATCACGGTTTGCTGGAGCGTGATTCCCCCTCTCCCGGCCCGACGGGCCGGGTACCCTCTGGGTGGCGGTTAGGGGGTGAGGGCTCGTGGCTGGGCGCGGAACTGATCACCCGGATTCCGTATCAGTCACTATCGACGACTGACATCAACTTCACATCTTCTGGCTAAGGCAGGTTAACTTCGCTTTCTGATCGGTCGCGGCACAACGCGCGGACCCCGGCTTGATCGCGCCCAATCATGCAGCCGGTGGCTGATGCCCACAACGGGCAAATAAGCTTCCCGAAACAGGTCATAGAGGTCCTGGTACCGCGCGTGCCGCCCGGCGTTGGGTTCGGTCGCCGGGCCGTAGCGTGCCCAGGCCTGCGCCGTGGCTACTGGATCGCCTCCCCCCACTCCTGTCATGGCCAACAACGCCGCGCCCATCGCGGCCTGATCGGTTGTGGCCAGCGCGAAGACCGGCAGATTGAAGACGTCCGCAACCATTTGCCGCCAGAAGGGACTCCGCGCGCCGCCTCCCGCCATGACGATGCGCTCCGGGGTCGCTCCCGCATCTCGCAAGGCCATGAAGGCGTCGTGACAGGCAAACGTCACCCCTTCCATCACCGCTCGCACAATATCGCCCATATCATGGTCGGCGGTCAGGCCGAGAAACGCGCCACGCGCCCGATCATCCATGTGGGGCGACCGCTCCCCCACCAGATACGGGAGAAAGAGCATCCCCTTCGCGCCGAGCGGCGCCTTTTCCGCCAAAGCGGTCATCCGCTCATACGCGCCGGCTGCTGGCAGATGCAGCATTTCGTCCCGCAGCCACCGCATGGCCATGCCCGCGACCAGCGTGGCGCCCATTTGATACCAGCCCGGTTGCCCTGGCCCCGGATCGAGTGCCGAGCAGAACGTGTGGGTCCTTCCGGTGATATCGGGAATAAACTCGTCGCTCGGGGCCATAACCTGTGCGCCCGTGCTCAGCGAGAGAAGCAGCGAAGCAGGATCGACGATGCCAGAACCGAGGAGGCCACTTGGCGCATCGCCTGTTCCCGTCACCACCGGCGTGCCCGCGCGCAAACCCATTTGCTCGGCGACATCCCTGGACACCTCCCCGGCCACCGCGCCGGACGCCTTCACCGGGGGCAGCAGCATGCCAGGCACTTCCGCGGCATCAAGGAGTTCAGGAGACCAGTTGCGCCAGCGCGCGTCCAGCAAGAGCGCGGCCGACCCTTCACCGGCGTCTGTTGCTGATACTCCGGTCATGCGCCGCCGGATCTCATCCTTCGGGGAGAGCAGACGCGTGGTCCGCCACCAGACGGACGACTTCTCTTGCTGCATCCAGACAGCGGTCGCTGCCATGAATCCGGTGACGACCGGGCTGCCCGCGATCTCGATCAACTTCTCGGCGCCGATTTTCGCAGTGATCTCGGCCGCCTGCCGCGCCGAGCGTTGATCCGCCCAGATGACCGCCGGGTACAGCGGTTTGTCATGCTCGCCCAGAAAGGCCACGCCATGCATCTGCCCGGAGAATCCGATGCCCGAAATCTCCGCCGGCCCCGCCCATCCCACTGCCTGTTGCACGGCATCGATCGTGGCGCTCCACCAGGCGTCGGGATCCTGTTCGGCCCAGCCTGGCTCGGGATGCAGGATCGGGTACTCGGCGCTCCCCGTCCCGCGCACGTTTCCTTCTTCGTCGACGACGAGCGCCTTGACGGCCGACGTACCAAGATCAATGCCAAGAACGCGCGTGCTCATGGTGCTATCCGCGTGACTCCAACCCATTTTTCAGGACGTCAGTGGTCGCCTGAAGATCGCTGATCGTCTGGCTCAGGGGCGCCACCGCTGGATAAAAGTGGCGATAGACGTCATCGTAAAGCGCACGGTAGATTGGAACCTCCTCGGCGATCGGCAACACCTCATGCTGACCATACCGCATCGCCCCAATCGCCTCATCGACGCTCGAGTAAACCCCTGCCCCAAGCGCGCCCAACAAGGCCGCGCCGAGGGCCGTCGCTTCGTCCGCGTCGATGACCTCGTGCCGCAGGTTCGTCAGCGATGCCTTGATGCGCAGCAACAACTCGTTCCGCGTGCCGCCGCCGATGGTCACGACCGATTTCGGGAGGGAGATCTGCGGATACTCCAGCAGGGGTTCGAACGTGCTCAGGCTTTCAAATGCCAACCCCTCCAAAACGGCGCGCGCAACCATGTCGTTCCCCGTATCGGTCGTCAACCCGATCAAGGCGCCGCGCGACCGTGGATCGTCGTACGGCGGATTCGCCAGACGCAAATGGGGCAGAAACATGACGCCCTGGCTCCCCGGCGACGCCTGCTCTGCCCGCGCAATCAGCGCGTCATACGCCATCGGGTCGTCGTTTGTCCCGAGTAGCCGCCGCAACCAGTCGATACATGCTCCCGAGGTGTACTGACCAGCGAAGACGTAATACCCACCCCCCGTGACATGCGCCCCCTGCGTATAGCCCTGGCGGCCTGCTTTGGGGTCGCTCAGGGGTTCGTCGGTTGGCAGGAAGATTGCTTCGGCGGTGCCCAATGAGTTCAGCATCTGGCCTGGCCGCGTCACCCCGGCCGCAAGCGCCCCGCAGACATGGTCGTGGCCGCCAGTCGACACGAGCGCTCTCCGCGGCAGCCCGGTTTCAGCATGGGCTTTGGCGATAACGTGTCCCAGCGGCGTCCCGCCGGGCGCCAGGCGCGCCATCAGATCAGGGTTGATGCCGGCAATCGCGAGGGTGATTTCGTCCCAACGCTTCTCCCGCAGATTCATCATCAGCGTGCGCGAGGCGAGCGAATAATCTGTTGCGCCCTCACCACTGAGCCGAAACGCGATGTAGTCCGCCAGCAGGAGCCAGCGCGTCGATCGGCGCC
>JBBRVX010000063.1:0-22948 GCA_038246475.1 Thermomicrobiales bacterium | reverse complement strand
GCTGCAACGGAGAGAGCTGCTTCGCGTCAAGCGTTTCGGATACCGACGGCTCGGTGATCGGCTTTGCCTGCTGCCCGGCGGCGTCGTTCTGCAAGTCTGTGCTTCCAAACTGGCGAGACCAGTGTTGCTATCCTGACGAAACGTGTGATCCGCAGCTACCGAACAGAGTCATTGACACTGACAGCATCTGCTGCCGCCCTTGTGGCGACTCATGCATCCTGTCGGGCTTCGAGTGCGTGAAAGGTGTTCAGGAGCTAGCCAATACAGCCCGATTGCCGCGCTATCGCCGCTGAGTCGTCGAACTGGGTCAGGTGGATCAGAAGCACTCTAGTTCTGCACGAGCATGTCCGGACCAATGCCTTTTGCGCGCTGGTCTTGCAATGATGACTCCGCGCCTTTCTGGAAGATGGCGTCGAATCGACCCTCGGCCAGCGCAGTGCGAACGACGGAAAGATCTCTCTCATACGCGGCAAGGTGCACGCTCTTCAGCGGCGATCCGGTCGAGCGACGGATGCCATGAGCCACGCCGTAAAGGCTCGCCGCTCGGGCGGCTTCACCGTCGTCCGCCAAGGCTCCAGCAAGCCCTTCAACGCACTCCGCAAGGCGGGCAAAGTCTTCGATGTCGCGGCAGAGCTCAGCACATTCGGTGTAGTGGCCAGCGGCAACGGCGATGTTGCGGTCCTGTCGCGCGATGCGGCCGAGATGTGATTGACAAAACGCGATGCCTTGTTTGTCGCCGATTTCGCGGCTAAGCGCGAGACTCTCTTCATAGAGCGGTTTGGCGCGATCGGCGCTACCGAGGTGATCGAACGCTTCACCGAGGTTGCCGAGGGTGAGGGCCAGACCAGGGACGTCGCCCAGGATTCGCCAAAGCGGAAGACTCTCCTCGAAAAGCAGGGCCGCCCGATCGGGCTCACTCATCAGAAACGCGAGTGCGCCGAGGCTGGTCAGAGCCGTGGCGATGCCCCGGGTGTCCTGAAGCTCACGGGCGATGACCAGCGCTCTGGTGAAGAAGGCCGATGCTTGCGGGAACGCCTCTTCCGCGAGGGCCACATCGCCGAGATTCTTCAGCGATGAGGCGATTCCTGGTCGATCTCCTGCTTCCACGTAGAGATCGTGCGCGACCTGATGCAATGCGCGGGCACGTTCGACATCGCTCCGATCATGCAGGGCAATGATGCCGAGATTTTCGAGTGAGCGGGCCTGTCCCAGGAGATCAGCCGCGGACGTCCAGAGGGACGAGGCGCGTTCGTGATAGTCGACCGCGCGGTCGATATCGCCTTGGGATTCCGCCAAAGCGCCCGCGCCATCGAGAAGGCGCGCCAGAATGCGTGCGTCGAGAGACGATGTTTCGGCCAGATCGATTGCCCGCGCCAACCACTCGCGACCTTCGGTGAGGTGGCCGCGAATCCACCAGAAGCGCCAGAGGGCGCCGCTCAGGCGAGCCAATTCAACGGCCGATCGGGAATCATGCAGCCAGGAGAGCGCCGCGCGGAGATTGTCGTGTTCCAACGCCAGCGCGTCGAGCCAGTCAACCTGATCGAATGCCGAAAGGCGCGGTTCGGCTTCTTCGGCGAGTTCCAGGTAGTAGCACGCGTGGCGGCCAGCCAGATTCTCCCGTAAGTCGGACTGGAGCAGGCGCTCAGCGGCGTATTCCCGAATCGTCTCCAGCATCTGCACGCGGCTGGTCGCGTCATCAAGGTTGAGCAAGCTCTGGCGCGCGAGTGACTCGATCGCATCAAAGATGCTGTCGTCGCTGGCCTCCTGGTCATGGCCGCAGACAGTTTCGATGGCCTCAAGCGTCGCGCCGCCCACAAACACGGCGAGCTCGGAAAAGAAACGCTGTTCCCGTGGATCGAGAAGCTCGAAGCTCCAGTCGATGGCGCCGCGCAGCGTTTGTTGGCGAGCGGGGAGGTCGCGGGGGCCCCTCGTCAGGAGGGGGAGCCGTGATTCGAGCCGGGTAAGGAGCTGTGCCGGGGAGAGAAGACGGCCACGGGCCGCGGCCAGCTCGATGGCAAGCGGCAGGCCATCGAGGCGTTCGCAGATGGCGACGATGGCGGCGACGTTTTCCGAAGTGACGGTGAACGAGGGACGGATGGCTCTGGTGCGATCGGCGAAGAGCTGGACGGCTTCATTGGCGAAGAGCGCTTCGATCTCCGCGGAGGACCGCCGCTGAGCATCCGGGAGTGGCAGGCCCAGAGGAGAAACCGGAAACTCGCGTTCTCCGGAAATGCCAAGCGGAATCCGGCTGGTGGCAAGTAGGACAACGCGCGGACAGCGCGCGAGCAGGGTAGCAATGTCCGGTGCCGCACCGATGACCTGCTCGACATTGTCGAGTAGGAGCAGGGTGTGGCGCTGCGCGAGGTGCGCGGAGAGCGCGTCAAGAACGGTCTGATCGACCGACTCTCGCACGCCGAGGAGAGAGGCGACTGCTGGCAGCACGAGATCGGGGTCAGAGATCGGAGCGAGGGCGATAAACCAGACGCCATCTGAAAAGTGATCGACAACGCGTGAGGCGATCTCCACGGCCAGACGCGACTTCCCGATGCCGCCGGGTCCCAACAATGTCATGAGCCGGAGTGAAGAATCGCGGAGCGCGGCGTCCGCTCGCTCCAGAACGTCCACGCGGCCGATGAAAGGAGTAGGGAAGTTCGGGAGATGTTGTTTGTGCGCCGTCAATGAGCGGAGGTTTGCGGGCGCGGTGGGAAGGCCAGGAGCGACGACCTGATGGACCCGTTGTGGCGAGAGATCGCGGAACCGGTGCTCACCGAGATCGATGATTTCGACCTCGGCATCCGGATGAACATCTTTTGCCATCGCGTCGGTGAGCAGAATCTGACCGCCGTCACCGGCCGCAAGGAGGCGTCCCAGCCGATTGAGGCCAGGGGTGCGATAGTCGCCATCCGGTTCCGGAGACACCTCGACCAGATGGAGCGCCATCCGCACGCGGGGGGCGGGAGAGATCGGCCACGGTTCAGCCAGCAACCGGCGCTGAGCCTCGATCGCGGAGGTCAACGCGCCATCGGCGTTGGGAAACGCGACCTGGAACGCATCGCCAATGACCTTGTAGACGACTCCGCCCTGTCGTCCGATCGCCGCCCGCAGAATGGCGTCGTGGCGGGCGTACACCGCTGGCATCTCATGCGGACGGCGTTCCCAGTAGCGCGTGCTTCCTTCGAGATCGGTGAAAAGAAATGCCACCGGGCCGGAAGGTCGGTCGTTCATCGGCGTGGACTCTCGCTATCGGCATGGCGGCAATCCGGGCCGGCGGATTGTGGTTCAGCGGCGGTTCAGGACCACCGCGAATTGACGTTGCCTTGCCTGATCAGGTAAACGCCGCGGCCTCTTCGGTGTAGAGCGCCAGAGCGTTGACATCACGAATGACGATGCGGTCGTCCTTCCGGGAAAGATAGCCAAGGGCCTCAAATCCATTCAGCGCCCGGTTGAGCGTCGATCTGGTGGTGCCCAGCTCCGCGGCAAGCTCGCTCTGGCTTCGATCGAGCGCAAACTGGGGAAGGCCCCTGGGGTCGGTTCTGGCGTCGGGAACGCGAGCCAGGAGCCACGCGGCAAGGCGGCCGGGCACGTCCAGGCCAACAGTGGCCAGATGCCGGGCGTTCCCGGCGCGGACCATGCCCGCCAGGGTGTGCAGCAGCCCTTCGACCACGGTCGGTTCTCGTCGCAAGAGCGCGAGGAAGTTGCTCCTCGCAATGAAGCGGACTTCGACCGGGCGTTGGGCGACCACCGAAGCATCGCGCGGGGCGCCATCGAGCAGCGCCAGTTCACCGAGAGCGGCGGGCGCTTCGACGACCGCAAGCACAACATCAACTCCCGCTCCGGTCACCCGGCTGATGCGAAGCTGGCCATCTTCCAGAACGAGGAGCGCATCACCCGGATCGCCTTCGTTCCAGAGCACCTGGCCTGCCGCGTAGCGCCGGGGTCGAGACTCGCGCGCGAGATCGTCAAGGACGTTGGTCGGAAGACCGGCGAACAGGGCAACATCCGCCAGCCGGTGGGTGGAATCAGGTTGGTTCGCCCTGCCCATGGTGAACGCCCCGCGCAACTCCTGGTACAGCACTTGCGATGGCGACAGTAGCACAGTTCATGGCCATCACAGTACGAGGAAGCCTTGCGGTTCGGTGTGGAGCTTTTGTCGTGAAATCTCGAAATGGCGATGAAACGAGGAAAGCGGCGGCAGGTCGCTTTCTGACCGGCGGCGACCGCGCTCAACTTCCGTCGTGGGAGGCCGTGCGCGAAGATTCGTGGAACCCCGACGATCGCCGCGTGTTGACCCCTCGATCTTTTGGCTGGGGCTACAACCTGAATCTGTTTGAGCTGCTGGCGCGCATGGGCTTCATCCACCGCGAGTAGGTGAAACAGGGCGCGTCGTTGTGGCGAATCCCAAAACCCTCACCCCGTATCTCTTCATTCAGTTCGGTTCACCTGACACGGGGAGGCAAAACGGAAAAACCATTGCAATCGCAACAACACGTCACTCTTCCAGCGCACAGGCTGACAGGGGGAGGTATGCACGAAATGCCATCCACAACGCGACAATAAGCCCCTCTCCCGGCCCGTCGGGCCGGGCGCCCGCTCGCGGGTGGCGGTTGGGGTGAGGGCTGGTCGCGACGGGAGCGGTGTTTCGCCTCTACCTTCCCCTGTCAGAGCGCGGTGGGAGAGGGTTTGGGGTGAGGGCACACGCCCGGATTTCACGATATCTCCCCCTGTGCGCCGTCGTGCCAGGACAAGGCTTCTCGCGCCGTGGCGAAGGCCCACGGCATAGCGCTATCGCTCCAACTCACCGAGGAGCTCGGCAAGATCGAGCCGTTTGGTGACCATGGAGACGCCATCGCCCTCGCGCGGCCACTCCTCGCGGGGGCGGTCCCAGTAGATCTCGATGCCGTTGCCATCAAGATCGTGCAGGTAGATCGCCTCGCTCACCCCATGATCCGAGGCCCCATCGATCGCCACGCCATGGTCGATCAGGCGCTTGAGCGCTCGCGCCAACTCCTGGCGCGTCGAGTAAAGAATCGCGAAATGGTAGAGCCCGGTGCTACCGGGCGGCGGCGCTGAGCCGCCCAAACTCTCCCACGTGTTGAGGCCGATGTGATGGTGATAGCCGCCGGCAGAGAGGAACGCCGCACTCGTTCCCATACGCTGCATAACGTCAAAGCCGAAGGCATCGCGATAAAACGCGATCGCGCGGTCGAGGTCGGATACCTTCAAATGCACGTGGCCTATTTGCGTCCGGGGGTGAATGGAAGCGTTGGCCGGGGTAGTGAGCGTCTCGTCCTGCTTGGTCATGCTAAAGTCCAATCTCCTGATTATCGGCCGGTCGGGACTGGCACGGAAAGCGGCGACAGGTTCGCTTCGATATCGCGGCGGTTCTGTTCGAGCCAGGGGGGAAGCTGCAGGGCTTGTCCCAGGCGACCCTGGTCTTCATCCGTGGTAAACCCTGGCGTTTTCGTGGCCAGCTCGATGATATGACCATCGGGATCATTGAGATAGATGCTCTTGAAGTAGGCGCGGTCACGAACGTCCGTTGTGGGAACGCCGTTGGCGTTCAAGGCATCGCGCCAGGCGACGAGGGCGTCTTCATCCGGCACGCTCAACGCAAAGTGATGGGTCATCCCGGCTCCAATCCGAGCCGGGCGCATCGTGCCCGGTGGGTAGGCAAAATAGGTCACGATCGTACCTGGCGCGCCGTCGCCGACGCCGAAATAGATGTGCGGCGAATCGGGATTGTCGAAGTTCACGGTTCTTTTGACCGTGCGCAGGCCGAGCTGGCCGGCGAAGAATTCCTCGGTCTTACCGGCGTCGGAGCCAATAGCGGTAATGTGATGCATCCGCTTCAGGCGCATCTCGGGAGTCAGCGTCGGAATCGGCTCGGGCCAGGTCGCCGCGGCGATGGCGGCTTCGTCGCGGTGGTTGACGGTCGTTTCCAGCGGTGGGGGTTTCAGGGTGGAGCCAAGAGCATCGGCCGGCTCATCGACGGTCCATCCAGGGCCACGGGTGGCGATTTCGATAATCAGGCCGTCAGGATCGGTGAAGTAAATGCTCTCAAAATAGACGCGATCATACGGCCCGGTGACGGGATCGCCCAGATCGGTCAACCACCGCTTCCACTGCAGCAGCGTGTCCCGGCTCTCCGTCTCGTACGCCAGGTGGTGCGTGCCACCGACGCCATAATGTCCCCGCGCCGCGCCGGGCCATTCGAAAAAGGTCAGGACTCCGGGGCCATGCTCCTCGTCGGCGAAGTAGAGGTGGTACGACGAAGGGTCGTCAAAATTTACCGTCTGCTTGATGAGCCGTTGGCCGAGTGCGGCGGTGTAGAAATCGACCGTCTGTTGGGCATTTGATGACACGGCGGTGAGATGGTGAATGCCGCCGATGTTGGGTCGGGGTGTGGACAAGATCACTCCTTTCATCCTTCAATGAGAGACAGAACGCGTGCCACCACCGGGTGACGTTTCCCTGAGGAGCATACAAATGGCTGCCCAATCACGAGACCAGGATCCTCACGGACGCGGACGCCTCGTGTCCGCCGGAACGCCGCTGAACGACGCGACCGGCGCGATCATCGCCATTCACGGCCGCGGCGCGGATGCCGCCGACATCATCGCGCTGACGGAGGAGGTGGCGCCCGCTGGGGTCGCCATCCTCGCCCCGCAAGCCGCCGGAAATAGCTGGTACCCCTATCGCTTCCTCGAACCGTTCGCACGAAATGAACCGTATCTGTCGTCGGCGCTGCGTCGCGTGGCGACGCTGATGGACGATCTTGTAGAGCGCGGCATTGCCCCGCGGCAAATCGCTCTGCTCGGGTTCTCTCAAGGCGCATGCCTGGCCCTCGAGTCTGCCGCGCGCAATCCGCGCCAGTACGCCGCCATTATCGGATTCAGCGGCGGCCTCATTGGCCCTCCCGGCACGCTGTTCGAGTATCCCGGTTCGCTGGCGGGCAGCCCGATCTTTCTGGGGTGTAGCGACATTGATGCTCATATACCGGTGGAACGGGTTCACGAATCGGCGAAGGCCCTGGAGCGACTGGGCGCTACCGTCGATCTGCGGATCTACCCGGGCATGGCTCACACGGTGAACCGGGACGAGCTGGATGCCGCCCGCACGCTTCTGGCTGCCGCGTTTCGCGATGCCGTGCCAGGATGAGCCCTGGGCGCCCTCAAGCGCCCAGGGGAAGGGAGAGGTGCTTACGCCTGACGCACGGCCTCGATGTCGAGCTGAATCTTGACATCATCGCCCACCAGGAACCCGCCCGCCTCGAGTGGAGCGTTCCAGCTCAGGTCGAAGTCCTTGCGGTCGATCTCGGTCTGGGCGGTCCAGGACGCCACTTCGGTGCCGAAGGGGGTTTTGCCGCCTCCCTCGTACTCCGCCTCCAGGGACACGGGGCGTGTGATGCCACGAATCGTGAGGTCGCCGGTCACCAGGAAATCGTTCTTGCCGCGCGGGGTAATCGAGGTCGATTTGAACGCGATGGCGGGATTGTCATCCGATCCAAAAAAGTCGTTGGTGCGCAGATGACCGTCGCGCTGCGGATCGTTGGTGTCGATGGAATCGGCCTGAATCTCGACGTCGACCCGACCGTTGGCGAAGCTTTCGCCGTCAGTCTCAATCGTGCCGGTAAAGGCCGTAAAGCGGCCGCGCACTTTGGTGAACATATGGCGCACGGTAAACGAGATGCCCGAATGGCTCTGATCGATCTGCCAGACTGTCTTGGTTGCCGTCGTGCTCATGAGACTCCCCCGATTCACGTTCCATTTCAATGCCATGTCACGATTCGCGACTGTTGGGTTGGCCGCGCCCGACGTCACCTACGGTAACGCGGTACACTTACTCTTGTCAAGATGATTACAAAAAGTAATCTACTGAGGTGATGGTATGACGATTGACGGCGCGCGAGTTGAAAGTGAAGAACAGTGCGCGGACCGAGCCTCCGCGTTCTGCCCGGTGTTTCACCAGGCGATCGAGTTGATCGGGCGGCGCTGGACGGGTGTGATCCTGCGCGCCATGCTCTCAGGCGACGCGCGATTCAGCGAGATCGCGGCCACGGTGCCTGGGCTCAGCGATCGGTTGCTTTCCGAGCGTCTGAAAGAGCTGGAGGCGGAAGGGATCGTGGTGCGCTCTGTTGTGCCGTCGACCCCGGTCCGGGTCGATTACACGCTGACCGAAAAGGGGCAGGCGCTCAATGAGGTTATTCTGGCGATCTCAAGCTGGGCAGAAGCGTGGCTGCCGTTTGAAGAGAACCGAAAAATTCTTGAAGAAAAATAGACCGCTATTGCCAATGCGCTGTTACACTATGAGTCCGCCGGGGGGGCCGGCCGTTTCGGCACGGGAGGGCACACGATGGACGTGAACAGCAGTTTCGGGATTATTTCCTGGATTGTTTTCGGCGCACTGGCTGGCTGGGTAGCCAGCATGATTGCCGGTGACAACGCTCGTCAGGGATGGCTCGGGAACATTATTGTCGGCATTATCGGCGCGTTCCTTGGTGGCTTGATCTTCTCGTTCATCGGCGGAGGCACGTTTACGCTCGGCTGGAGCATTGGCAGCTTTGTCGCCGCCGTGATCGGCGCGCTGGTGCTGCTCTTCATTCTCCGCATGTTTGGCAGCAGGTAGCGTTCAGCCACCCGCGGTAACCGCGTCACGAGAGAAGAGGCCCTGCCGCTAGCGGCAGGGCCTCTTCACGCTCAGGTCGTGGCAGCGCCACCACCAGTGGAGCTACGTAGGTCGTCAGTGATTTCTGGAACTGAATGCAGCGCCCGCCGCGGATGTAGGGGCGACGCCTGCGTCCTTGCAGACCGCTGTGCCGGCCACGGCGCCACAGTTCCAGAACTCTGTGACCATCTACCTAGAGTCCACAGGCCTCTAATCCACCGTTCTGTCCGGTCAGGAATGCCTGGGCCCGTTCGCTTTGAGTGCCATGGATCGATTCTTCCGATGGAACTTGCCACCACACATCGCCAGCCGATTGGGTCAGCTGCAGTGCCATGGCGCCGATAACGGGGCTGACCCAGTCGGAATCCTTCGCGTACTCGATGAATGCGCCCGCGAAGCAGTCGGCCTGCAGCTCAGACTCCAACCCGGTCGTGATGCCGGTATCGGTCAGATTCTGAACGTGATGGCCCCACTCATGGCTCAGAACCGTCAGCACCACGTTGACGGCATCGGGATCGGCCAGGCCGGTCGAGACAGTGATCGTATTGTTTGTGGCGCAATACCCGGCGATGGCATAGAAGACATCGATGGAACCGCAGAAGGATGTTCCCGGCTCCGAGATCAATTCGAACCTGGGGGAGGAGTAGGCCAGCCCGCGTTCCGCAAACGCCGATGCCCAGAAGGCGTCGATATCCGCCGCGATCAGTTCGGCGTTGCTCTGCGCGCGAGCGATCGACGGCGCCAGCAGCGTCAGTGCGAGTGCCACGACCAACGCAAGGCGCTGGATCATTCTCCACCCCTTTCCCGTAAACCCCGACCGGCCCCTTCCGTGGATGCCACTAGCAGTTTAGGGGCAGGCGCCGAACCAGAACAATATGCGGCGGGTCGATTGGCACAATTCTCTGTCGTTCAGGATCGATAACGCGCCAGCCATCTCCTCCTCACGGGCCGGGTCTATACTCGAATTCCTAGCGCCAGGAGCACATTCCCAACCATGACGTCATCGTTAACGCAGAGAAGTTTCTATCTCGATCTCATCCGCGAACGTGTCGTGGTGTTCGATGGAGCGATGGGCACGTCGGTGCAACGCTACAACCTCGACGCCGCGGGCTACGGAGGCATCGAGGGGTGCAACGAAAACCTGGTCTTTCATGCCCCCCACATCATCGAGGCCATTCATGCCTCGTTTCTTGAGGTGGGCGTCGATGTGCTGGAGACCGACACCTTCGGCGGCAGTCTGCTCAAGCTCGGCGAATATGGGCTGGGCGAGCGGACATACGAGCAGAATCGCACCGCCGCGGCGTTGGCGCGCGGCGTCGCGGATCGCTATTCCACCATCGGCCATCCTCGATTCGTGGCGGGTTCGATCGGTCCCACCGGACTCTTGCCGGCATCGGAAGATCCAATGCTCGGCAACCATCGCTTTGGCGAAGTGGTCGATCTCTTCGTCGATCAGGTGCGGGGCCTCGCTGACGGCGGCAGCGACCTCTTCATCATCGAGACCACCCAGGACATCCTTGAGCTGAAGGCCGCCGTCCACGCGATCATGCGGGTACGAGAAGAAACGGGCGTACGCATCCCGATTCAGGCGCAGGTCACGCTCGATACGAGTGGGCGGATGCTGCTGGGCACGGATATCGCCGCCGCCCTGGCGGTGCTGGAAGCGCTGCCGGTCGACGTCGTGGGCCTCAATTGTTCAACCGGCCCGGAGCACATGCGCGAGCCGGCTCGCTATCTGGGCGAGCATTCCACAAAGCCGGTGGCCATTATCCCCAACGCCGGGCTGCCGCTGAATGTCGATGGTCAGGCGGTCTATCCGCTCGAACCGGACGTGATGGCCCGCGAACTGAAGGTCATGGTCGAGCAGTTCGGCGTGGATATCGTCGGCGGCTGTTGCGGTACGACGCCTGAGCATCTCGCCGAGCTTGTGAAGGCGATCGGTCAGCGCCCGGCCAGCGTGCGACCGAACCGGCCACTGCCCCTGACCGCGTCGATGGTGCGCGCGGTCGATCTGCATCAGGATCCGGCCCCGTTGATCGTCGGCGAGCGGGTCAACACCCTCGGCTCGCGCAAGGTGAAGCGGTTGGCCCTCGCTGACGATTACGACGGCATGGTCGTAGTGGCGCGCGAACAGACCGAGATCGGGGCCCATGCGCTCGATGTCTGCGTGGCGATGACGGAGCGGACCGACGAAAAGGAGATGCTCCGCAAGCTCGTCAAAAAGCTGGCGCTGAATATCGAAGCGCCGTTGGTGCTCGATTCCACCGAGGCCGACGTGCTTAAAGATGCCCTGGAGCAGTACCCCGGCCGTGCGATCATCAACTCGATCAACATGGAGAATGGCCGGGTCCGCATTGACACGGTCATGCCCCTGGCCATGGCGCATGGCGCCGCCGTGGTGGCGATGACCATCGACGAAGAGGGGATGGCGAAAACGGCAGCCAGGAAGGTCGAGGCGGCCCGCAAGATCTTTGAAATCGTCGTCGATGAGTACGGGCTGGCCCCCGAGGCATTGATCTTCGATCCCTTGACCTTCCCCCTCTCGACCGGGGATGAGGAGTTCACCTCCTCGGCGTTGGAGACCCTGGAAGGGATTCGCCTGATCGAAGCCGATATGCCGGGAGTGATGACCATTCTCGGCATCTCGAATGTCTCGTTCGGGCTGAATCCGGTGGCGCGCAAGATCGTCAATGCCGTCTTCCTCTACCACGCGGTTGAGGCCGGGCTCGATCTGGCGATCGTCCACCCGTCCCACGTGGTGCCCTTTGCGGAAATCCCGGAGCTCGAACGGGAGCTTGCTGAAGGCCTGGTGCTGGCGCGGCGGCCAGATGCCCTGGCCCGGTTGATCGAACACTTCGAGGGCCGCGAAGAGACCAGCGACGTCGGTCCCGATCCGATGGTCGGCATGACGCCGGAAGAGAAGCTTCACTTTCAGATCGTGCATCGCCGCAAGGAGGGAATCGAGGAACAGATCGATCTGGCGGTGAAGGACCGCGACCCGGTCGACGTCCTGAACCATGTGTTGTTGCCGGCGATGAAAGAGGTGGGCGACAAGTTTGGCGCCGGGCAGTTGATCCTGCCCTTCGTCCTGCAATCGGCGGAAGCGATGAAGCGCGCCGTATCGCGGCTGGAAACGTATCTCGAACGGCAGGAAGGCGTCTCGAAGGGCATCGTGGTGCTGGCCACGGTGTATGGCGATGTCCACGACATCGGCAAGAACCTGGTGAATACGATTCTTTCCAACAACGGTTACACCGTACACGACCTTGGTAAGCAGGTTCCGGTGAATCGCATCATCGACAAGGCGATCGAGGTCAACGCCTCGGCCATCGGGCTCTCGGCGCTGCTGGTCTCTACGAGCAAGCAGATGCCGCTGTGCGTGCAGGAGCTGCATCGATCCGGTCACGGCTATCCGGTCATCATCGGCGGCGCCGCCATCAACCGGGGCTATGCGCAGCGGACGCTATTCATCGATGAGGAGACGCCCTATGCCCCGGGCGTCTTTTACGCGAAGGACGCCTTCGAGGGACTGTCGTTGATGGATCGCCTGGTCGATCCCGAAACGCGCGGCGACCTCGTGCTTTCCACGCTGGAAGATGCGCGAGCGTCGCTGGGACGTCCTGGGCGCAAGGCGTTCAGCGTTCCGGCCGAAGCAGGCGATACGTCGGGGTCAACCGTGCGAGATGTCGATCCCGTCACGCCTCCCTTCTGGGGAGCGCGGGAGATGGATGGCATCGAGTTGCCCGCGGTCTGGCCGCATCTCGATCTGAAGACCCTCTTCCGCCTGCATTGGGGCGGCAAAGGACTGAAGGACGAGGCCTGGGAAGCGCTGCAACGGGACGATTTTCGACCACGTCTGGCCCGCATGCAGCGCGAGGCGATCGAGCAAGGTTGGCTGCAGCCGCGGGTGCGCTATGGCTATTTCCCGGCGAATCGGGATGGCAACGATGTGGTCGTCTTCAGCCCGGATGAAGCAGAGCGGGAGATTGCGCGGTTCACCTTCCCTCGGCAGCCTCGCCGCGAGCGGCTTTGTCTGGCCGACTACTACCTGCCGCTTTCATCGGGTCGGCGCGATGTGGCCGCCTTTCAGATCGTGACCGTCGGTTCCGAACCGAGCGCTCGCACGGAGCAGCTCCAGGCAGCCGGAGAATATAGCGAAAGCTTCTTCACCCATGGGTTGAGTGTGCAGAGCGCCGAGGGCCTGGCTGAATACACACATCAACGGATTCGTGCTGAGGTTGGAGCCGGGTCGGAACAGGGGAAGCGCTATTCCTGGGGCTATCCCTCGTGCCCCGATCTTGCGCAGCACGTTTTCGTCGATCAATTGCTCGACGTGGGAGCAATCGGAGTAAGCATCACCGAGGGATTCCAGTTCGATCCGGAGCAGACGACAGCGGCGCTCGTCGTCCTCCATCCCGATGCCCGCTACTTCGCGCTGGCGCTCTCCGGGAACGACGACGTGGCGTGATGCCAGGCCGTGTTGGGATCAATTGACGGGGGCGCCGCGGGGAAGCCTGGCGCATTGTCCATGCCTGGCATTTCGACGGCCGCCAACAGCGCTTCCGCCAGCGGCAGTTCCTGATTGAAGGCGGCAGCGGATGTCTGCCACGTCAATTCGAGCACCGATGTGCCCGAAATGAGGCTGCGGCATTCGATATATTCGATGCCGCGATAAGGACCGCCATCTGTCATTGCCGCCACGACACCGAAGAGACGCGAAGGACCCTGAAGTTCACCGGTAGCGGGTAGGGGACGCCCTTCGAGCCTGACAACCTCGGAGACGCCTTCGCGGTTGCGGATTTCCTCCTCCGAGGCGGCGAGGCAGGCATCGGCGTCGCCTGCAAAACCCTCGTATGCCTCAACGAAGATCGTTGAATCAGGGGTGCCGATTTGCAGGCCGTCATAGCCGGGCTTGATCAATTCCTGCTCCACGGTCCAGATCTCGGGGTCCCAACTGAAGGAAACCCCCGCATAGGGTCCCTCCCACGACGCGCCGGAAACGCCTGACTGACCAGGCGCCGCCGCCGAGTTATCCGCTGCCGTCGTTGGCGTGGCGGGCGGCGGCTGATGAGTCGGCTTTGATTCCTGCGATTGCCCCTCCACCGTGGCAATCGTGCTGAAGGTGAGGAGGAGAGCGAACAGGGTTCGCCTGCCGAGGCGAAACATCGTCGATGACACGCGCATGAATCCTTCGGAATGAGGCCGCATTGACGCGACCATCGTAGCAGGTCAGGTTTGAGCGGTGTGCAACGGTGTTGTGTTAAGGCGTAATGCCGAACGAAGTGACGCACCCCGTCGCCAACCGCGAGCGTTCCCGATGGATCCACGAGAACCTTTTGTAGGATCGTCAGTTGTCTGTGAAGGCAACTATGCCCTGCTCGCCACGGCCCATCTCGTCGTGTTCAGCCCCGTTCGGGGGGCTTTCGTCCATCCAGCGAGGGGATGTATCCCCCCGCGACACGGCGACAGTGTCATTCCGACGAAGGAGGAATCTCGTCATACGCCTCGTCCGTACGCGGAAGAAACCGGGATCTCTCGCGGGATCGGGATGCCATCATCACCGCATCACGGCCCTCTCGGCGACACATCATCTGGAATGCGCAGGAACTGAGCCGAAAGTCTGAGGTCACGTCCACGTTTTCGTTCTGCTGCCCCAACTGAAAACCGTTGCAGCGCGGGGCGATCACGATTGGGGAGATTCTGACCAGGCATGGGCGCGCAGCCCTTCTTCACGCGCCTGGGAAGATTCGCCACAGGCTTCCATCACCAGGCGGCGGACTTGACCAGAGAAGGAAACCGGATCGGCAAACGACCAGCGCCGTACATACTCCAGACGATCACCAGCAAGCCAGCCGCGAGCCAGGACCCAACGGTCACCGCTTCGCTCCCCGAGCAGAAGAATGCCGCCGCCCCGCCACATGAAGAGGGTCTCTTTCGTTCCCTGGGGTGCGGCCGGGAAGGTGATCTCCGTCGAAAAACTGTCCATGTCGAATCCGCTCCGGGGCAGAGGCAAAAGCATGTGCAGAGCGCTCAATGCGGCACTGAAGCTGAATTCGATGATAGGGGCGACCGTCTCTCCGGTCGTTAGGCGCTCGCGCCAAGAACGCGAGCGCTGGTTTGGGCGGACTACGACGCGGATTGCTCCGCGAGAAGTTGATCGAGCAGATCAGTGGAAGCAGAATCCGCCGCCCAGGGGAGAGAAGCGCGCACGAAGTGTTCCCAGCCGATCCACTGCTCGAGGTCCCCTGTGGAATTCTGATCCAGGGGGCCGCCTTCACCAGACTGCGATGTGTGGGCCGCGAATGCGGCGCGTTTCTGAGAAGTCCAGGCGCGGGTGTCAATAATATGGGTAATCTCGTCTCGAGGGACGCCCAAGTTCGCCAGCGCCCGCTCCGAAATCGACGCCAGAGGGCTGTTGGGACGCTCCCGCATGGCCAGCATCTGTTCGCGCGGCGCCGTGCCGAAGTAGAGCGCCGGCGTTTCCCACGGTTCGGCGTCGGCATCGTCCTTCACCGCCGGATCGGCGGCGGCAACGACCGCTCGCGTCGTGGCTTCGTGGATATGGAGGTGATCGGGATGGCCGTAAACCCCTTCGGGACCGAAAGTCAGGATGATGCCCGGCCGGATGGCGCGGATGAGGGTAACAAGTTTGGCCGCGACCTCGTCAATTGACGCCTGAACGAATGCCCTGGGGTGGGCCGCCTCAGCGGAGCCTTCCATGCCGGAATCGCGATAGTCGAGAAACCGGACATCGCTGACCCCGAGCTGCTGCATGGCGTCGCGAAGCTCGCGTTCCCGAATGGCGCCGAGATCGTCTGGGCCGTCCAGTCCGGCAATCGAGCTCTCACCGGCTTCGCCGCGGGTCGCGCTGATGACCGTAACTGGAATCCCTCGCGCCACTGCCGCGGCCATCACGCCAGCGGAGATAAACGTTTCGTCGTCGGGATGAGGAAAGATTGACATAACGGTACCGTTCACACAAATTCTCCTGATTGAACCAGTATCGATTCGAGACGGGACTGCCGGTCCCGACCTGCTCGGTAGGCATCATAGTTCGCCGGATCAGGTGAGTAGTTCGTCGCGGTCGACGTGACATCGACGTCATCCTCAAGCGACGCCATCGTCCCCGCCGTGACGGCGGCCATCAGCGCCGCTCCGCGCGCTGTCGTTTCGTCCTCGGGGTCGATGGCCTCCAGGCCATGTCCGAGGACGTCGGCGGTCACCTGGAGCCAGGCAGGCATGCCGAGGATGGCGCCGCCACTTGCGACCACCGTATGGTGTTGCTGAGCGAGGGGGGCCAGGGCGTCATAAATGCTGGCCAGCCGGTAGGAAACCGCTTCCATTCCGGCGCGAATCAGGTGTTCCGGCGCGGTGGACAGCGTAACGCCCGCGAAGACGCCAGCGGCGTTGTCGTGCCAGGACGGGGAGCGTTCACCAGCTAGAAAAGGGAGAAAGGTGAGGCCCGTCGTGTCGGGGCCAAGCGAAGCAGCGGCTTGTGTAGCGGCATCATCTGGACCAGTCCCGGTAGTGTTCCAGATCCAGCGCAGCAAGTTGCCGCCATTGGAAAGGGCTCCGCCCAGCACCGCGCGTTGGCTGTCGAGCCGATAGGCCCATAGTCCATCCGGAACGTCCCAATGCGTTCCGGGCGGCCGGGGAAGAATGAGGCGCATCGCGGCCGAAGTCCCGACGGTGAGCGCGATGCACGAGGGGCCAATTGCCCCGCTCCCAACGTTGGCGCAGGCGCCATCACCCAGCGCGGGAAACCATTGTGCGCCGGCGAGCGCCGGCCATCGCCCCGCGAACTCGTCGTTCAGCTCACCGGATGGACCAATATCGACGAGAGGAGAGAGATGTTCGGCGTCGATGTGGCACACCTCCAACAGGGCGTCGTCCCAGGTCATGGCATGCACATCGAGCAAGCCGGTGCCCGAGGCCATGCAAATCGTCGCGGCGCCCGCATCCGGACCGCAGAATCGGCCGAGGGCGAATTCCGGAAACGAGAGCCAACGATCGACGCTCTGGAAGCCCGTGGGATCAGTTCGCTGCAACCACCGCAGCTTTGCTGGCCAATATGATGGATGGAGCCGGCAGCCGGTCGTTTGCCAGATCGCGCGGGCATCAAGGCGTGCCCGCAAGTCGACGGCATCGGGCGCCGAACGGGAATCGGCCCAGTAATAGACGGGGGTAAGCGGCGATCCCTGACGATCGATGCCCATCAAGCTGTGCCAGAAGGACGTCGTTCCCACCGTGGCGACATCTGCAGCACGATCGCCAACGCGGCGCAGAAATCCGTCAATGGCCTGCCCGGTCAGCTCCAGCAGGCGCTCCGCAGGAAATTCGGCGCCGCCATCCGCCGTGGTTTCGATGGCATAGGGAAGCTGTTCTTCCGTGCCGGAAATCGCATAGCCACTCGCGTCGAAGGCCAGCGCTCGCACCGATGATGTTCCTGCATCGAGCGCCAGCGTCAATGGGGCGCGGGCGTCGTCGAGAGACACGAACGGCATGGGAACTCCTGTGAGAACAAGAGGCGCAAGCTGCGTAGGCCCGAGTATATCCGCGCGGATGCGCTGGTTTTGCCCGCGTGAGGCTGAGTAGACTGCGGCAATTGGACATCATGTGGGAAGGAAGCGGGTTTGGAACTCCGAGACGACGTTCGCGCATTCCTCCAGGAAGAGCGCTTCGCGGTGCTGGGCACGATCAACGAAAGCGGCAGTCCGCAGCAGACGGTGATGTGGTACGAAGTGCGGGGCAACACGGTCGTGATGAACACGAAGCGGGGGCGTCGTAAGGATCGCAACCTTCTGCGCGATTCCCGCGCGTCGATCTGCGTTGAGGATGGCTACCGCTACGTGACGATCGAGGGGACGATCGAAACCAATGATGATCAGTCCGTCGCGCAGGCGGATATCGCCTCATTGGCCATGAGATATCACGGGCCCGAGCTCGCCGCGGAAATGGTGCGGGATGGCTTCTCGACCCAGGAACGTGTTTCGTTGCTCCTCAGCATCGGCCGCATTGAAGTTCACGGATTCGATGGCGAGGAGTAGATCGTGATCGTCACACTTGCCGGTGGCGTCGGCGGCGCCAAGATGGCGCAGGGTCTGCAAGGCGTTGTGCCGCCCGGAGCCCTGACCGTCATCGTCAACACCGCTGACGACTTCACGATGTACGGCCTCCATGTTTCTCCCGATCTCGATACCGTGATGTACACCCTGGCCGGGATCGCCGATCCGGTCAATGGCTGGGGAGTCGCGGGCGACAGCCGCAACACGCTCGATGCAATCGCACGCTACGGACGCGATCCCTGGTTTCTCCTGGGGGATCAGGATTTCGCGACGCACATCCTGCGCACGGAACGGCTGCGGTCCGGAATGTCGCTTTCGGATGTGACCGCTGAGCTTTCGCACGCGTTGCAAATCAGGTCGCGCGTCGTGCCAATGACCGATGACCGCGTGGCGACGCTGATCGATACTCCCGATGGAACATTGGAGTTTCAGGACTATTTCGTCGGGAGGCGGCAGAGCGATGATGTGCTCGGGGTGACGTTCCGGGGGATCGAGCATGCCGTCGCGGTTCCGGAGGCAATGACCGCGATTCGACAGGCGGACATCGTGATCGTTGCTCCCTCCAATCCGATCGTCAGCATCGGGCCAATTCTGGCCACCCCCGGGATACGGGACGCCCTCCGCGAAACCGAGGCTCCTGTTGTAGCGGTAAGCCCAATCGTCGGCGGCCAGGCGCTAAAGGGCCCGGCCGCCCGGATGATGGAAACGCTGGGGCACGAGGTGTCGGCAGTCGGTGTCGCCAGACTCTATAGCGACCTGATTGACGCGTTCGTTATCGATGACCAGGACCGGGACTTGCAGCCATCGATTGAACTGCTCGGAAAACGGGTGCTCGTCACCAGGAGCGTGATGGGGGACGAGGCAGATCGGCAGCGGTTTGCCGCTGAAGTGCTTGGTTTTGCCGAAACGGTACGGGCCCAACGGATCGCAACCCGGTGAGCGAACTCATCATCGCCGTGGTGCCCATTCGATCGTTTAGCGAGGGCAAGACCCGCCTGGCTCCGGTGCTGACTCCTCAGGACCGGGCCGAATTTCTGCGCCAATCGGCCGAGCGCGTCATTTCAGCGGCGCTGGATTCCCGAGTTGTCGACACGGTTGTCGTCGTGAGTCCCGACCCGGAAGCCCTGGCATGGTCTGCCGGGTTCGGAGCGCGGGTGCGCGCATTGCCGCAACCTTCTGACCGCCCCGGCCTCAACGGGGCCATGGACGGCGCCCGGGAGTGGGCGCTGGAGCGTGATGCCGACAGCATGCTTTCCCTTTTTGCCGATTTGCCGCTCCTGTCGATCTTTGACGTGCGCCGGTTGACATCGCGCCGCAATCCGGTGGTGCTGGGCCCCGATCGCCGTTGCAACGGCACGAACGCGATGCTGCTGCGATTGCAGGGGGATGGCGCTCAGTTCAGGTTTTCTTTCGGCGAGGGGAGCTTGGCGAAGCATCTCGACGAGGCTCGCCGCCTGGGAATGAAGCCCTCGGTGCAGGAGATTCCGGGCATAGGGTTCGATCTCGACACGCCGCGTGATTGGGCCGACTATCTTCAGGTTCTCAACGGTGGCACACCGCCAGTCGCCGGGGAAGAGTCGCTGATGCAGTGCGGGGCGCAGAGCGGGTGACGGGCGGCGAAGTACGGGTCATCGGCATCGACGGCATCCCCGAGATCCAACCCGGTGATGACCTCGCGGTGATCATCGGTGATGCAATTGCATCATCTGGCATTCCCCTGGAGCCGGGCGACATCATCGTCGTCACCCACAAGATCGTCTCCAAGGCCGAGGGGCAGATCGTCGATCTCCTGACCATCGAACCATCATCGCTGGCGACCCAAATCGGTGAACAGTGGGATAAAGACCCCCGCAAAGTCGAGGTGGTGCTGCGTGAGTCTCGACGCATCGTCCGCATGCATCAGGGGCTGATCATTTCCGAAACCGAGCACGGATTCGTCTGCGCCAACGCGGGGGTCGATGCTTCGAACGCCTCGGCGGATAGCGTGGTGCTGCTGCCTAAAGACCCGGATGGATCGGCAGCGCAATTGCGAGTCGCGTTCGCCCGGCGATTTGGCCTGGCCTCGGAGACGACGCCAGCGGTGATCATCAGCGATTCGTTTGGACGACCATGGCGACACGGGATTGTCAATGTCGCCATCGGGGTGAGCGGCATGGCGCCACTCGTCGATTATCGCGGGCTGCAGGATTCCGCGGGGTATGAATTGTCGGCGTCGATCCTCGCCGTCGCCGATGAGGTTGCCGCGGCCGCGGAGCTGGTCATGCACAAACTGGCCGGGCGGCCGGTCGCGATTGTGAAAGGCTATGAGTCACCGCTCGGTGGCGACTTCGGCACAGGACAAGATCTTGTCATGGGTCCGGAGCGGGACCTGTTTCGGTAGGACGCTTGGACACGGGAACACGAGGGAGTGCGCAACATGGGGATCATGGGATACGCCGCGTCGATGGAGCAGTTCTCGCCGAGCGCATTGCTCAAGTACTGCCAGGAGGCCGAGGCGCAAGGGTTTACCGCCGTCATGGCTTCGGATCATTTCAATCCCTGGGTGCCGTCCCAAGGGCAGTCGGGGTTTGTCTGGTCGTTCATGGGCGCGCTCGGGGCGACCACGACGATGCGTTTTGGGCCAGGGGTCACGCCGCCCGGCTACCGGTACCATCCGGCCATCATCGCGCAGGCCGCGGCCACGCTCGAAGAGATGTTTCCCGGCCGTTTCTACCTGGGCCTGGGGGCCGGGGAGGCCCTGAACGAGCACATCGTGGCCGAATATTGGCCGGAAGCGCCGGTGCGGCTCGAACGCTTGATGGAATCGATCGAGATCATCACCAAGCTTTTCTCGGGCAAGAAGATCAAGCACCGGGGCACGCACTTTGCGATGGAGGGCGCCAAGCTCTACACCCTGCCTGCAACCCCTCCCCCGATCTACGTGGCGACCTCCGGGCCGATCATGGCCTACCGCACGGGGAAGTTCACCGATGGCCTGATTACCGTGGGAGCCGCGGACGAGAAGCTGAAGATGCTGGTCGAGCGCTTTGAGACCGGGGCCCGCGAAGCCGGGAAAGATCCGGCGACGATGCCGAAAATGCTCCAGGTGAAGGTTTCCTACGCGCCGACGGTCGAAGCAGCGACCGAAGCAGCCGTGCGCGACTGGCCAAACGGCGGTATGGCGTTTCCGAAAGGGGATATCCGCGATCCGGAAGACTTTGAGGCGATGGCCAAGCTGGTCCGCGCCGAAAACTACAAGAACCGCGTCCTGATCACGCCCGATCCCGACGAACACGTCGCCTATCTCCAGCACTTCATCGATCTGGGCTTTGGTGAAATCTACGTCCACAACGTGGGGCGCGAGCAGGGGCCGTTCCTGAAGGTCTATGGCGAGCAGGTCTTGCCGAAGCTGCGCTGGCCGTCCTAAGCGAGTCATCAGGGTTTCCTGGAGCCTGCTTCATCGCCCACTTCGGCTGTATGGCGTCGCCCGCGTCGCCCGCGGCAAAGCATGCGGCGCCAAGGCTCCAGAATCCGATGACCTCCTGCGTATGGCATTGTGGAGTTCTTGAGCAAGATGAGCACGGGATCATTTGACGCTCGGCGGGCATGAGGCTATCCTCATCCTTGCATAGCCTTCGGGGTTGAGGTGAGGCCGGTGAGTTATACCGGTCGAGTCCTGACCGGCGGTAGAGCCCGCGAGCGAGCGCACGACGTGGCGCGAGCATGATCCGGTGAGATTCCGGAGCCGACGGTAAAGTCCGGATGGGAGAGGGCGAGCATACGGTGGCAGCCAGCATTGGCCGCTGCTGTCCGCTTCGCGCTATCTGCAAAATCAACTTCGCCCGGGGGTGAATGCCCCCGGGCGCTTTTGTCTGCCCGGCGGTTTTCAAGTCCACCGAGACGTGGATTCCGACAGGTGCGTTGCCATTGGCCGGGTACATCGCCAATCGAATCCTTCATGCCTTGGCAGTTCTGTTTGGCGTCGTCACGGTCACGTTCGGGCTGCTCCACCTGGCGGGGGACCCGCTGGCCGGTCTGATCCCACCCGGGGCCGCGCCAGATGTCGAGGCCGAGATTCGCCGTGGGTACGGACTCGACCGCCCCCTGCCCGTGCAGTACCTCGATTTTGTGGGGCGGGCGATGCGTGGCGACTTCGGGGACTCCTGGCGGCAGGGGCGCCCTGCGTTGACGGCGGTGCTGGAGCGGTTGCCGGCGACCGTCGCCCTGGCAACGCTGGCTATCGCCATGGCGACACTGTTTGCCGTTCTGTGCGGCGTGACATCGGCGGCGCGGGCGGGTTCACCCTGGGACAGCCTGGTGCGAGTGGCGGCGCTGCTTGGCCAATCGGTGCCGGCGTTCTGGCTGGGCACGATGTTGATCGTGCTTTTCGCCGTCAATCTGCGCTGGCTTCCCTCGTCGGGGCTCGATGGGCCGTCCGGAATCCTGTTGCCGGCGTTAGCCCTGGCGGCGTTTCCGGCAGCGACGCTGACGAGGCTGCTGCGGACATCGATGATTGAAATCCTGGACGCGGACTTCATTCGATCGGCCCGGGCGAAGGGACTTTCTCGCCAGCGCATCCTCTTTGTCCATGCCCTGCGCAACGCGGCATTGCCGATGCTGGCCTTCGCCGGATTGCAGGCCGGATTTCTGCTCGGCGGCGCGGTGATTGTCGAGGGGGTGTTCGCCTATCCGGGTATCGGCGCCCTGGCCCTGGAAGCAGTCTTCACGCGGGACATCCCACTGGTCGAAGCATTTGTCTGGGTGGTGGCCATCCTGATTCTCGTGGTCAACGCGACGGTTGGCATGATTGCCACGTTCGTTGATCCGCGCCTGCGGGAAGCCGGCCCGCGGGTCAGGAGCGCCGCCCAATGGTGAGTATCCCGGCTGCTGTCCGATCAAACCTGCGCCGCCCGCAGGCAGCAACCAGGAACGTGGTTGCTCCCCGCGTTCGCCGCGGATGGGTCTGGCCGCCGCTGAGCGCCCTGATCGGCATGGCGGTTCTGGCTGGATTGGCCGGGCTGGCGATAGCCGGTCCATGGGTGTGGCAGGTTAACCCCGAGGCCCAGGATCTCGTCAATCGGTTGGCGCCGCCGCTCGGGTTCGGTGGTTCCTCGGCGCACCCGCTCGGCACGGACACGCTGGGGCGGGACACGCTGGCCCGCATCATTGCCGGGGCGAGGATTTCCTTACCGCTCGGCGTGATGGCCACACTCTTGGCCGGCGCCATCGGCATCACCCTG
>JBBRVX010000062.1:0-22996 GCA_038246475.1 Thermomicrobiales bacterium | reverse complement strand
GCATCCGCGCCGGCCATGCCGCCGCGAATCTTGCCGTCCTCCGCCACCTGGCCCTCAACCTCCTCCGCCAGCACCCGACCTCACGCCTGAGTCTCAAAGCCCGGCGGTTGCGCGCCGGCCGGGACGACGCCTTCCTCCTGGAACTCTTGCAGGGGACCATTTAAGATGCGTTGGCCCTGCTGCCTGCACGCCTTTGGCACGGAGGTGGAGCTCCGCCTGTGGCCGGACGGCACGGGCGATGGCGCAGCAGCAGCGCTCGGCCGCGCGGAGCAATTCCTACGCGGGGCAGAGGCGCGCCTCAGCCGCTTCCTCCCGGAGAGCGACATCGCGCGCGTGAACCGCGCCGCCGGATCGCCGGTCCACGTGTCCCGTCTCACGCTGGACATCGTCGGGGCGGCGCTGGCAGCGGCGGAAGCTACCGGCGGCCTGTTCGACCCGACCCTGCATGCCGCGCTGGTCGCTGCCGGCTATGACGGCAGCTTTGAGCAGATCAGCGGCTGTAACCAAGGCCGGCCGCAGCCCGTAGGGCGAGCGGGCGCGGGGTTCCGCGAGGTGTATGTAGGTTCCGCGAGGTGTATGTAGACCGGCGGGCGGCGACGCTGCGGGTGGCCGCCGGCGTCGGGCTGGACCTGGGTGGCATCGCCAAGGGCTGGCTGGCGGACGCGGTGGTGCGCCGGCTGCAACGCTACGGTGCGGCGCTGGCCGACCTCGGCGGCGACATTGCCCTTGGCGGCACGCCGCCCGCGCCGGACGCCTGGGAAATCGACGTGGCGAATCCGCGTGATGATGCGCGCGTGCTCGGCCGGCTGCGCCTGAGGGGGGGTGGCGTGGCAACTTCCGGCGTGCTGGGCCGGCGCTGGGTCACCGCGAACGGAATACAGCATCACATCATCGACCCACGTACCGGCCACCCCACCATCACCGACCTGCTCACCGTCACGGTTGCTGCACCGAGCGCGACAACGGCGGAGGTGGCCGCCAAAGCGGCGCTCCTGCTCGGCGTGAAGGAAGGTTGCCGGGCGCTGGCGATGAGTGACCATCTCGCAGGCGTGCTCATGCCGGTGCAGGGGCCGCCGCTGGTGATCGGCGCCTTTGGTGACCGCACCGGGGTCTTCTGGGAACCAGAACCATGATGAACGAACACATACGGACAAACTGGTGGCTGGGCGGCATCGCGCTTGTGCTGGGAGCGAGCGCGGTGCTTTTCGGCCTGATCATGAGCGCGACGCTCAGCGGAGGCACGGCCGGCGAACTCGCCGCGCGCTTGCCATGGTATGTCAGCCGGGCGGCAGGAATCACCGCCTACCTGCTGCTCAGCATGAGTACGCTGCTCGGCCTCACCATATCTACGCGGCTGCTGGACCGCTGGGTAAGCCGCGCGGACGCCTTCGCGTTGCACGAGCACCTGCCGTGGCTAGCGCTCGGGTCGATAGTGCTACACGCCGGCGTGCTGCTGTTCGACAGCTACCAGCCGTTCAACCTGGCACAGGTGCTGCTGCCGCTGACGTCGGACTACCGTCCGTTCGCGGTCGCCATCGGCATTATCGGGCTGTACCTGGCGGCGCTGCTCGTCGCCAGCTTCTACGTACGTGCCTGGCTGGGTCAGCGGAGGTGGCGCCTACTGCACTACGCAAGCTTCGCGCTGTACGCGCTCGCCACGCTGCACGGCATGGTGGCAGCCAGCGGCGACGCCTGGATGCACTGGGTGTATCTCGCCAGCGGAGGGGCCGTGCTCTTACTTATCAACTACCGCATCCTGGTAGAGCCGCGCACCGTGCGCCGCCGCGCGTGACCGCCACCGCTGTGCCGGACGATGCAGCTATCGCGTTCGGGCCGAGCCGCAGAAACGGCAGGGACCCCAAAGCCACGCGGGGCCGCTCCTCGCCTTCCGCGGCCCCTGCCTCTTCCAAGGTAGCTGTGCCGGCAGACATTCAAATGCTCGTCCAGCGGTGATTATCACCGATCGCTGAAGACGGCCCTCCCGCACCTCAGATGTTCGGAGCCGTGGGTAGGATCACGATGTTCCCGACCACCCTGCATAAGCCTGGACGCCGCGCCGGTTCCGGCCAGAGATGTTGTAAGCCTGCGGAACCATCTGGGCACGACGAGCAGATGCGCAGCCGCGCCGGTGTGCCGGTCCGCCTACCCGTGCGGACGCTTCAGCGCGTAGTGGAACATTCGGTTCGGCCTCTGCACGGGCCGAACCGGATCAACGGAGACGTTAAGAGGGTGAGTGAGTTCCTGGATGCTGCGGCAGGCGGCCGGGCGGCTCTCCACTCAGCACCTGGCGGGCTGCAGATCGAGCGAGGCCGCGTCCGGCTGTACGCGGACCATCGCCCGGACGAGGTCCCAAAACAGTTCGCCGATCTCCCACGCCTTCAGGCCGCCATCGGATTGATACCAGTCGGCGATGCCGGTGAGCATCTGCAGGATCGCGAACGAGGTGACAGGGATATCCTTCAGGTGGAACTCACCAGCGGCGTTTCCCTGTTCCAGAATGGTGCGGAGCATGCCTTCATATTTATCTCGCTGAGCAATTCCCACAGCTTGGTGGCTCCCCTGTAAGGAACGTGACTCTGAGGAGAGGATGCGAACCTCATCACGGTGGAGGCAATGCCATTCGGAGTGGAATTGGACGAAAGCGTAAAGCCTTCCAGTCCAACTCCCCCGAACCTCCGCCATCCGTCTACCCAGCTCGCGGAAGACCTCGTGCCACTGAGTCGAGATGACGTTGCGGAGGATGTCCTGCTTGCTGGGAAAATAATGATAGAGCGTCGCGGAGTTGATCTGTGGTTGGGCGGCGATGTCCCGGATCGACGTGCCGTCATAGCCCTTCTCCAGGAAGAGCTTGAGCGATACCTCGCGGATCAGGTCAACGCGATTCACAATGGAATTAACTCCCACGGCCATGGTCCGGCGGGGCTGAGAGACCTGATCGTGACGTGTGTACGCCTATGAATTCGGGCCGAGACCGCTGCGTCCTGCGGCCGTCGTAACGTTGCATACGCTGCCGATCCAGGGTCAATGAGAGGAGCCATTGACAGCGCCGGCCACGGCCGGCCGGCCGGCAGACTCCGCGCATAGTCAAGAGGCGGCAACCGTGCTGGTCGCCAACCGTGCCGCCGCCTCGAAGGTCGCCTGAATCGAGCGGCGCAGCATGCCATCGATCACGTCCTCGCTGGCGCCGTGTTCCCGCAGCCACGGCAGCTCGAACTGCGGCACCGGCAGCCAGCAATCGGGATTGGGCTCGCCGGCGCCGAGGCGCATGTACGGCGACCCATCGTGGCCAAGGCACACCTGCTCGGCATAACCTGCCTCCGCCATCGCCAGCGCCAGTTGGGCGCGCCGCACGCGCTCGTCTTCGGGATACAGCACGCCGAAGCGGTCGAAGCCGACGGTTGCGCCGCGCGCCGCCAGGCCTGTGAGATAGTCCAGGTCGTGGGAATCGTTTGAATGTCCGATCGTCACCGCGCGCAGGTCCAGCCCCTCGTCCTGAAAGAGATCGAGGAGCGGCGTGCCCAAGCTGTCGGCTGCCAGCGTGTGGCAGGAGATGGGGACGCCGGCTGCGCGTGCCGCCCGCGCCGCGCCGCGCGCGGTCTTTTCCAGCATGTCTCGGGGGGTGAAGCCGGCCCGGCCCTCGGTCAGCCGGTGTTCCAGGTCCCAGGCGAGCTTGATGATACCCGGACGAATGTCCGTCCCTTCGATACCGTCGCGCAATTCGTGCAGGAAATGATCGGCGATCTCATCCACCTCGCGACGCCAGAAATACATCGGCGGCCAGCGATAGACACCGGTGGCGCAGACGACGTTGACGCCGGTGTCGATGGCGGCCACCCTCTGGAAGAGCGAAACCTGCCGGCCCAGGTCGAGCGGGGTCAGGTCAATCACGCTGTCGATACCGGCAGCCTTGGCCCGCCGTAACGCCTCGACGCAAGCGGCGACCGCCTCGTCTTCGTTATAGACCCATGGCAGCCGCTCCATGCCGGCCCCGCCGGCCGTCAGATGCTCATGTGACAGCGTCCGCCCGAGTTGACCGGAGTCGATGGGGCCGCAGATGGTCTGTACTCTGGTCACGCTCATCCTCCTGAAGTTCGTGTGCCGTAGGGCATCCGGGAGATATCCCGGTTTCGGCGCCGGCAACCGGCCACACGGTTCGCGATGCAACGATTCTTGGCGAGGCGAGGCGCGATAGCAAGGGCTAGTGGGATCAATCCGCGGGCCGACCGTGCCAGCGACCGAGCACATCCGGCCCTGGCCCCCGGATGTCCCGACAAGCTCAACGATTGATCCCCTTCGTGCCTGGCGGCGCCGTGCTGCCCGCGTATGCTACGCGCTACCACGATGCCGCCGTTCGGTGTGGGAAACGGAGGACGAGACGGCATTCTTCGCCGCCGGCGGTCGATGGGTATGGCACGAGTGATCGACACCAGAGAGAGGAGCCGGTCCATGAAGTTCGGCATCTGTGTGGGCGCCAAGATCGATGACATCGACTACATCGTCTTGGCCGACCGTCTCGGTTACCGTAGCGCCTGGGTGGCGGACTCCCAGATGATCTGGTCTGACTGCTACGCCACCTTGGCGCTCGCCGCCGAGCGGACCAGCCGGATCAGGCTCGGCACTGGGGTTGCCATCGCCGGCACCCGTCTTGCACCGGTGACGGCGCACTCCATCGCCACGATCAACCGCCTGGCTCCCGGTCGAGCCTTCCTCGGGCTCGGTACGGGCCACACCGCAATGCGTATCATGGGCCAGCAGCCGATGAAGCTGGCGGAGTTCCGGAGCTATGCCGGCACGGTGCGCGACCTATTGGACGGCAAGAACACGCCTTACACCTACGATGGCCGCACGCGGGACATTCGCTTCATCCATCAGACGCAGGGCTACATCGGGCTTGAACCACGCATCCCGATGCATATCGCCGGCAATGGTCCTGGCGCCCGGCGCTTTGCCGGCAGCTTCGCCGAGGGGCTGGTCACGGGCGGTGCGACCTCACCCGCGGCCTGCCGTGCCGCCGTGGCGAGTGCGCGCGAGGGCGCCGAGCGGGCCGGGAGGAAGCTGCCGGCGGACTTCGAGGTCTCGACGCTTTCGGCGGGCATCGTGATCGAGGAGGGCGAGAGCCTCACCAGTGAACGGGCGGTGCGCGAGACCGGCTCACAGGTGGCGGCGATGCTGCACGGAATCTGGGAGCGTGTGCCGGAGCCGAAGCGCGACCTCGCCAACGTGCCGGAGCACGCTCACGACGTGTGGGAAGCGTACTGCGAGTACGTCGATCAGATGGAGACCCCGCCTGAGCGGCGGTACCAGCAGGTCCACCTCGGGCACTGCAGTTTCCTCGTCGACGAGGAGGCCCGCTTCGTGACCCCGAAGCTCATCCGCGCCGCGGGGCTGGCCGGCACCCCGCGGGAGATCGTCGCCCAGCTCGACGAGTTGGAGGTGGCCGGTCTGACGCAGATCCTGTTGCTTCCGCCGACGGCCTACGCGCCCAAGGTGATCAGTGACTTCGCGGAAAAGGTCTTCCCGCTGCTCGCCGCGGGAACCCCTGCGTAACCGGCGCTCCGACTGCCGACGGGGATTACCCGCCACCACCTATGCCACCGCAGTCTCTGGCAATAAGGAGGGGTCCAGGATGCCATCGCTCAAGGAACTCGACCAGGGTGCGCGGGCGTGGAATCGCTTCCATCGGGCCGTCACCGACCAACAGGCGTCGCGCCGGGCAGTGATGAAGGTGACCACTGCTCTGGGGCTGCTCGCCTCCGGCCAGCTCGGCGCCTTTCTCGCTGCCTGCTCCGGCGGCGGTGACAAGTCCAGCAGCAGCGGAAGTGCGGCGACGGGAACGACCGCGAGCGAGAGCAGTAGCAAGGGCATCACCGGCGACTGGGACACCACCAAGACGCGCCCGTACACCCAGGGGCTGGCGGATGAGGTGGCGAAGGCGCCCGAGCAGTGGAAACAGTATCCCTGGGTCTACAAGTACGGCCCCTGGCGCTACAACTGGAACGTCCCCGTCTCCCGTGGCGGCCACATCGTCTCGGCGTACGCCGTGGCCGGCAACTACGATTTCATGCTCAGCGGAATCTCCCCCCAGCCGTGCTACAACAAGCTGTACAACGCCGGGCTGCGGGAGGGGCTCAACCTGATCGGCCCGGCCATCGAGCGCGATCTGGCGCTCTCCGAGGAGCATAGCGCCGACTACACCTCCTGGACCTTTAAGATTCCGACGAACGTGAAGTTCCACAACCTCCCCCCGGTCAACGGCCGGCCGTTGAGCGCGGAAGACGTCGCCTTCGCCTTCAACGCCATCCGCGAGCAGAGCGTGCAGAAAGCCGCCCTCCGCGTGGTGGATAAGATCACCGCCCCCGACAAAGACACGGTGCGGTTCGACCTCAAGCAGCCCAGCCTCAACTTCACAGGCACGCTCGCCTCACCCCACCTGCTCGTCTTCCCGCGAGAGATCCTGGAGAGCGGCTCGTACAAGCAGCAACCGGTGGGCAGCGGCCCATTCACCCTCAAGTTCAGCGAGTACCAGAACCGAGCCGATTTCGCCCGCAATCCTGACTATTGGGAGACGCCGCGCTTCAAGTCGGAGAAGTACGGCGCGCAGCCTTTCCCACTGTCGGACCTGTATACCCGCCAATACTTCGCCAACACCGTCACGGCCAAGGAGGCATTCTTCGCCGGCAAGGTGGACCAGTTCCAACCCGGTTGTGGCTTGGACACCGCCCTGGTGCGGGAGCAGCTCGACAAGGTACGGGATGCGATCGTCATGACCAACGCCTGGTGGTCGTGCTGCCCGCTGGGGCTATTCTTCAACTATAAGAATCCGCTGTTCCAGGACATTCGTATCCGTCAGGCGCTCTCACTGGCGATCAATCGTGAGCAGGTATGGAGCGGCGGCATGGACAAGACGGGCATCTCTGGCGCCACACCGGTGCCGCCCGAGTTCGCCGGCTATGAGTTTCCCCAGCCGCTGAAGGACTACGGGCCGAATGCCCAGTACGACCCGAGGCGGGCCAAGCAATTGCTGCAGGAGGCGGGACACACCGAGCCGCTGAAGCTCCAAATCTACCAGCCCACCAACTATCCAACGGCTTGGCAGGGAGCATTGGACACGGTGATCTTTAACTGGAAGCAAGCGGGTGTCGCCGACGCCGCCAAGGTCGAGCGCGACGCGATTGTCTTTCAGCAGGACCAGGTGAACAAGTCCTTCCCCGATCTGATGTTCACGATCAGCGGCCTGGCGCTCGGCTACACCATCGATACGCTCCTCACACCCACCCTGCTGAGCGGCTCACCCGCGAACTACGGCAGCCTGTCCGACCCGCAACTCGATGACCTGCTGAACAAGTGGGCGCTCGCAACCAACCCAGATGAGGGGGTGCGGCTAACGCGGCAGATGACGAACCGGATCGTCGACAATGTCGATCATCTCTGGTTCGGGTGGATCGGCGGGATCGAGATCGACCGGTCGTGGCTGCATGGCATGGTGATGTCGACGCACAACTGCTACAACGGCATCGGCCTGGGTAATTACAAGTACGCCTGGATCGACCCGAGCGCCCCCGAGGGCCGCGGCGGTAAGCCGGTCTAAGCCGCTTGGGAATTATGGGCGCGTCGACAGTGCGCGAGGCGGCCGAAGGAAACCGGTCGCCTCGCTCATTTTAGGGAGGGCCACAGCACAGCATACCCCGGCCAGTGTACCGACCGAGCTGTGCGGGCGATGGGTCACGTCCTCCCGTCACCGGCCACGGCGAGCGTGGGGGATTGCAGACCGAGCTTAAACACGCGGTTGGCGTTCTCACGAAGGAAGAGCGGCCAGACATGGTCGCGCAGCGGCAACTCGGCCAACTCCTGGAAGATCCGCTCAAGCGATAGGCCCGGATAGTAGCCCGCGTACATCAGCTTCTCCGGCCCACGCTTGTTCGCGAAGTCGAGCACATCGCGCGGGTAGTGCTTCGGCGCAAAGGCGCTCGTCGAGTAGTACAGGTTCGGCCACTTCACCATCAGTTTGACGCAGAGGTCCGTCCACGGCTCGCCGCCATGGCGCATCACCAGCTTCAGCTCAGGGAAGTACCAGCAAACCTCATCAAGGTAATACGGGTTCTGACAATCCATCGGCACACGCGGGCCGGGGACGCCGACATTCACGTTGCAGGGGATGTCCAGCTCGACACACTTCCCGTAGTAGAGGTACGCCTTTTTGTCATTGAGCGGCACCTGCGGGAACGCCAGGCAGGGGGTGAAGGAGGCGGACTTGATGTACGGGGAGGAGCGGACCAACTCCTCCAGCCGGCGCACGCCGGCCATCCCCCGATTTGGATCAATCCCGACCGAGCCGAAGAAGCGACCGGGGAACTTCTCGAAGAGCTCCAGGGCGCCCTCGGGACGGTCTATGCTGACGCCGATCTGGGCCGTCTCGATTCCGTACTCATCCATCAACGCGACGACCCGCTCGGGGTCTGCCGCATCGGCCATGCGTTCCGGCGCGTCCTTGAACAGGTACTGCGCCGGGTGGTGACTAAACTCGTGGCTGCCGCTGTCCATGAACATCCGGGACGCCTGTTCCATCCCCATCCCGGCCCCGCCGGTGGGGATCTCGAGCAGGAGATCGACAGCCTTGATACCGCGTGGTAGAGGCATGCGAATCCTCCCTTGGAATTGGGGAACCGAGCGTTCCTCAACCCCCTCCTGACGGGGGCGCTGCCCCCGGGACCCCTGCGAATTGGGGAACCGAGCGTTCCCCAACCCCTTCCGAACGGGGGCGCGGCCCCGGGGACCCCCGGAGCGCCCATCCGTTTCATGCCCTGGTGGTGGCCGCGAGGACATGGGCACTCCGTTCGTAGTCTCGTACCCGCGGCCACTCGGATTGCGACAACCAATGACCGGATCACACCGCGGCCCGGGCGCCGCGGAAGCGCGGGATGACTTGCTTGGCGAGCGCTTCCCACGTCGGCAGCATCTTCATTGGCGGGTAACCTGGGAAGGTGGCGAAGAAGATCACGCAATCCACGCCCATCTGCTCCAGTTCGGCGATCTCCCGCGTCACCGTGTCCACGTCTTTAATCAGCGCGTCGCGGCTGCCCCCCGGTTCTGCTTGCCCGGAGCGAAGCTGCTCCAGTCGTTGCACGTCCTGCGGTAGGTCGCCGGCCTCGCCGTACCACTGACCGTAGTTCTGCCCCCGCCAGCGCACCGGCCCCTGAACCTCGCGCCACGTCTTTTCGGCGTCGTCGCTGATGATAACGGAGCGGAGCACCGCCACCGTCGCCGCCGAGGGGTCTTTCCCAGCCTCCTGGACGGCACGCCGGTAGGTACGGATCAGTTCAGGTGAGCCAACGGCGATGATTCCATCGGCGAAGCGGGCAGCGCGGCGGATGGGCGCCTCCGCGCGGGCAGCCATCCAGATCGGCGGGCGCGGCTTCTGCACCGGCTTGGGCGTGACGCGCACATTCTTGAGATCGAAGCGGCGACCATGAAAGTCGAAGTTGTCTTCTGTCCAGCCGCGGATGATGATCTCCATGCTCTCGTCCATCAGCGAGGGTCGCTGCGACCGATTGATGCCGTACGCCTCAAACTCGTCCAGCTTGTATCCGAGTCCAGGCCCGAAAATGAACCGGCCGTTTGAGATGATGTCGACGATCGCGCCGTCCTCAGCCACGCGCAGCGGGTGGTGGAGCGGCAGAAGCAGGACGCAGGTGCCGATCTGCACCCGCTGGGTGATGGCGGCGATTGCCGCAGCCGCCGGCAGGCAGGAGGGAAGGTAGCCATCTTCTGTGAGGTGGTGCTCTGTCACCCACACCGAATCATAGCCGAGCGATTCAGCGGCTTTGATCTGCTCGAAGGTCTCGGCGTAAAGCTGCGGGAACGGCACCTGCCATTCGGGCGGGTTGCGGAAATCATAGAGAAGACCGAACTGCATGGCATTCCTCCATCGCACACCTGGCCCGCTGACCTGATTCTGGGCGCCTGTATCGTGCGCGGGCTGCATCCGTCGGACAATGGGCCACGGTATCGAGAGTTGTAACGAAAGGGCCAGTTGGGGAGGTGCCATCCACGCTGTCACGCCTCGCACCGGATATTCGGGACGCTCTGGCCCGAACGGGCCGGGAAATGATCCCGCTGCCCCATCCTGAGATGAGACCCCGCGTGCCAGAATTGGCCGGAAACACCATGTGCGTTCGAATATCCGAGCGTCGTCGGGTCTACGGTAGTGTTTTACGAGTTCATCGGCCCGTCGTGCAGGCCGGGTGAATGGAGTACAACCTCATGAGCGCCTACATCGCGCGGCGGCTGATCACGATGGTGCCGACGATCATCATCGTCGCCTTCTTGTCCTTTATGCTGATGCGGCTGGTTCCGGGAGATGTGATCCTGGCGCAGGTGGCGTCCGGTGGAGGAGCATCGGGAGGAGTGTCGAGCATCGACCAGCAGCGCATCAATCAGATCAAGAAGGATCTCGGACTTGAGGGCACCGTCCCACAGCAGTTTGTGCGCTGGCTGGGCGGCGTAGCCCGCGGAGACTTCGGCGACAGCTGGCTGACCCATCAGAGCACGCTCAAACAGTTTACGCGCCGTGTACGGGTCAGCATTCAGCTTGGCCTCATGGCCGTCGTACTTTCGGTGATGATCGGGGTGCCCCTCGGCATCATCTCGGCGCTCTGGCAAGATACGGCGCCGGACTATCTCGGACGCGTAATCGCCATCCTGGGACTATCGGTCCCCAACTTCTTTCTCGGGGTGCTGATGATCCTGCTCTTCTCACGGGTCTTCCACTTCACGTTCCCGACGGGGGTGAATGACTTCTGGAACGACCCTTGGGTGAACCTCCAGCAGTTCGTCGTGCCGGCCTTTGTGCTCGCCTTTGCATCGGCCGGCGTCACCATGCGCCTGACTCGCACCTCATTTCTTGAGGTCCTGCGTCAAGACTACATCCGCACGGCCCACGCCAAGGGTCTGTCGCAACGACTGGTGATCCTGCGTCACGCGCTCAAGAATGCGATGGTGCCGGTGATCACGGTGGTCGGTACCCAGTTGACATACATTATCGGCGGCTCAGTGGTGGTCGAGCAGCTCTTCAACCTGCGCGGGGTCGGCTCGCTGACGCTGACGAGCGTACTGCAACGAGATTACGTTCAGCTTCAGACAAATGTCTTTCTCTTCTCGCTGGTGCTCGTCATCGGGAACCTGCTCACGGACCTGACGTACGGCGTTCTCGATCCGCGCATCCGCTACGGGTGAGCGGCCCGCGACGACCAACGAGACAGACAAGGAACAGACAAGGAAAGGAAAGGACTGAACGATGGCACAAAGCCCGCTCGCGCTGCCGGCAGTGGAGCAGCCGAGTTCGGTTGTGCGAGGACAGCGATGGGGCCGGCGCGCCCTGAGACTCGCGGGCAAAAAGCCGCTGGGAACGATCTCGCTGATCGTGCTGACAGTCATCACCGTCTTCTGTGTGCTTGCGCCCATCGTCGCACCATATGCGTGGGACGATTTGTTCACCGGTCCGAAGCTGGCCGGGCCGACGCGGGAGGGGTCACATTACTTCGGAACCGACCAGACCGGCAGAGACCTCTACAGCCGGGTACTCTACGGCGGGCGGATCACACTCGCCACGAGCTTTACCGCGACCGCCGGGGCGATGGTGGTGGCGATCCTGCTCGGCGTTCTCTCCGGCTACGTGCTCGGCCTGTACGATCTCATGTTTCAGCGAGTGTCGGACGGCGTACAGGCGCTGCCTGGACTCGTCATCCTCATGGTGGTCGCCGCGGTCTTCCGGCAAAATCGATGGGCCGTCGTGGCAGCCCTGACGATCCTCGCCGCTCCAGGCGCCGGGCGCGTCCTGCGCGCGCAAGCGTTGGTGCTCCGCAACCAGCCCTACGTCGAGGCGGCGCGTGTGGTCGGCGCTTCCCACATGCGCATTCTGCTGCGGCATATCCTGCCAAATCTCGCGCCGCTGATGATCATCCTGTTCACCGTCGCGATCGGCTCGAACATGCTCGTACTGACGGCGCTTGCCTTCCTCGGCGTGATCGATCCGTCCACACCTGATTGGGGCTCGATGCTCAACACCGCCGGGCAGCAGTACCTGGTGGTCGCGCCCTGGATGGCAATCTTCCCCGACGCGGCCATCAGCCTGTCCGTGCTGGGCTTCAATCTGCTCGGCGACGCCCTGCGCGATGTGCTCGATCCGCGGCTGCGCGGTAGCACCTGAGGCCCCGCCGCACTCCCGCGGCATCTCTCGGAAGATGAAGGCCTCACCACGGTGTGCTCCATCGCCGAGGGGAGTTGCGGCGGTCGCGGTCGGGACCGAAACTGTCCGGGAGGTAGCACCGAATGGCGATGTCGAAGCTTATGTCTGTGCATGACGCCGTGGAGCGCTTCGTGGGCGACGGCGACGTGATCTACGCCGGCTATACATCGGTCGCCTACGGCCTGTGCTACGAGATCATCCGGCAGCGCAAACGGCGCCTCGACATCGTCGGGGCCTCGGTCGGAGGACAGGCGACGCTCTTCTTCCTCGCAGGCTGCGCCGACCGTACCCGGACGGGTTACATCGGCGGCGCGCTGCGCCCCGGGGCGGTCACGCGGGCGATGGCTGAGGGCAGGCTCCGGTACGAGGACTATAGCAACCAGGCCATCGCCCTGATGCTCATGGCCGGCGCCCTCGGTATTCCCTTCATCCCCACGCGCTCCTTCCTGGGCACCGACTACCTCCGTCCCGAGTACCAGGACCATCCGGGCGGGTTCCTCGGACAACAGAAGTGGGCGCAGATGGATTCGCCCTTCGATGGCCAGCCGGTCGTGCTGCTGCCGGCGTTGCGGCCTGATGTTGCCGTCCTCCATGCTCAGCGGGCGGACGAGGAGGGAAATATCCAGATGTGGGGCCACCTCGGCGACGCACGCTGGGCTTTCTGGGCGGCGCGCAAGGTGATCGTGTCGGTCGAGGAGGTCGTGCCGGCGAGCGTGATCCGTTCCGACCCCAGCCGCACAGTGGTTCCTGGATTCCGCGTGTCGGCAGTCGTGCATCTGCCGTTCGGTGCTCATCCGACCAGCATCGCCGGCTACTACGACTACGACTACGGATTCTCGGCCTCCGTGATGCGGAATGCGGGCCGCAGCCAGGAGGATTACGAGGCCTTCGCAGCGGAGTGGATCGATGGCGTCGCCGACCACGCCGCGTACATCGAGCACTACCGCGAGGTGTTTGGACAGGATGCTCTGGATGGGCTCGCCGCGAGCAGCGGCACAACCCCCCAGGATGGCGTCCGCTACGGCTATGCCCCGATCCGTCGATTCCAGTAGCAGGGCCGTGAGGAGGCGCAGGTATGGCAGGCGGGTACGCGGAAGACTACACGCTGGCCGAGATGATGTGCGTCGCGGCCGCGCGGGAGTTTCCCCAGGAGGGGGTGGCGCTGGTCGGCATGGGATTACCGGTGCTGAGCGGCACGCTCGCCAAGCTCCTGCACGCGCCGGAGATCGCGTTCTGCACGGAGGTCGGCGCCTTCGATTGGCAGCCGCCGGCCGAGGGCGCCCGCGCGCCGATCGGCATCTCGGATCTGATCCTCAACCCGGGCTCCGCCATGGTCAGCGACATGGTCGATGCCCTCGGCTCGCTCCTCATGGGCGGCAACGTGACCTTCGGGGTGTTGCAGGCCGCCCAGGTAGACCGGCTCGGCAACCTCAACACGATCGCCCTCGGCGATTATCGCAACCCCGAACGACGGCTGGGTGGGACGGGCGGTAACACCGAGATCGCCTGCCTCGCCGCCCGCGTCCTGACCATCATGCCGCAGGAGCAACGCCGGTTCGTCGAGCGGGTGGATTTCAACACCAGTCCGGGCTACGTCGACGGTCCCGGCGGGCGCCGCCGTCACGGCCTCCGCCCGCAAGGGCCAAACCGTGTCGTCTCGACGATGGGTATCTACGGCTTCGACACGGCCGACGGCGGCGAGAGCGGCAGTTGCGAGCTGGTGCTGGAGGCGGTGTTCCCCCACCTGAGCCCGGACGTGGTGCAGGCAGAGACGCGCTGGAACCTGCGTGTAGCGGATACCGTCCGCGAAATCGAGCCGCCTACCGTAGAGGAGATCGATCTCCTGCGCCGGCTCGATCCATACGGCTTCTACCTGCGGCCCGGCAGGTATTAGGTCAGCCCCGCCGCTGGGCAACCTGCCGTGTCCGTCTGGCCCTTTCGATACCGATATCGAGCCTCCCGCCTCATGACGTCCTGGGGACCGGCCGACGATGATGCGCACGCGTGCGCTGCTTTCCGGCGCCGGGAGGGGGGAGTCATGAGTTCACCGAGTCTGCACCAACTGCGTGATGGGGCGCGGGAATGGCAGCACTTCTACAGGAGGGCGGCCCGCCAGGTCGCGGCCCGGCGGACGGTGCTGCGGGTAGGCACGCTCCTGTCGCTCGCCGGTTCGGGCAGCCTGAGCGCGTTTCTCGCGGCGTGCTCGGGCGACAACTCCAGCAGCAGCGGAAGTGCGGCGACGGGAACGACCGCGAGCGGGAGCAGTAGCAAGGGCATCACCGGCGACTGGGACACCACCAAGACGCCCCCGTACACCCAGGGGCTGGCGGATGAGGTGGCGAAGGCGCCCGAGCAGTGGAAACAGTATCCCTGGGTCTACAAGTACGGCCCCTGGCGCTACAACTGGAACGTCCCCGTCTCCCGTGGCGGCCACATCATTGTGCCCCAGGCGCCTGCCGCCAACTTTGATGTCTTGCTCGGGGGCACCGCCTCCCAGCCGTGCTACAACAAGCTGTACAACGCTGGGCTGCGGGAGGGGCTAAACCTGATCGGCCCGGCCATCGAGCGCGATCTGGCGCTCTCCGAGGAGCATAACGCCGACTACACCTCCTGGACCTTTAAGATTCCGACCAACGCCAAGTTCCACAATCTGCCGCCGCTCAATGGCCGGCCGCTCACCTCCGAGGACGTCGCGGCTGCCTTCAATATCATCCGCGAGCAGAGCGTGCAGAAGGCGGTGCTGCGCGCCGTGGACAGGGTGAGCGCCCCCGACAAAGACACGGTGCGGTTCGACCTCAAGCAGCCGAGCCTCAACTTCACCTCCATCCTGGCGTCCCCGCACCTGCTCGTCTTCCCACGAGAGATCCTGGAGAACGGCTCGTACAAGCTGCAGCCGGTGGGCACCGGCCCGTTCATGATGAAGTTCAATGAGTACCAGAACCGCACGGATTTCGCCCGCAACCCCGAGTATTGGGAGACGCCGCGCTTCAAGCCGGAGAAGTACGGTACCCAGCCGTACCCCTACGCGGACCTGTACACCCGCCAGTATTTCGCCAACACCGTCACGGCCAAGGAGGCGTTTTTCGCCGGCAAGGTGGACCAGCTTGCACCGGGCGGCGGGCTCGACACCGCGCTGGTGCGCGAGCAGCTCGACAAGGTCCGGGATGCCATTGTCATGTCCAATGCCTGGTGGTCGTGCTGTCCGCTACGGGTGATGTTCAACTACAAAAATCCGCTGTTCCAGGACATCCGCATCCGTCAGGCGCTCTCATTGGCGATTAATCGTGAACAGGTATGGAGCGGCGGCATGGACAAGACCGGCGTGGCCGGCGCCACGCCCATACCACCCGAGTTCGCCGGCTATGACTTCCCTCAGACCCTGAAGGACTACGGGCCGAATGCCCAGTACGACCCGCGGCGGGCCAAGCAACTCCTGCAGGAGGCGGGACATACTGAGCCGCTGAAGCTGCAAGTCTATCGGTACCCGGTCGCCAACAGTGCCGCCGCCTGGGAGAACGCCTTCGACGCGGTGATCTTCCAGTGGAAGCAGGCCGGGGTCGTGGATGCCACGAACGTGGTGCGCGACCCGGTCGTGATGACCCAGGACCAGGTGAACAAGTCCTTCCCGGATGTGGTCATCTGGATCGGTCCGCTGTCCCAGGGGTACACGATCGACACGCTGCTGACACCATCCCTGCTGAGCGGCTCGCCGGCCAACTACGGCAGCCTGTCCGACCCGCAGCTCGACGACCTGCTCAACAAATGGTCGCTGGCGACGGACCCTAATCAGGGGGCGCAGATCGCACGGCAGATCACGACCCGCATCGTGGACAACGTCGACGACATCTGGTTCGGCTGGATCAGCGGAATCGAGGTGGACCGGTCGTGGCTGCACGGCACCATCATGTCCACGCACAACCAGCCGAACGGCATCGGACTGGGCAACTACAAGTACATCTGGATCGACCAGAACGCGCCCGAGGGCCGCGGCGGCAAGCCGATCTAAGGTTGAGCCGGGCGCCGCTGCATCCCTCCGTTCTGGAACGGCGCCGGCCGGTGGTTCAGCGGGCGCCGGTTTCAGCGTAGCGCCGGCGGGGACCGCGACGTGGGGCTGTGATGGCGGCTCGGATTATGATCATTCCGGCGTGATCCGGGTCAGCCGTTCGCTGAGGGGAGTCTCTCGATGGCCCGAGAATCACTGATCACTGACGAAGCGCGCGCCATGATCGGCGCGGTCACGCGGAGGCGGACGGGGGAGGTATCACTCCTGGAAGCGCAGCGCTGGGCCGCCGCCGTCGGGGACCGCAATCCGATCTACTTCGACAACGATGCTGCCCGGGAAGCCGGCTATCGCGGCATCGTCACGCCGCCACTGTTCCTGCCCTGTGTTCTGCTGGGCGTCGTCGACCTGGCGCACCTGCGTGAGGACGGCATCCCTATCGTCCAGGGGACCAGCATCCCCCTGAGGGTGAGCCGCTCCATGTTCGGCGGGGAGGAGACCGATTGCTTTCTCCCGGTCTATCCGGGCGACACGATCACGGGCGAGTCACGCATCGCGGCGATCGAAGAGAAAGACGGTTCGAAGGGTCCGTTCGTCCTGACGACTATGGAGACGATTTACACGAATCAGGAGGGCGAGGTTGTGGCCAAGAGCCGTACGTTCGGCATTGCGAGGTGACACGATGACTGACCAGCTCTTCTTCGAAGATGTCACCGTCGGCGACACAATCCCTCCTGTCAGTGAGCGGGTGAGCAACAGCCAGTTGTTCTTCTTCAGTGCGGCCACGTACAACGGTCATCGCATCCACTACGACCTGCCGTACGCCCAGTCCGAAGGACACCCCACCATAATCGTCCACGGCCCGTTGCAAAGCGCGCTGCTGGCGAAAACGCTGCGCAACTGGGTCGGTCCGCGCGGACGGTTGCTGCGCTTGCGCACGCAGAACCGCGCCAGTGCCTTTCCCGATGAACAACTGATCTTCGGCGGCCGGGTGAGCGCCGCCCGGATCGAGGCCGGCGAAGGCATAGTCGAATGCGAGGTGTGGGAGCAGAAGGAGGACGGCCGGGTGATCATCCCGGGCTCCGCGACCGTCCAACTCCCACTCAGGCCAACCGGGGCATGAGACCGGTCGGTCAGGAGCAGCTCCCGTACCTTCGATACCGACATCTATCCTGGAACCGCTTGTCAGACGGTGGCGCCGCGGCCACAACGCCCACAACGCACCCAAATGAAGAGGCGAGCAGTGACCTTTCCTGGCTTGCAGATGACGAAGGAGCGCGTTCCCAGGCGCGGCGCACTGGCCAGCCCCGACGCGACAGTTCTGGCCGGCCCGCTAGGAAGCAGCGGGCGGCGGAGGAGGGACAATGGTTACGCTGCGGTATTGGGGATCGCTTGCGACTAAGCTGAGGCCTGTGCGTGGGACACGCGCCGGTCAAAATGCGGCCGAATCCGCGCCGGTGGTCGCCCCGGCGTCACACGCGCTCGGAGCCGCGTACACCACGCCGGAGGGCCTGCGTGTGACCGTCGCCGAACTGCGCCGTGAGGAGACGCAGGGTCCGCCATGCGCGGGGGAGCCCGCCCGTCTGGCCCTGCGGGCGCGCATAGAGAACCCGACCCTGCGCCCGGTTGAGTTCGACAACCTGCTCGGCGTCTTGGACGGGGCAGGCCACGCGCACCCGCGCGGCTACACTGACCCGGCGAGGTATCCCTCGGCGTTGCCCGGCGTGGCAACCCTGAACCCCGGAGCGGCAATCGAGGGGGACGTGTACGTCCAGGTAGACGCCGCGACGCCGCAGCCGTTCTGTCCCGCCCTCCTGGTCGCGCTGGCGCAGGGATGCGCGGGCTGCCCCGGCGGCCCCGGCGTCAGTTTTGTCCCGCTGGCACGCTGGCAGCCTGTTCGTCTGTGAGGCTTCCCCTGGGCCGGCGTACCCTTGCGTGCCGGTCGATCGGCAGAGCCGCGGTCGAGCGAGTGAGGAGCATGATCATGGCGGAGGGAACGGGTTCGGTAACCCGCGGGGGATGGCCGGGTATATGCTGCACTGGGTCGGTGGCCACAACGAAGAGGAGCGGCAGCCATGATCACCGGAATGCCCCGCATCGCCATCGCCGTCCGCGACATGGACAAGGCCATCAGCGTCTTCCACGACACGTTCGGGATGCCGGTTGAGGAATCGCCTGCCTCGGTTGCATCGCTCGGCGTGCGCATTGCCATGTGTGCGCCCGACCACGGCAGCAACATCGAGCTGATGTCTCCCGCTGTTCCCGATGCGCCGCTCAGCCAGAGCCTGGGGAAGTTCCTCGACCGTCGCGGCGAGGGGCTGTTCGCCCTCATGCTCGAAGCGCCGGACCCCAACGCCGAGGCGGAAGTCCTCGCCGGACGGGGCCTCAATGTCCTGCCGCTGATGTCGGGCGCCGGGGGACGCGACGTCCACCCTCGGTCCACTCACGGCGTTCTCATCCGCGTGTACCCGACGCGTGAGCCGCGGGAGACTGCGGCGGCCCCCATGACCGGAATCGTCCGCGTGATCATCGCGGTGAATGACTTCGACGATGCAGTGCAGGTCTACCGCGATCGATTCGCGATGCACCTGGAGGAGGCAGCGACGGATACCGAGCGGGGCGTGCGGGTCGCGTACTGCCGGCCCGGGACGGGCGGCGCGATCGAAATCGTCTCGCCGGTCGACACGGGCCGGCCCTTCGCCCGTTCCATCGCCGGGTTCCTCGAACAAGCGGGCGAGGGCATGTACGCTCTCGTACATCAGACCGACGCTCCGGCAGATGAATCGGCGGCGCTGCGGGCGAAGGGTGTTCACGTGCAGCGATCCGCCGACGGTCCGGAGGTACACGAAGTCCAGCCGGCGTCCACCTTCGGCGTCCTACTGCGGCTGGAGAAGCGAAGCTCGTCGCACGGCGCGGGCGGGGTGTCGCTCGACGACCGAGCAAGGCCCGCGACGTTGCACAGCCGATCGCCCCAGGCGGGCACGCCCGCTAGCTGAACAGTCCCTCACCGATAGCGCCCGCGATCTCCTCGTCGCTCATGCCGAGCAGCTCGTGATACACCTCAAACGTGTGCTGGCCGAGGATCGGCGCCGGGGCATACGGCTCCAGCGGCGTGCGGCTGAACCGGGCCGGGTAGCGGTCCGCCGGGTGATGGCCTCGGACCGGATGGTCCAGGTAGGTGAGCCACTCACGTGCCACGAGCTGTTCGTCGCTATCGGTCATGTGCCGAGCGTTTTGGATCATGCCGGCAGGCACACCGGCCGCCTGCAAGCGGTGCATCGCCGCGTTCGCGGATTGCCCTCCCGCCCATCGCGCCAGGGCGTCGTCCACCATCGCGCGCCGTGCGCGGCGGCCTTCCACCGTGGCGAACCCCTCGTCCGCCGAGAGCATATCGTCCCCGATTACGGCGCAGAGCCCGCGCCACTCCTGATCGTCGCGTGTAGTGACGGCCAGCCACTCACCGTCACCGCAGCGGTAGACCTCACTGGGCACGAAGTCTTCGAAGGCGTCGTGGTTTCCCAGCGGCTGCGCCTCGCGGCCGTTGGCGAAGAGATCCAGGTGCGCAGGACCGGTCAGATAGGTGCTTACCTCCAATTGCGACAGATCCACAAGCTGGCCGCGGCCGGTACGTCGCCGCGCCTCCAGGGCCTGAAGGGCGGCGAGTGCGCCGGCCAGCCCGCTGACATGGTCACAGAGGGAGATGCCCAGGCCGATATCGCGCCGGCCGGGCGGGTTGGTGAGGGAGGTGAGGCCGCTGAGAGCGTGGACCGTGGGCGCGTAGGTGACGAAGTCGCGCCAAGGGCCGTCGCGGCCGGCGCCGGTCATGTTGACGTAGATGATGCGCTCGTTCCACTGTCGCGCGGCGTCATAGCCTATGCCCAGGCGGTCGAGCACACCGAAGCTGAAGTTGTCGAAGACGAGGTCCGACTGCTCGACGAGGCGGCGGAAGACCTCCACCCCCCGCGGGTGCTTCATGTTGAGCGCGGCGCTGCGCTTACCCCGGTTCCACATCACGAAGTACGTGTGATCGTTGCCACTGGCGCCCTGCGCGCGCACCTCCGTTTGCAGCTTGATTACGTCCGCACCCAAGTCGGCGAGGATGCGCGTGGCGTAGGGTCCGGCCAGCACCCAGGTGAAGTCCAGCACGCGCACGCCGGCCAGCGGTAGCGCTTCACTCAATTGAGAGGTGCTGGGCGCAGGATGGTGATCCGCCCGCTGATCGGCAGCCGGCGCCCAGTCCGCACAGATGTCCGAGACCGGGGTCGGCGTCGCGGGCGGCGGCTGGGGCGGCGGTGCAGGCGTATCGATCAGGCGGAACAGCGGCCCCGGCGTCCGCATCTCCGGCCCGTCCCAGGCCACCGGGCGGAAGAAGCCGCGCGCCCTCAGTTGCGGGCTGTCAGCCGCTTCGGCCACCGTCAGCACCTCGCCGAAGGGCATGTGGCGGCGCTGCCCCTCGAGGAAGAGGGCGTGTGCGTCCTTCGTCGCCACCCAGTCGCGCAGCACAGCCATCACCTCGGCGATCCGCTCCCGGACCCGGTCAATGTCTTGCAGCAGGCCGGCGGCGTCCTCTCGCCCATCCTCCACGAGCCAGGCCAGCAGCGCCTGGGCATTGGGCGTGGGAGTGACCATGATGTCGCCCCTGGCGCCGGCCATCACTTCGTACCCGCCGCCCCAGTGTAGCGAGGCCTGCCGAGGAGCGATCGCGGTTGGAAACTCGTCGCGGTAGAACCAGAACATCAGGATCTGCTCGGTGCACGTGATCACCGATTCGTGCAGCGAGAGGTCGATGTGCTGCCCGTGCCCGCTCCGCCGGGCGCTGTAGACTCCGGCCAGTGCGGTGACGGCGGCGAAGAAGGAGCCGACGTTAAACGCCTGCCGGCCCCAGCCGTTGAGCGGGCTGTCCGCCTCGCCGCCGACCGAGAGCGGGCCGCCCAGCGCCGCCGCGACGATATCGCTCACCTGCCAGCGGGCGCGCGGCCCACGCCTGCCGAAAGGGGTGAGCGACAGGTGGACGAGGCGGGGGTTGAACCGCTCCAGGTCGGGGTAGTCGAGGCCGAGGTCGGCGAGCCGGCCGGGCGGTTCCGTCTCGATCAGGAGATCGGCGCGGGCAGCCAATTCCTTGAACGCCTGCCGTCCGGCATCGGTGTCGAGATTGAGCGACGCGCGGCGGACGCCCGCGTCGTACCACCAGTCGAGTAGACCGCCGAACGCCGCGGCCGGTGCGGCCATCGGCCCGCCGGGCGCCTCGCGGCGTAGCCGAACGATATCGGCTCCCGCCTCCGCCAGCAGCTTTCCGGCGAGGCGGCCGCTGGCGTCTGTGAGATCCAGGACCCGCAGCTCCTGGAGCGCTCCTCCATTTGCCATGTGATCTGCTGCTCCTCTTCGTATCGTATCGGCCACGTCCTGCGCGTGAACCGCCGTCAGTCCGCGTGCCCGTCGGGCTGTCGGCAACCTCCGCGGGCGTTCCATCTCGTTTGTCTTCGGACCATATGAGCCCACCGGCGCCGGGACCGCATCGGCGCTGGTCCTGCGATCGTGGGCCAAGTCGCCCATCTCGGCGCACCCCGTCGGCTTAGATGAGGCCGAGTCGCAGGGCAGCGGACACCGCGCTGGCGCGGTCGGACACGCCGAGCTTGCGGTAGATTGTGTGCGCTTTGCGCTTCACGGTCGGCTCGCTCATGTACTCGACATGGGCGATCTCGCGGTTCGTAGTACCGGCGGCCAGGTGACGGAGGACCGCGAACTCGATGTCTGTTAGGCCGGACGAACCGATCGAGTAGCTGCGCGCCAGTTGCGCCAGATTACTGAGCACGGGTCCCAGCAATTGCTCGGAGAGCACATATTCACCACGGGCCATCCGTCGCACACCCTCCACCAGCTCGGCGCCGGATATTGTCTTGAGGAAGAAGCCCCGCGCACCGGCCTGGAACGCCTGCCGGATCAGCTCATCGCTGACGCTCTCGCTGACCGCGAGCGGCAGGGGTGGGTTGGAAAGGTACTGCAGGCGCCGCAACAGCTCGATGCCGCCGATCTCCGGCATCAGCAGATCGGCGATCAGCACATCGACCCGCGTGGACTGCAACCGGTGCAACGCCTCGGGCGCGGAGCCTGCCTCGCCCACGACAGCAATGGCCGGCTCCGCCGACAGCATGTCACGGAACCCGAGCCGAATGATCGGGTGGTCATCGACAATGAACACGTGAATGGGGTCCATGCTCCTCTCCTCTCGGTGTGCGAAGCGCGGGCGTCGTTGGGGCGCCGAACCTAGATAAGTCCGAGCTGCATCGCCGCGGCGACGGCCCCCGCTCGGTGGGACGCGCCCAGCTTGAGGTACAGCTCGGAGACACGGCGCTTGATGGTCCGTTCGCTCACACCTTCGAGATGGGCAATGGCGCCGTTGCTCGAGCCGGCCGCCAGATGGCGCAGGAGGCGGACGCGAGCGCCGCGTACTCGCTCCGTTATGTCTGTCCCGGCTGGTGCGCCACACGGCTCACTCACGTCCCGTGTGGGCATGGGCGATTCCTCTCCGCCACCGAGGCGGCGGATGGCGGCAACCAGCGTATCGAGGCTCGCGGACTTTGGCAGGAACTCTGTCGCCCCGGCCCTGGCCGCCGCTTGCGCCAGCGAGGGCTCATCCCGACCTGCTAGGGCGAGCACCTTCGCCGCCACCGGCGGGTGCATAAATCGACGTACGAGGGCCGTCCCCGTGCCCGAGGGCTGCATCAGGAGGTCAAGCACCACGACCGTCGGCG
>JBBRVX010000061.1:0-23063 GCA_038246475.1 Thermomicrobiales bacterium | reverse complement strand
CAGCGCCACGCGCTGTCGTTGCCCGCCGGAGAGCTGGCCGATGCGCCGTCGCTCGAAGCCGTCCAGACCAACGGTGCGCAGCGCGCGCAACGCCCGCTCGCGGCGCGCGGACTTGTCGACACCGCGCATGCGCAGGCCGAATTCAACGTTGCCGAGCACGTCGAGGTGCGGGAAGAGGGCGAAGCTCTGGAAGACCAGCGCCACGTTTCGTTCGTAGGGCGGCACCCCCTGCATGGCCTGGCCGCGAATGATGACTTCGCCGCTATCGGGCTGATCCAGCCCGGCGATCATCCGCATCGTCGTGGTCTTGCCGCATCCGCTGGGACCGATGATCGAGACGAACTCCCCGGTCTTGACCGCGAGGGTGACATGATCGACGGCCACGACGTCGCCGAATCTCTTGGTGGCGTTCCGCAACTCGACGTCGTAGCTCTCCATGCAACCTCGCAACCTCCCGCGCGGCCGATCGGCCGCCGCGGTCATTCGTCAAAACGTGGATGGCGAATTTCCACCCAGGAACATCGTCACACCCTGCGCCAGATTCACGAAGCGATGCTCGTCGGTGCTGGCGAACGAGAGGCAATCTCCCGCTTCCAGCCGGAACAGCTCCTCGTCGAGCCAGACCCCGAGCGTGCCGGCCAGGACGTACCAGAACTCGTCCCCCTCGTGGCGATAGGCGCCGCCGCTGCTGGCCCCTGGCGCCAGCTCGAAGAGATGGAGCTCGATGGCGCCTTCGTGCGGGGTGAGCAAGGCGACGCCCACCCCGGGATCGCCCATGGCGATGACCTCGGCCGCGCCGGCGCGCACCAGACGACGCCGCGGCTCCGCAGAAGGACCGTAAAACGACAGGATGTTGGCGCCGTAGGCTTGGGAAAGCTTCAGCAGACTCGCCACCGAGGGGCGGGTATAACCGTTCTCGACGGAGCTGACGTACGATGCCGAGAGGCCGGTTCGCTCGGCCGCCTGGCGGACGGTCAGCCCGAGTTGATGGCGCAGGGTCCTGAGCCGCTGGGCCACCCGCATCTCGGTGGATCGGGGGGGCTCCGGCGTGGACGTTGCCGGGGCGCGATCGCGGAACTCGTGTTGAATCTCGCGCAGGGAGCAACCCCGTTCGTCGCGGAGACGCTGGATCTCGCGCAGCCGCTCCGTATCCGCCCGCGAATACCAGCGCCGCCCGAAGTCGTCACGACGCGGGGAGGAGAGTCCCGCTGCTTCCCAGGCGCGCAGCGTCGAAGGGCTGAGGCCCACGGCTTTCGCCGCCGCGCCGATGCCCAGAGGGGCGTCAGACACGACGTCGGTGTCAGAGCGGACCGGGCGCGTCATCAGACGAGACGGCCGCGGAACGCTCCGTGCAGCACGGCGATGCGCGCTCTCGCTCGACCACGACGTTGGACTGGGCTTCGCAAAGCGTTGCACCCTCCCGCGTGTTTGAATTCTTCAGGCGCTTCTACTGTACGAAGTTCAGTAGGGGGTGTCAACAGGGCAAATGGTGGATGTTGTTGTGCCTGGAAACCAAGTCCGGCTGGGGAACATTCGATATGAAAGCGAACGCCGATGCGGCGTCGCTTGAGGATAAAATCCTCAAGCTAGCTCCACGAAAGCCCCATAAAATGGGGCTGGTTCTCACCGCTTCGCCTCATATAGCCCCATTCCATGGGGCTTGTCGCGGATGTAGCCGGACGGCGTTCAGCCTCCGGCGGCAAAGGCGACACGTCGCCCTCTGTTCTACAGCCTCTCCGTCCCGGCAGAGATGATGAGATTCCCGAGGGCATCGACCGCGAACCGCTGACCCGCATGCACCACCGTCGTCGTGCTCGGCTCCTCGACGATGGCGGGGCCCGCGCCCGTGAAGCCGGCCGGCAGAAGCGCGCGATCGTAGATGGGCGTCGGCAGCGATTGATCCTCGAAGGAGACCAGCCGGGATCCCTTCAACGGGTCGCCGTTGCCCGGTGCATTTGGCGTGCCAAGGGTGGGCCGCGCCATGTCCGCCGTCGCGGTTACCCGGATGTTGACGATCTCGACCGGGGTGTCGTCCAGCGCGAAGGTGTAACGCTGGCGATGTCGCTCGTGAAACGCCCGCGTCAAGGTTTCAGACGCCAGGTCTTCGCTTCCCGTGACCGGGACTTCGACGGTGTGCTCCTGGCCCTGATAGCGCATGTCGAGGCCGCGCCGGGGCGGGGGAATCGTCTCCGCGCCGAACCCCTGGGCGGTCAGCGCAGCGATCGCCTCGGTCTCCGCGGCAGCAAAGAGGCGCTCCAGCTCGGCTGGTGGCGTGCTGGCCAGCGGCAGGACGCGGGTCTGCACGCGGTCGACGCGCGGCTCAGTGAGGAGCATCCCCCAGGCGCTGAAGGCGCCGGGGAAGGGGGGGATCACGACGCGTCGCACGCCAAGCTCCGCCATCAGCGCGGCGGCGTGGGTCGGGCCTCCTCCCCCCGAGGCGACCAGGGTGAAGTCGCGCGGATCATAGCCGCGGCGGACCGAGATCAGCTTCAGCGCGTCGATCGTCTGCTCGTTGACGACGCGGATCACCCCGGCCGCCGCGGCCGCGATCGACACCCCCAGCCGCGCGGCCAGCGGCGCGTAGGCGCGGCGGGCGAGCTCGACATCGACCGCGAGCCGGCCGCCAAGGAAGTAATCCGGATTGAGCACCCCGGTAATCAGCAGCGCATCGGTGACGGTCGGTTCGACGCCGCCACGTCCGTAGCAAGCGGGACCGGGATCGGCCCCGGCCGACAGGGGGCCAACCTTCAGCGCGCCGCCGGCATCGAACCAGGCGATGCTGCCGCCGCCAGCGCCGATCTCGACGATATCGACCACGGGGACCTTCAGCGGATAGCCCGACGAGCGGGGCGAGGCTTCCATCCGGTAGTCGGTGGTGATCTTCACCTCGCCTCCCTCGATGAGCGAGCACTTGGCGGTGGTGCCCCCGATGTCGAGCGAGATGATGTTCGGGTCGTCGATGAACCCGCCGATCAGCGCGGCGCCGGTGATCCCGGCCACCGGGCCCGATTCGACCATGGCGATGGGCGTCTGCCGCGACGCCGCGAACGTGGCCACGCCGCCATTGGAGAGCATGGCGAAGAGGGGCGCGCTCACGCCGTCCGCGCGCAGGCGCGCTTCCAGATCGGAGAGATACCCATTCAGGATCGGCTGCACGTAGGCATTGAGCACGACCGTGCTGCTCCGCTCGAACTCGCGCCACTCGCGGGTGATCTCCGACGACGCGCAGACAGCGATGCCGGGCAAGCGGCCACGCAGGAAGGCGGCGGCCTGCTGCTCGTGCTCGGGGTGGGCGTAGGCGTGAAGGAAGCAGATGGCCAGCGCCTCCACCCCCGCCTCGTGGCACGAGACGGCAATCGCCTCCAGGTCATTGAGCGCCAACGGCGTCCAGACCGCGCCATCGGCGCCGACCCGCTCCGCCACCTCGAAGCGCAAATGCCGGGGCACGAAGGGGCGCGGCTTGTGGTACTTGAGGTTGTACATGTCCGGCCGGTTGCCGCGGCCGATCTCCAGCACGTCGCGGAAGCCGGCAGTGGTAAGCAGCGCGGTCTTCACCCCGCAGCGCTGGGTGATGGCATTGATGACCACCGTCGAGCCGTGCACAAACGAGGCGATGGCGGCCGCCTCGACCTCGCCGGCCCGCAGCGCATCGAGCACGCCATCGGCGAAGTTGGCGGGCGTGGTGGACGCCTTGGCCGCCCAGACGCGGCCAGTCGTCTCGTCAAACGCGACGACATCAGTGAAGGTGCCGCCGATATCGACCGCCACCCGGATCGCGCCGCTCATAGCGTCTCCTGGCTCTCGTCGCTTCCGTAGATCTCCCTGGCGATCTCGGCGATGATGTAGCCATCGCGCAGGTCGGCCAGCACGAGCTCTGCCTCGCGATCACGCGGATTTCCCCAGCCGCCGCCATTGCCGGTCACCACCCGCACCAGATCGCCGGCCGCCAGCGGCAGCCCGGTGACGCGGCCGCCGCGCACGACCTCGCCATCGCCGCGCACCACCTCGTAGAAGTTGCTCGTCCCCTCGTGGCCGCCGGCCACGCCCCAAGGGCGCTGTACGGAGCGACCGATCGAGGCCAGCAGGAAGCCGCCCGTCGGATTGAGAACGCGGAACTCACGAATCGTGCCGAAGCCGCCGCGTCGCCGTCCAGCGCCGCCTCCGGCCTCGACGTTGAGCGCGTTGCGCTCCATGGCCAGGGGAAAAGCGTGCTCGATCACCTCGGCCGGGTAGTTGTAGGTGTCGCCGTCGGTGGTGGCGATCAGCCCGCTCTCGCCATCGATGTCGCTCCCGGCCCCCCAGCCGCCATCCTGCGGGGTGGCCTGCACCCAGTAGTCGCCGTTCGGCCGCGTGCCGCCGATGTAGTACGCGCAGAGGGAGACGTACGACCCGGCGGAAAGGCGCTCCGGCAGAAGCGGGGCCAGCGCCTTCCAGATCAGCTCGGTGGCAAAGGCGGACGATTCGTAGTACCAGCCGGTGGCGGCAGGGCGGACGGCGGTGAAGACGGTTCCCTCGGGCGCGATCACTTCCAGTGGGCGAAAGAGCCCCTCATTGGAAGGCGCGTCGGGCGCGGTGATGGCCTTGAAGAGCGTCTTGCAGGCGGACATCAGCGCCCCCCGCGCGCAGTTGATGGGGCCGCGCACCTGCGGCGAGCTTCCCGTAAAGTCGGCGATCAACCGCTCCGGGGTGATCTCGACGCGGACGCGCACGGGGATCGGGTCCTCCGTGATGCCGTCGCCGTCGATGATCTCCTCCGCCTCGTAGACGCCCGGCGGAATGCGACCCAACGCGTCGCGGGCGATCGCCTCGCCGTGGTCGAGGATGGCCCCGAACGTCGCCAGCGTCGCCGCCAGCCCGTAGCGCGCGACGATGCCGCCGAGACGTTCCCCGGCGATGCGCACCGCCGCCACGCCGGCGCTCAGGTCGCCCAGGGACATCTGGGGCAGCCGCACATTCTCGCGGATCAGCTCGATCAGCTCCGTGTTGATCTCCCCGGCGCGATAGAGCTTCAGTTGCGGGAATTGCAGCCCTTCCTGGAAGATCTCGGTCGAATCGGGCGAGAGGGAGCCGAGCACCTTGCCTCCGATCTCGGTCCAGTGGGTGACCGAGATGCCGAAGGCGATCAGCCGTTCACCGGCGAAGATCGGCATCACCAGCGCCACGTCGGCGGTGTGCGTGCCGCCCCCGTAGGGGCCGTTCGTCATGAAGATATCGCCGGGGCGCATCGTCTCGGCCGGATGGCGTTGCAAAATCGATTCCACCTGCGGCGTGAAGGTGCCGGTGAAGAGGCAGAGGCCGTTGTCCTGGGCGATGACCTGCGCCTGGGCGTCGGTAATGCCGCAAGCGAAGTCGAGCACCTCGTAGACGATGGGGCTCATGCTGGTCCGCGCCAGGACGATGCCCATCTCCCCGGCGATGGCCAGCAGCTTGTTGCGGATGACCTCCCGCGTGAAGGCATCGGCGCTCGCGCCCGGGGTAGTCTGGCTCGGGCTCATCAAGACTCCCACTGGTGATGGGTTGCGGTCGGGGAATGTAAGGAACGAACGAGGCGGAGGGTATCAATCGGCGGGGGATAGCGTCAACTTCGCGGAATACTCGAATTGGGAATCAGCCGCTACTGAACGTGTATCGAACTTGGTGGATCGTCAACACAACCTTGCTCTGTAAGCCGTTGGCCAGGAGGGAACGCCGTTGGCTCGCCGCGGGAGGATAAATCCTCTCGCTGGGCAGACGAAAGCCCCCTAAACGGGGCTGAAAACGGCGGAGTGGGCGGAGGGTCCGTTTGCGGGCCGAGGGCTGGTGGTCCCGAGTGACGAAGGCGACCAGCGCGGAGGGCAGCGCATGAGCAGCATGGCGCCATCACACGATTGCCTTGCCCGCCCACCAGGATGAAACGAATGCGGTGATACGGCATCAGGCTCTTTCGTTATTTCGGAGCGAGGCCGAGAGTCTTTCCCTCGAGGCCGTTCATCCGCCAACCATGAACGCGCGGGCGGCACTCAAGGCATCTTTCAGGCGGCCTTCGGCGATGGCCTCGGCCGGAGGCGTATCATCAATTTGCGGGTTGAGTCCGATGAACCAGGCGCGTACCGTTCGCGGCGACTCTTCCGCCAGCAGCAGATGGGTGATCTCATACGCGGTCCGCAGCCTTTGTTCGGTTTCGTAGTTGCGAATCTCCGTCACCTCGCCACTGGCCCAGCGCGTAACCGTCTTCCCATCGCGCACACCGGCGATATAGGCGGTCAGGCGCCGCGACAGCACCTCCTGGAGCAGCTGGGAGACTTCCTGTATCGACGCCGAACTCGCGTCTCGATGGACCTGCCGCAGCGCCGCTTCATGACGTGATGTGTCTATTGCAAAGCCCCCTTACAAACAACGTCAGCCGGTTAGCGAACCTTTCGCATTCCATTCGCGTCCCATTGTAGTTGACCTTCAACCCATCTGCCCGAGTCGTTTGCTCAACGCGGCGCACCGAGAGTCTCGACATCGCCACGGCTGACCTCTTTCTGAGGCGTATCATGGATTGAGCATCCGCGCGCCTGCTTGCCTGAATCGCATAATGTGATAAGGAATTATGTCCATGAGCGATCGCTACCCCCGCGAGAAGAGCAGGAAGGCGAGCAAACGCGCCGCCCCTGATCCACCGGCGTCGGAGACGGACCAGCAGCGCGCCCGGCTCGACTCCGAATTGCGGGAAGTCCAGATGGCGTTCGCCATCGAGGTCATCCCGGGCATCGAGGATTTCCGGGCGTACATGGGAGAGCAGAACCGCAGGCTCGACGTCACGAAATACCTCGATCACGTCGAAGGTCCCCAGATCGTGGTGCAGATCGCGCGGGCCGATGGGCGCATCACCGCCACCCTGATCGCGGAGGTCACGCCCGCCGGGATTCGCCCGTACTGGGACGTGCAGTCGACTGGCCGGGTGACCACCCACTGGATCGCCCGGCAGCCGGGCGGCGTCAGCGATCTGACCCGCGAACATGTCCTGCAGAAGCTGATCGAGCTTTACACGACCGATTTTTCGTAACCAGCAACGTGGCTTAACGACCTGCCAGCGCCGGAATCACCTGCTCGGCAAAGCGCTCCATGCGCTCGACGACGACGGCCCCGTCGGGCGAGTTGAATCCGCAGACGATCTCGCTCACCCCGGCGTCGGCGTAGGCCGCTAGCGCTTCCGCAACCTCGGCCGGGCTGCCGGAGATGGTCTGCATCGGGTTGGCCGAGAGCGCCACGGTCGCCTCGCCGAACTGGATCGGCAGCCGCGGCGCGATCTCCGGCATCGGCCGGCCCGCCGCCGCAGCGCTCTCCCGCACGAGCGCGGCCTTTTCGATCAAGTCCTCGACCGCGATCCCCACCGGATGCCAGGCATCGCCATAGCGGCCCGCTCGGCGGCGGGCGCCTGCCGACCGCCCGCCAACCCAGATCGGCGGCCCAGCGGGCTGCATGGGACCGGGCGCGAAGGCGACAGGCGGCAGATCGTAGTACGTCCCCGAAAACGGCGTCTCTGGAGCGCTCCAGAGGTGCTGCCAGAGGCGCAGCGTCTCATCCAGATGGGCTCCCCGGATATGAAAGCGGTCGCCCGCGCCGAGCATCCGAAACTCCGGCTCACTCCACCCCGCGCCGACACCGGCGATTAACCGCCCATTGCTCAATTGGTCGAGGGTGGCCAATTCCTTGGCCAGCACAATGCCGTTGCGTTGCGGCACGACGATCACGGAGATGCCGAGCTTGACCCGGTTCGTCAGCGGAGCGAGGTACGCCAGCGTCAACAGCGCCTCGAAGATGGAGGTGTACGGCCCGGCCTGGTCGGGCGGCATGATGACATGATCGGTGCTCCAGACCGACGCAAAGCCGAGCCGCTCGGCGGCCTGGGCCACCTGCACGAATCCCTCAATCGTCGCTTCCGCTGGATAGGTGGGAAGGGTGACCCCAAAACGCATGAACGTCTCCTCGTCGGCGCCATCGTGTGGCAGATAAAGGGGGCGACCCGCGACGCGATCCGCCTGCCGGCATCATCGCGCCACGGGTCGGATGGTTATCCCACTAGTCCGGGACGCAGATTACATAGGCGGTGATTTGCTTATCGGACCCACTGTCGTTGACAGCTACTTGCCAGCCGGTTGGCACTTCGTCATCTTCGAACGGAGTTGGCAAACTCCACTGTTCGGTGACCGTGCCGGAGCTCACGTCCCGGATCACGTACCCACCACTGACCGCATGCTCCCCGGCGCGGCAGGTCGCATCGGAGATCTGCAATCCGGGGCCCGACGCCCGGTTGCCAACGCGGGTCCGCGTCAGTGGCGCGGCGCCGGTTGGTCCGGCCGGGCCCTGTTCACCTTGAGCGCCGGTTGCTCCTTGCGGACCGGGCTCGCCCTGAGGACCAGGCTCTCCCGCGGCGCCTGTTGGGCCGACGCCGCCGGCCGGGCCGGTGGGTCCTGTCACGGAGGATGGTTCGCCTTGCGGCCCCGGCGCCCCCGTTGGGCCAGCCGGACCCGTGGGCCCGATCTCTCCCGCCGCGCCAGCAGCCCCGGTATCACCAGAAGCCCCGGCAGGACCAGCCGAGCCCACGTCCCCGGTTGGCCCGGTGGGTCCTGGCTCTCCAGCGCGGCCCGCGGGTCCCTCGGGGCCGGTCTCACCCGTGGGTCCGGCTGGACCCTCGGGGCCCACGGGCCCCGTTGTCCCTTGCGCGCCCGACGGGCCTTGCTCCCCTTCCGGTCCGGTCGGTCCCGGTTCTCCTTGAGGGCCAGGAGACCCAATGGCTCCGGCCGGGCCCTGGCCGCCGGCTTCTCCCGTGGGTCCGGCGGCGCCCCGCGCGCCTGACGCCCCCCGGGCCCCGGCCGGGCCGGCAGCGCCAGGCGATCCCGTGGCGCCGACAGGGCCGCGCGGGCCCCGCGGGCCTGCTGGACCGGTGGGCCCGGTTGGCCCCGCATGACCCGAGGCCCCGGTTGGGCCCCGGGAACCCGCTGCCCCGGCGGGCCCGGTGCTGCCAGTTGGACATCGCGCTTTCAGGCCGGGAGGATCCGGCAAGCCGGTGGGCGTCCCTTCCACCTGGGCAGCAGGATTCGCGCTGTCTTCCGGGCGGCAGGTGCTGGCGCTGACGGTCCCAGTTAGCCCGAAGGTCGCCAACACGCCCATGGCGGCGGCGCTGAGCCGTCCCAGCACGGCCCGGCGCGGCGCGGCGCTCTCCCATGTCCGGTGCAGATCGGCGTGGTTGCGCTGGTCCATTTTCTGCCCTCCTCCAAGAATTGATCGAGGATCCCGGCTCACGATGCCCGGAGACGTCGCCCGGCAGAGGCGAGGACTCCGAGCCGCCGGGTATCCAGAGTCGCGCGCACCACGATCCTATCATCGCGACACGCGGGCGGCAGGTCAGGTTTTCGGCCCTGCTTGCCCAGGACGTTCGCCCCATGTCATCGCGATTGTGGACCGTCCGGCGCATCATATCTTCAACACCATCTTCTGACCGAACGCAATTCCGCGATTTCACGATGGCGACATGAGCATGATCGGCGATCGTGGACATCGTGGATATCCCGCGTGGCTGACGATCGGTTGCCGCGCCCGGGCTCCAGGCGCCCATCCAGCGCCAGCACGTCGAAATCGCGCGTACAACGAAATGTGCATTGACCCGATCGTGCAACGGGGCGAGAATCATCCCCGGTCACGATGTCTGGGGAGGGGCGCCACATGTCAATTCAGGACGATGTCTCTGCCGCCGAGCTTGAGCGCCATTTGCGGGCGGTAGCCGCCGAGGTGCGCCTGTCGGGCTCGCCCGCGGAGGCGCGCGCCTTCGATTACATCGAGGGATGCCTCAAACGGCTTGGCTACGATGTCCAACGCTTCTCCAGCGAGGCGCTGATCGGCTATCCCGTTCGCGCCTCGCTGGCCGTGCTCGGCGACGACCCGTTTGAGATCGCGGCCAACGGCTATTCGCTTAGCCCCGGCACCGGTCCGGAGGGCGTCAGCGGCGATCTCGTCTACGCCGGGGCGGGGATGCCGGCGGATTATTCGGGTATCGACGGAGCCGGCAAGATCGTCCTCAGCGACGGCCTGGCCATGCCGGGCAAGGCGCGCGCCGCCAGCCTCGCTGGAGCCATCGGGCACGTTCACATCAACGACGAGCAGATCCACGAGATGTGCGTCTCGCCGGTCTGGGGCACGCCGACGCCGGAGACGGCCTCGCTCCTGCCCGACGTGCCGGCGGTCGGCATCACCCGTGAGAGCGGCGCGCGATTGAAGGAACGCCTGGCGGCGGGAGCGGTCCGTGTGCGCCTCGTGACTGAACCCTATCTGGCCTGGACCGCGATCCCAACGCTCACCGCCGATCTGCCCGGCACGGAGGAGGACCGCTTCGTCCTCTTCAGCGGGCACGTCGATTCGTGGCATCTGGGGGTAATGGACAACGGCTCGGCCAACGCTACCCAGCTCGAAGTGGCGCGGTTGCTGGCCGAGCGCAAGGGCGAACTGCGGCGCGGCATTCGCCTCGCCTTCTGGTCCGGGCACTCGCATGGCCGCTACGCCGGGTCGGCCTGGTATGCCGACAGCCACTGGCACGAGCTGCACGAGCAGTGCGTCTGCCACGTCAACGTCGATTCCGTGGGCGGGGTGGACGCCTCCGTCCTCGAGGAAGCGCCGGTCATGGCCGAGACCTTCGGCTTCGGGCAGCAAATCTTGCGGGAAACTGCTGGCGTCGAACTGGAATACAAGCGGATCAGCCGCTCCAGCGACCAATCGTTCTGGGGCCACGGCATCCCGACCCTCTTCGCCACTCTATCTGAACAGGCCCGCGACGATTCCGAGACCGGCGCGGCCATGGCCCAGCTCCTCGGCGCGGGATCGAAGGGGGGCGGGCTCGGTTGGTGGTGGCACACCACGGAGGACACCGCCGATAAGATCGATCCGGATTTGCTGGTGCGCGATGCCGGCATTTACGCCGAAACGCTCTGGCGGCTCTGCACCTTGCCCCGCTTGCCGTTCGACTACGCGGCGACGGCGGATGAGCTGGCCGCGGCTCTGGCCCGCTACCACACGGCGGCCCAGGGGCGGATCGACCTGGAGCGGACCCGCGAGCTGGCGCTGGAGCTCGGCCGCGAGCTGCGCGGCGGCGCGCTCGATCGCCTCGATCCGGCGCGAGCCAATACAGTGCTGATCGAGCTGGCCCACGAGTTGATCCCGGTCAACTACACCCGCTCCGGCCCCTTCGAGCACGATCTGGCCCTCGGCTCGCAAGCACTGCCTGGGCTGGCGGAGGCAATTACCCTCGGCCAGCTCGATCCGGAGAGCGATGAGCTCCGCTACATGCGTACCCGGCTGGAACGGGAGCGCAACCGGATCGAGCACGCGTTGCGGGAAGCGCTGCGCATCGTGCGGCGCGTGGACACGCCCGCGCTGTAAGCCACTTGGGGTGACCGTGATGGAACAGGAACAGGCTCAGCAGGCCGCCGCGGCGCGGCACTTTCACCGGGTCACGAACTACGTCCGCCCCTCCGGTGACGAGGGCGTTTCCATCCTGATGGGCGTGCCGCCCCACCTCCGCCCGGCGCTGGGCGAACAGAGCGCCGCCATCGAGCCCTTCCCGTACAAGATCTACACCGACCTGGAGCCCATTCCCCTGCCGCGCGACTTCCCGGAGACGGAGCTCTCGGCGCTCGACGCGTTGCAAGCCACGGGCGATTTGCCAGCCGGCAACGCTGTTCCTGATCTGGACGCGGTCGCCCGTCTCTGCCTGCGCGCCAATGGCGTCCTCAAGCGCTGGCGCAGCGCCGCGGGCAAAGAGATCGAGTTTCGCGCCGCCGGTTGCACCGGGGCGCGCTATCACCTGGAGCTTTACCTCGTCTGCGGCGATCTGCCTGGGCTGGCGGCGGGTGTCTACCATTACGCGGCGCACGATCACAGCCTACGCCAGCTCCGCGCCGGAGACTACCGATCGGCCGTGATCGAGGCCACCGGAGAAGAGCTGGCCATCGCCGAAGCGCCCGTCGTCGCGGTGTGGACCAGCACGTTTTGGCGCAACGCCTGGCGCTACCAGGCCCGGACCTATCGCCATGTCTATTGGGACACCGGGACCGCGCTGGCCAACCTGCTGGCGGTGGCCGCTGGAGAGCGGCTGCCGGCGCGGGTGGTGCTCGGATTCGCCGACCCGGCCATCAACGCCCTGCTCGATGTCGATGGCGAGCGCGAGGCATCGGTCTGCCTGGTCGCCCTGGGCCGGTCGGATGGAGCTCCGCCGCCAGTGCCGCCCACCGCACCGCTGGGTCTGGCGACGCGACCCATTTCGGAGCGGGAGATCGACTTTCCGGAGATCGGGGCGATCCATGCCGCGTCGTCCTTGGCGTCGGGCGCCGCGGCCCGCGCCTGGCGCTCGGGCGCCTTCCGGCCCGAACCCCCCGCTCCAAGCGGCCCCCTGATCCCCCTCGCGCCGCTCGATCCGTCCGCCCGGCCGGACGATTCTATCGAGGCCGTCATCAGCCGCCGCCGCTCGAACCGGCACTACCAGGCGGAGACGACCCTGTCGTTCGCGGCGCTCTCGACAGTGCTGATCAGCGCGCTGGGAGAAACGGCGATGGACTGCCTCATTCCCGGCGCGCCGTCGCTCTACACCCCCTATCTCATCGTCAACAACGTCGAAGGGCTGCCACCGGGCGCCTATGTCGTCCATCGGGACGCGATGGCGCTTGAGCTGCTCCAGCCGGACGATTCGCGCCGGGCCGGCAGCCGCCTCGCCTGCGGCCAGGAGTACGCCGACGCCGCGCACGTCAACGCCTACGCCCTGACCGAACTCGAGCCAGTGCTGGCGCATTTCGGCAACCGCGGCTACCGGCTGGCCCAACTCGAAGCCGCCCTCTTTGGCGCCAGGGTGCAACTCGCGGCTCACGCCCTGGGGCTGGGCGCGGTCGGATCGACCTCGTTCGACGACGATGTGACGGATTATTTCTCGCCGCACGCCGCGGGCAAAAGCTTCATGTTCGTCGCCGTCTTCGGCAACAAGCGGCGGCCATCGACGGCGGAGGTCGCGGCGAAGAGCAAGTTCCTGCAAGCATCGCGCTGACGAGGGTGATAGGGTGACGGGGCACGGAGGGCTGAAGGCCAATAGCCAATAGCCCATAGCCCGTCCCATCACCCAGCGTGAGGTAACCCGATATGGCGCCACGAACCAAGTACGCGCGGAGTGGCGACCTCAGCATCGCCTACCAGGTCGTCGGGGATGGCCCGATCGACCTTGTCCACTCGCCACCGTACGTCTCGCACCTCGAATACGCCTGGGAGGAACCGGGGTACGCCCACTACCTGCGCCGGCTGGCCTCCTTCTCCCGCCTGATTCTCTTCGACAAGCGGGGCACCGGCCTCTCCGATCGCGTGGCCGGCGTCGCGCCCCTCGCCGAGCGGATGGACGACGTGCGCGCGGTGATGGATGCCGCCGGCTCCCAGAAGGCGGTCATCTACGGCCTCTCGGAGAGCACGCCGCTGGCGATGCTCTTTGCCGCTACCTATCCCGAGCGAACATCGGCGCTGGTCCTCTTTGGCGCATACGCCTCGGAAACGCGCGCGCCCGACTATCCCTAGGCCCCGACCGCCAGCGAGTTGGCCGAGTCGATCGAGCGCCGCGCACAATCCATTCATGACTCGTGGGGAACCTGCGACGAGCTCGCCGATATGGCGCCTTCAAAGCTGCACGATCCTGCCTTTCGCACCTGGTTCAGCACCTATCACCGGTTAGGCGCCAGCCCCGGCGCGGTCATCGCCCTCGATCGGATGAACTCCGTGATCGATGTGCGGCATCTCCTGCCGGCAATCCGCGTGCCGACGCTCGTGCTCAATCGCATCGGCACGGGCGCGTCGATCATCGAACCCGGTCGATACGTGGCCACGCATATCCCCGGCGCTAAACTGGTCGAACTGCCGGGTTCCGACTATCTCACCTTCGCGGGCGATATCGACGCGCTCGTCGACGAGATCGAAGCCTTTGTCACCGGCGCGCGGCCCTCCCCTACGCGCACCACGGTCCTGGCCACCGTCATGGTGATCGAGATCGTCGATGCCGCTGGGCAAGCCATCGCCCTCGGCGACCGGCGCTGGGGCGACCTGCTACAGCGGTTTCATTCGCTGGCGCGGCGGGAGATCAATCGCTTCCGCGGGGGCGTGCACGCCTCGGGCGAAGATCGCTTGGTCGCCACGTTCGACGGGCCGGCGCGAGCGATCCGCTGCGCCAGCGCCATCAACATGGCGACCCGCGGCCTGGGCCTGACGACCCACGCCGGTCTGCACACCGGCGAGTGCGAGGTGCACGGCGACCGCGTTGGTGGCATCGCCGCGCCGATTGCCGCTTGGGTCGCCAGCCAGGCGGCGCTCTACGAGACGCTCGTTTCCGGCACGGTGAAAGACCTGGCGGCCGGAGCGGAAATCCGTTTCCTCGATCGCGGCGCGAGGCCGATGCGGGGTGGCGCGGGCGAATGGCGCCTTCATGCCGTCCTCTCTACCGAAGAACCGCTGACCGCACCCATGGCGGAACCGCCACCCTGCTCCCATCCGCGTGCCGAGCTCACCCGCCGCGAACGGGACGTCCTCCCCCTCGTCGCCCGCGGCCTCTCCAACCGGCAGATCGCCGACCAGCTCAGCATCGGCGAGCGCACGGCCGAGAGCCACGTCGCCAGCATCCTCTCCAAGTGGCGGCTCGCCAGCCGCGCCCAGCTTGCCACGGCGGCCGCCCCCGCTAGCACTCCCATCGAGGAACCATCGCAGCGTTGAGCCTCCGTCGGCCCGATCACCCTGCCACACTTCGCCCCGGACCGTGTCTACCTCAGTAGAGCGTTTGCTAAGCACAGGCGGAGGCAACGGTGCCAAACGTCGTCCGGATTCGACCAGTGATGTCGACCGAGGAGAAAAGTGACGAAACACTTGTGGCCCTCGCCCTCGGCGACCGCCAGGCGTTCGGCCTGCTCTACGACCGCTACATCGACGCCGTCTATCGCTATTGCTACGGCCGCCTGGGCGACCGCGAGGATGCCGAAGATGCCACCAGCCTCATCTTTGCCCGCGCCCTGGCCGCCCTACCCACCCAGCGCGGCCCCTCCTTCCGCTCGTGGCTCTTCGCCATCGCCCATAACGTGGTGCTGAACAGTCGCCGCGACGCCGGGCACAGCCAACCGCTCGATGCCGCGCACGAGCGCCTCGACCCCGGACCGAGCGTCGAAGAGCTGGTGACGGAGGCCGATCGCCGTCACTCCGTACGCAAGGCCCTGGCGCGCTTGCCGGACGCGCAACGCCGCGTGGTCGAGCTCCGCCTGGCCGGATTGAGCGGCCCCGAAGTCGCCGTCGCCCTCGGCCGTAGCCACGACTCGGTCCGCACTACGCAGCGCCGCGCGCTCGCCGCCCTGCGCGTGTTGCTCAACGTCACGCGCGACACGGAGGAGGGGCGCAATGCCTCCTGAATTCGACGAGGAGCGGAACGATGCCATCGACCGGTTCTGGGACCAAATCTCCCAGGACAGGCCGAACGCCGCCGGGGGACTGGACCCGGCGGACGCGGCGACGATCCGCCATCTCCATACCTTCGACGATCGGCCAGGCCCCACCAGGGCCTTCAAGACGAACCTGCGGGAGGAGCTCATGCGCGCCCAGACGATCCCGGTTTCCAGCAATCCGAGTCCGCCGTTCCTGCCAAACCATGTCGCCGGTCCACCCCGGCGCGCCATGGCGCCACTACCCCCCTTGCCGGGCTGGCGCCGCGGCTGGGCGAATGCCCAGTTCGCCACGGCGTTCCTGGTGCTGCTCGTGCTGGCGCTCGGCGCCCTCGCCCTGCGCCCGGGAAGCCGCCTCCCCGACCGGCTGCTGACGATCCCTGCCCTCGTGGAAGCGCCCGCCACGCCCAATCCCAGCGAGGCGGCCAGTACGGCGCTGGCCGCCATCACCCTGCCCGCGGGAGGGCTTCCCGGTCAGGTCGGCGGCGCCCTGAACCACTTCACGATCCCGGCCGGCACCGACTCCAGCACGGCGTCGACCTGGGTTTCGTCGTGCTGCGTCGGCGTCCGATTCGACTACGTCCTCTCTGGCTCCTTCACGCTGCGCGGCGACGGCCTCGTGCGGCTGCTCCGCGCCGGTACGGAGGACTGGGAAGACGTCGCGGCCGGAACCGAGATCACCCTCAACCCGGGCGATGCCGTGCTGCTTCGCATGGAGGATGCGTTCGCCGCCGCGAACGCCAATGCCGCCCCCGTCGGGTTGTTGGAAGGGGTACTCTTCGACGGCTTCGTTGCCGACGACCCCATCCCTGCCGGCTGGACCTACCAGGACCAGGACATCATCAGTAGCCCGGCGCCCCTGCCGTCTGGCCCCCTGACCTTGCGATTGACACAGTCCACGCTGGCGGCAGGGGGCGATTTTCTCATGCCGGACGCGGCCCTGCAATTGGCCGTGACGCTGGATGCCAGCGCGGTTTTGGGCACCCAAAGCGACTTCCGGGTGCGCAACGCCGGCAAGAAGCCCGCCACGGTCTACCTCCTGACCGTGGAACCTGCTCCAACCGAGTCCACGGCCAGTGGAACGCCAGCGGCCACGCCCGCAATGGGAGCGTCCATGCAGACGGTCCTGGACACGACGCTTTCGTCCGACCTGGCGCCGACGGCGGGAAATCTCGATTTCTTGCTCTGGAGCGCCGCGAGGCGACCATCTACGTCCTGACGCTCGCCCCACCGCCGTAACCCGCGGTTGCCAGACCATTCTCCAGAATCCCGTACCCCAATTCCGTAATTCCTCCGTACTTGTACGGATGTGGGAGGCGACGCCGCGCCTTACGGTAAGACCAGGTCACGTCAGTTCTACCGGATGGCGCAAGTCATCTGGCTGCAAAGACCGCCAGACGCAAGGAGAACGACCATGCGCGAAGTCATCTACGCCATGCGGTTCACGGGTCAAGCCGAGCCGGTTGGCGACGCGGGAAACGTCCTCAAGGCCGCCACCAGCGCTTCCAGCAGCACCCTCACCAGCACGGTCGGGGCCGACGGGCTGACCAGCGCGATCGCCCCCGCCCCAGGAGGCGTGGCGACGTTCACCTCTGAAGTGACCTTCACCGACGCCACCACCTTTCAGGAAACGGGCACGATCGGCTTCGGCAGTGGCCATGCCCTGCGCTTTTCCACCGTCGGCAGCGGCTACCTGGCCCCCAGCGCCGACCCGAGCCGCCAGCACGGCACGGTGATGTGGCGGGTCGAGGAGGGCGAGGGGCAGTTCGCGGGAGCCACCGGCCTGATCACCTCCAACTTTTTCGTCGACGAAACCCTCGGCGTCGTCGACCACCACTTCGGCGTCCTCCTCCTGCCATGAATCCGCAACCCGGAACGGAGCTTCCCTTGCCCGATCCCGCCGGCTCGCTCTCCCGCCGCACTGCCCTGCGCGGTCTTGGCCGCCTTTCGGCCATGATGGCTGGTGGCTTTGGTGTGGCGCACTCATTCCCTGCTTTCGCCGCGGCCGGTGCCCCAGCCTCGCCTCTGCTGCTCCCGGCGCCGGCCGCGCCCCGAGTACGGGAGTTCACCCTCACCGCGTCCGAGTTCTCCTGGGAGCTGATGGCCGACACCTCCGTCCGCGCCTGGGGCTACGACGGGCAACTGCCGGGCCCGGAGATCCGCGTCACCGAAGGCGACCAGGTACGCATCACCCTCCGCAACGAGCTCCCCGTCGCGACGACGATCCACTGGCACGGCGTGAATCTCCCCCCGGCGATGGACGGCCCCGCCGGCCTCAACCAGGTTCCGGTCGCACCCGGTGAGGAGTTCGTCTACGACTTCGTGGCCAAGCCCGCCGGCAGCCGCTGGTACCACGCCCATACCGACCCCGCCGTCCAGGTGCCGCTCGGTCTCTACGGCCCGCTGATCATCGAGCCCCGCCTCCCCGCGCGCACGGCCGACCGCGACTACACCCTCATCCTGGCCGAGTGGGATCTGGAGCTGACCCCGGATGTGGCCATGGGCATCGCTCCTCGCGGCCCCGGCGACCGCACCCTGCGTGGCGGGGAGCTCGGCAGCGACCTCTTCCTCATCAACGGACGCATGCACGGCGCTGTCCCGCCGCTAGTGGTGAGCGAGGGGGATCGCGTGCGCATCCGCCTCATGCACGCCGGGGCGCTGCCGCACGCCTTCCACATCCACGGCCACTCGTTCAAGGTCGTGGCCACCGATGGCAACCCCGTGCCCGAGGTGGCGCAACCGACGAAGGACACGGTCCTGATCGGCCCGGGCGAGCGCTACGACCTGGAGCTGCTCGCCGACAACCCGGGGGTGTGGATGGTCCACTGCCACATGGAGCCGCACATGGCTAACGGCATGATGACCCTCCTCGCCTACGAGGGCGCAATGCCGTCAGGTCCAGCCGCCGCCTTCTACGACCCCGCCACCGCCAGCTTCGCCGGTCTTCCGGAGAAGTCCGGCGGGATGGCGGCGTCGATGCCGGCAATGGCCGCCCCGCACCCGATCGCCGCGGCCGCGCCGGTTGCGGAGCCCGCCGCAACCGGCCCCGCGGCCGAAATCAGGATGGTCGACGACCACTTCCAGCCGAACGACCTCACCGTGGCGGCGGGCACGACGGTGACCTGGGCCAACCGCGGCCACAACTGGCACAGCGTGGCCTCGTTCGACGGCAGCTTCGCCTCGGGACGGATCGAGCCGGGTGGCAAGTTCGCCTATTGCTTCAAAAAGCCAGGGGTTTACCAGTTTCTCTGCAAGCACCACGGGATGCAGGGGATGACCGGGCGGGTGACGGTCACGAGTTGACCCGGCAGCGACGGACAGGAGGCGCGATGGCCCTGGAACACGAGATTGGAACCATGGCAACGACGACAGACGATCACATGAGGAGATCCATGATGAACAGCACCAACAAACAGACGAAGCGGGACACCGTACGGGCGAACCGCCGCGTTGCAAACATCTCGCGCCGCGACACCCTGCGCCTGCTGAGTGGGCTCGGTTTGGCTGCGGCGGGAGTCGGGACCATCGGCCTCGGCGCGCGAACCACCGGCGCCGCGAGCAGCGGAACACTCGTCGGCAGCGGCGCGCCTCACCGGCACACCGGAATGCTCGCGTCTCCCCTGACCCAGGACGAGGGGACGCCTGTAGCGCCCCAACTCGGCGAGCAGCCGGACGGCAGCCGCCTCTGGCGCGTGCGCGTTGCCGGCATGGACATGGAGGCCATGATCGAGACGCAGGCCATCTTCCCCAAAGAGCTGACGATCAACGCCGGCGACGCCGTCCTCTTCGAGTTCCCCGACCCGCCGGGGTTCCACACCATGACGTTTCTCTCCGGGGAGGAGGCTCCCCCGATCATCATTCCCGACGAAGCGGCGGCAGCGGCCGCGAGCCCGCCCCCCGGCCCACCACCGCTCGTGGTCAATCCGCTGGCGGCCTTCCCCTCGGAGAGGACCAGCTACGACGGCGCCGGTTTCGTCAACTCCGGGCTCGATGTCCTTCGTGAGCCGGGCGACCAATACATCCTCACCTTCACGAAACCCGGAACCTACCCATATCAGTGCATCCCGCACGGGGTGGTGATGAAGGCGACGCTGGTCGTGCAGGAGGCCGGCGCCGCGCTGCCGGAGGACCAGGCCGCCGCCGATGCCCGCGGCGACCAGGAGCGGGCGGCCCTGATCGCCGAGGGGAAGGCCGAGATCGCCAAGTACCGCCAGGCCACCTCAACCGCCCGCGACGACGGCACGACGCTCTGGGAGATCGCGGCCGGCGTGGGTGAGGGTCAGGCGCGCGTGCCGCAATTCCTGCCGAACGCGCTCCAGATCACGGCGGGGGATACCGTGCGCTGGGTGAACCGCTCCCGCACGGAGCCGCACACCGTGACCTTTCTCGGCGCCGATGGCGAGCAGCCGGAGGACGTCCTGGTCGAGCCGCAAGCAAGCGGTCAGCCGAAGCTCGTCCAGAATCCGCTGACCTTCTTTCGCCAGGGTGGGGATCGCTACGACGGCCAGGAGTACTGCAGTTCCGGCTTCCTCGGCGATCCACCATTCCCGGGAGGCCTGGAGTACGAGCTGACCTTCGACGAAGCCGGTGCCTACCCGTACTACTGCATCCTGCACGGTAGCGGCCCGGAAGGGCCGGGGATGACCGGCACGATCATCGTCTCCTTGAGGGTGCCCCTTTCGCCGTCCGGCGAATGGGGCACCCTTCCATCCTGAGAAGGGTCTGCCATGCTCCCCGTGCCATCCATCGTGCGAGCCCACGAACTGCGCCTCCAGGACCTCGCCGAAGAGGTTGCCAGAGAACGCCTCGCTACGCCGGCCCAGCCCCGATCACGATCATCGCCGGCCACCTGCCAGCCGGCATCTCTGCGCCGGCGTCGAGGCCTCATTCTGCTCCATCGTCTGCACGCCATGCGCTGGCCGCAACTCTGGAGATGGAGGTGGCTGGACCGGGGATGACGCGTCGGACGAGTGCTGCCGCGATTGCCCAGACGCATCGACACGATCACGGTCGTGCCACCCGGGGCCCTGCAACCTTGAGCTCCCCTATGGTTCGCGCGTATCCGTTGCGTCGTGCCCGCTGGCACGCGTCAGAACGACCACCGGGATTTCGCGCGGCGTGGTGCGCTCGTACTCCACGAAGAAGGGCATCCGAGCCGCCTGCTGATCGAAGAGTCGCCGTCGTTCCGCTCCTTCGGCCACCTCGACTCGAACCACGAAGATTTCGCGCCCGACTTCGACCGTGGCCTGCGGATGCGCGACCAGGTTGTAGTACCAGTCGGGGTGGGTCGGCTCGCCCCCCTTCGAGGCGATGACGACGAAGCGGTCAGCATCGGTGGAATAGATCAGCGGCGTCGTGCGCGGCAAACCGCTTCTGGCCCCGGTGGTGGTCAGCAGCAGGAGCGGCTGATTGACCCAGCGCCCCGGCACTATCCCGCCGTTGGCGCGAAACTGCTCGACCACACCGCGATTGAACGCATCCCAATCCCGCATCCTGTCGCCCCTCCTCCATGGCCAGGCCATCCAACCACGTCCAGTCCCAGCGTACACGGAGGGTCAGAAGGCAGCAGCGGCGCCCCACGGACGAATCGTCTTCCCCCTCCTCCGTTCTCCCGTCCCCCGTCTCCCGTCTCCCCAACACCCACATTGTCGAATTCGGCTCACCGCGAACGACTACTCAATGTCACGAAGCGTTGACGTGACAGGAACGGTGGGGCGGCGATCGTGGCCGTCCAGGTGGCTCGAACGGAGGAGGCCGGAGATGAGCAAGGTCTTGTGGGTGGTGCAGGCGCTGTTGGCGGTCGTCTTTCTCTTTGCTGGAGGCGTTAAGTTCACCCTGCCCGCCGAGGTGCTGACGGCGCAGTTCCCGGTTACGGTCCTCTTTGTCCAGTTCATCGGCGCCTGCGAAGTGCTCGGCGCGCTGGGGTTGCTGCTGCCCAGCATCTTCCGCCTGCGCACGGGTCTGACCCCGCTGGCCGCCGCTGGGCTGGTCATCATCATGGCCGGCGCTACGGCCATCTCTCTCGCCATCGGCGCGGGCGCCGCCGCGCTGATGCCGCTGGCGCTCGGCCTCCTCGCGGCGTTCGTGGCCCTCGGGCGCACCCGCCTGGCCCCCTTGTCCGAGTCGGCGCGCTCGCCGCGCCTGCAACCGGCCAGCTAGCTCCCGCACTACCACCGGATCGCAATGCGCGATATCGAGGCTGCCGCCCGGTCGGGTGGCAGCCTCGTCGTCCGTGGCACGACGTTTGCACTGACCTGGATGTCTGGTGATCGCGTGGCGCGATCCGTATCTCATTGGAAGTCAGGAGCAGAGGATGCCATACCAGCAGCGCGCCGACCTCCCCGAGAGCGTGCGCGATCATCTATCTGCGCACGCGCAGGACATCTACAAGGAAGCGTTCAACAGCGCCTGGGACCAGTACGGCCACGATGAGAGCCGTGCCCATCGCGTCGCCTGGGGCGCGGTCGAGCGGAAGTACCACAAGGATGAGGGTGGCAAGTGGGTGGAAGGCGCAACGGAGGATCCGCCCAAAGCGTGACGGAGGCACGCCCCGGCTGAGGCGGCGATCCCTCTCCATCGCTCAGCGCAGCAGCGCGAGAATCAGCCTTCGGCGGGAGACGCCCCGGCCCCGGCGCCGACGAACTGCTCGACGAAGAGCAGCCCCGATTCGCCGGCTCGCTGCACCATGCGCAGCAGCGACTCCATGCTGGAAACCTCTTCGATCTGCTCGGTGACGAACCAGGCCAGCATGATGCGCGCGGCGTGGTCGTTCTCGGCAATGGCCCGATCCATGAGCGCATTGATCTGGTTGGTGACCGTGGTTTCCTGATCGAGCGAGAGCTGGACAGCCTCTTCGGCCGAACTGAACCCGCTCCTGGCGCCGGGCGTGGCGGGGATGGTCACCCTGCCCCCGGCCTCGACGATGTAATGCACGAGTCGCATGGCGTGCTCGCGCTCTTCCTCCGCTTGCCGGTAGAAGTGCGCCGCCAACCGTGGCAAGGCCTCGCCATCGAAGTAGGTGGCAATGGCCACGTACTGCAACATCGCCGAAAATTCGTGCCCAATCTGTTCGTTGATGGCGCCGTTCAGCGCCTCACTGATCAGCATGTCGATCTCCTTCTCCCCTGCATTCCGGCTCGCAACATGGCCATTGTCGCAAAGATTGCTCCTCGCGAAGCGAGCACCGCCGCCCAGGCAGCGAACGGGTTCCCATCCCGTCTGCTACGCTTCCCCGGCATGAGATAACGGTCTCGTCCTCCCGGGCCCTCCCGGGGTTCTCTGTTGTAAACGCCGTCCAGGGAGCGATTGCAACCTCACTCAGATTCATTCGGTCTGAGAGCCCCGCCCAGCGAAAAGGCTCTCCCTTGTGATCAACCCCAAACCAGGCACGCACCGTGACAGTGGCCCCGAAACGAGCGTAAGGACAGCGCCAGCAGTCGGCCCTTCGCAGGCGGCAGCGGCGGCGTTCGCGGTCCAGCGTCCAGAGATCTGGCGGGCAACCGATCGCCATCTTCTCCTCGGCGTCAGCCATCCCTCGGACGACCCCACCCGCCATCGCACCTTCGAGCTGCGGGCGTCGTACATCGCGGCCAGCACTGGCTG
>JBBRVX010000060.1:0-23194 GCA_038246475.1 Thermomicrobiales bacterium | reverse complement strand
GTCGGCGGCGCTGTCTGGCGGATTCTGCAGCTCGACTGGCAGATCGATCCGTTTTTCCGTGAGGTGGTCGAGCTGGCGGTACTCCGCCAGAAGCTGAATCGACCCATCGCGAAAGAGGAATCGTCCGACTCCGCCGCGGGATCCTTTGCCCAGGAGCACGGCCCAACCACCTTCTCGCGCGTGGGCAATGGTGCCGGAAAGCGCCATGCGGAAGGCGCGCCGGAGCGCCTGACGGCCCGGTTCCAGCCACGGATTTCGCGTTTTCAGGTCACGGTGGAGAGCAGCCTTTTCCTCGACGAGGCGGCGGGCCTTGTTCTGCGCGGCCGTGAGCGATCGGTTGACTCGCCGGTAATCCTCCAGCAGCTCGTCGCCGCCGTCGAGACCAATCAGACAGCCTCGCGGGATCTGGTCGATTTCCTCTCCGAGATCGATGATCTGATCTTCAAGATCGCGAATCCGTTGGCTGCTCTGAAACTGGCCCAGGCTCTGTTGCAGGAGGGATCGCACTCGCTCCCCCTGGGGAGGATCCCAAAGGTTGAGCACCGTGTTGTAGCGGATGGCAAAGGACGAGCGCACGGGGTGCAACTCACCAGTGGCGATATTGAGCGTTTCGCGAAAAGTAAACCAGGGGGAGTAGGGCACCACGACATGCCCGAACGGATCCATGCCGCGACGACCCGCCCGCCCGGCCATCTGCTGGAACTCGTTGGGGATGAGCATGCGGCGGCGGCTGCCATCCCACTTGCTCATGCGGCCAACCACGACCGTGCGGGCGGGCATGTTGATCCCCAAAGCAAGGGTGTCGGTGGCGAAAACCACTTCCATGAGACCGCGAGAGAAGAGGATCTCGACCAGTTGTTTGAGAATGGGCAGGAGCCCGGCATGATGAAAGCCAAGGCCCTTCCGCGCCAGTGACGTGATGGTCTGGACCTGAGCGAGTTCCCTGTCCTCCACCCGCATGCCGGCGAGCACGGCGTCGATTGTCTGTTCGATCAGATCGATCTGGCGCGGCGTAACAAGGTTTGGCCGCATCACGGCGAGGCGTTCGGCGTAGGCCTGGCAATCGTTGCGGCTGAAGAGGAAATAGATGGCTGGCAAGAGATCTCTGGACGCGAGAGCATCGACGATTTCCCGGGGCTGCGGCTCATCCATTTCCGGCGTGTTGCGCTCGGAACGGCGTTTTGTGAAGCCGCCGCGCCCGGCCTGCCGCCGTAGCTCACCACCGGTATGGGGGAAGTCGCGGATCTGGGCGCCGGTGTGATCCACCACCAGATTCAGGGTGTTCTCGTTGAAGTAGTGCAGCGCCAGGGGCACCGCGCGCTCGGAATGCGAGATGAGTCGAATGGGGCGATGCGTGCGGCTGATCCAGGCCGCGATCTCGTCGGCATTGTTGATGGTGGCGGAGAGGCAGATCAACTGCACATGGTCTGGACAGAGAATGATCGATTCTTCCCATGTCGTGCCCCGCTCCGGATCGGCCAGATAGTGGATTTCATCGAAAATGACCGTGTCCACATCGTCCAGATCCCACGGCGTCTGCAACAGCATGTTTCGCAGCACCTCGGTCGTCATGACGACGACGCGGGCGTCGCGGTTTTCTGACACGTCGCCGGTGAGCAGGCCCACCTGATCGCCGTAGATGACCCGCAGGTCTCGGTACTTCTGGTTCGAGAGCGCTTTGATGGGGGTGGTGTAGATAACACGGCCGGTCCGCTTGAAGGCGTCCCAAATGCCGAACTCCGCGACAACCGTTTTCCCGGTTCCCGTGGGGGCGGCCACCATCACGGAATCGCCCGAGAGCAGGACGCGGATCGCCTCGCGCTGAAACGAATCGAGCGAAAATGGGTAGAACGCTTCGAACTGCGCGATATCCTCGTCGAGGCGATCCCGGCTCGGCGCGGCGAGATGATCGACGCCAACGATCGATGGATCAACACCGTCGGGCGCTTGCGTGCTGGGGGAAGAAGTCAGAATCGTGCTCCAGGGCCGTGGCGGAATCCCGAGTGAAGCGAAGCCGCTTCTCGTGTGTGAAATCCTACCCTACCAGCCCTGGGAGCCGGGCTCGCCTTTGAATGGCCCGGTGATGTCAGACGTCACCCAACCCCCGTAGAATGTGCCAGGCTGCGGTTGCACGCGTTCACCATCAACCCGGCATTCGCCCATGGCCGCGGGGTAGAACGCGATATGGTTCGCGATTGGCGCGAAATCGGGGAGAGGGGCGGGGTAGGTCCATGCCGCTCGCTGAGCAGACGTTTCTCCCAGAGTAAGATCGAAGTAGCGCGCGTTGCCTTTCCACTCGCAGATCGACGTTCCGCTGGTGGGGGTGAGCGCGTCCATGTTCACGTCTTCCGGCGGAATGTAGTAAACCGGAGGATGACTCGTTTCCAGCACGCGCCAGGCCCGCCGGGAATCCGCGATCTTCTCGCCAGCAAACCAGACCTCGATCCGTTTGCTGGTCTGTTCAAGGCGTGGAGGGCGCGGATAGTCCCAAACTGATTCCTGGCCGGGAGCGGGTGGAATGCGTAGAGGTGACTGTTGAACTGGCATGGGACCCATCTTTCCTTCCGGTTGGGAAACATCCTCTCGTCCGTCTCGTTTGGACTATCGCACGGGCTGATCCCCCAGCGTTGAGCGCAGGGTACGTCACGCGATGGTGACCGGAGCGACAATGCGCGACCAACGCCGCGTTCGTGATGTCGGTGAGTTTGGGTTGATTTCACTGCTCATGGAGGCGCTTCCACCCGAAGTCCGCGCGGGTGGTGATCTGGCGCTCGGCATTGGCGACGACGCGGCGGTCTGGCGCCCGGAGCCCGATGCCGATGTCGTCATCACGACTGATAGCCTCGTGGAAGACATTCACTTCAGGATCGACTGGACAGACTGGGAAAGCCTCGGCCACAAAATACTGGCAGTGAACATCTCCGATATTGCGGCAATGGGGGCGGCGCCGAACCTGGCGGTAATCACGCTTGGCTTGCGGGGCGATGAACGTGTCATCGATCTACAGGCGCTGTACCGGGGCATCGGTGATCTGGCTCGCCGGAACGCCATGATCATCGCTGGCGGCGACATCGTCCGCTCGCCGGCTGCCCTGATCTTTCATGTGACCGCACTCGGTGAGGCGGCGGGCGGTGCTGTTCTCCAGCGATCCGGGGCTGCCGTCGGGGACATCATCGGGGTGACGGGTACGCTCGGTGCTTCGGCGGCAGGGTTGCGCTTACTGGCGCTTGACCCTTCTGACCGCAGGCGTGTGGCCGCAACCGCCGATCTCCTGATTCAGGCCCATCTGCGGCCTGAGCCGCGGGTCGCGCTGGGAAAAATCCTGCTCGACCAGGGAGCAACGGCGGCGATGGATCTGAGCGATGGCTTGTTGGGAGACTTGCCAAAAATACTCACGGCGAGCGATGTCTCGGCGGAACTCGACGCACGGCACGTTCCCGTTGCCGGGGCCGTGCGGGCGCTCTTCCCCGAAGAGTGGCTGGAATTGGCGCTGCGCGGTGGCGAAGACTATGAACTCCTTTTCACGGCCCCGGATCACGCGTGGCCGGTGATCGAGCAGGCCATACAGGAGGTCGGCGGCCAGGCGTCCGCCATTGGCACGATTGTTTCGCGGGAGGCAGGCCGGCCAACGATCGGGATAACCGGCCTCGACGGCGTGCGGCATTCAGTAGTGCCGGGGGCATTCGACCATTTTGGGAGCGTTGGCGGCCAGCCAGACGGCTAGGAGCGGCGGGGTTTGGCAGGCGCCTCGGACAGCGCCATGGCGTCGACCAGGGCATAGAAGAGATCGGTGTTCTCGAACGAGCCCACCAGCCGTTCGGCCCCGGGTCCCGTCGAGGTAATGGGGACTGGCGCCGCAGTATGGCCGGTTGTCGCCCAGCCGAGGACGAAGCCGTAGTCGGATCCCGCGACGGGGAACGGCCCATCCTCGCCAGCGAGAAGGGTATCGAGCAACCCGCCGCCCGGCTCATAGGGATAGGGCTGGTCGAGTGATCCCGCCACGGCGAGGCCGCCGCATTCATGGTCCGCGGTGACCGCGATGAGTGTGTCCGGGGAGCGATTGGCAAACGCCAGCGCGACCTGGACGGCACGATCGAGCTCAAGGACGCCCTTGATCGTGAGGGGCGCGTTGTTCCGGTGCGCCATGCGATCGATCGCGGATTCCTCGACCATCAAGAAGAACCCGGCGGGGTTGCGCGAAAGGATGTCAATCGCCGCCGAGGTAAGGTCGGCCAGCGAAACGGGCGGATCGTAGGAGGCGCCGAACGCTTCGTCCGCTTGAACGAAGAATTCCTGTCCAGCAAAGAGCCCCAGCAATGGTGCTGCTGCCTGGCTTGTGCGACGAGCCAGGCTCGCCTGAAGCTCACCCGCGCTGGAGACGAACTCGTACCCCTCGGCCTGGGCCTCGGCGACAAGATCACCCTCGGAGCCCACTCCGGACCATCGGGCATCGTGGCAAAGCGACGGCGGAAGGGAACGACCAGCGGGGTACCAGTGGACGGCGCCGCCGCCCAGGATGACGTCGACCTTGGCGCCGGCGATGTACTGTCTGGCAATCTGGCTCTGTGCTGCGCGCAGGGGTACGTGCGCGGCGAAGGCGGCGGGGGTGGCGTCGGTGATTTGACAGGTGCTGATCAGCCCTACCGATCGGCCGGATGCCTTGGCCAGCTCCAGGATCGTCGTGCGCTCAGCCCCATTCGGATCGATCGAGACGGAACCGTTATGCGTCTTGACGCCGGTGGCTATCGCGGAGGCGGCGGCGGCGGAATCGGTGACGAACGTCGTGGGATCGGCGCCCATCGTTCCCATCTGCCCGAGATACGGCAGGCGATCCATCGCCAGCCGGCCATCCCGCCCGGAGGCCAGCAACTGGCCAGCGAAACGATGCGCCTGACCCATGCCGTCGCCGATAAACAGGATGAGATTGTGGGCAGTTGGCTCGTCTCGATGCACCGTGAGTATGGAGGAGGTCACACAATCCTCTGCACGTTGGGAGCGGTTTTGCACAAACAATTGACCTCGCCGCCGCTACGGTGAGGCCAGCATCGAGGCGCCATGGATTCTCGGGACAGTATCCGCCGCGGAAGCAACCCTGTCGAGGTCGTGAACGCACCCTTGGCAACAGTGCCAGTATGCATGGGGCGCTCCGAGCAACGAACATCGCGTTGACAGGCGGAGAGCGGGTCGCCAGGACCGGCGCCTTCCGGGCATGATGCCAATGCGACATCGCGCTCGTCCCCGCCAACCATAAATCGCGGTGGCAACGTGGTCGCTAACGCATCGTTAAATCCGCGTCGGTTTAGGGCATACCCCTTGCAGTGCGGGGCCATGGAGCGTACCGTTTGCATATCCGACGAATTTAGTCGGATATGGAGGGGACCATGCGTCGGCGACACGGCGCCGAGCATACGCATGGCACGTAGTGACAAGGGTGAAGGTACGTGTCCAATCACGCAGCGATCGTCTCTGGAACTCCACGGCGCCATGGGCGCGCGTTTGATCGGCGAACCGTCCTCACGGCAGGAGCAGGGCTGCTCGCATTGCAAATCGCGATTCCGCGAGCGAGCCTGGCGCAAGAGGCATCGCCTGTGGCCGGCGCGGCGACGGGCGATTCCGGCAGGTCCTTTACGCTCTATTCCGGGCGCAGCGAATCGCTCGTCGCGCCCCTCCTGCGACTCTACGAGAAACAGACCGGCGCAACGATCGACACCCGCTTTGGCAGTACCGGTGAAATCGCATCGACCATCGTTGAGGAGGGAGATTCTACCCCGGCCGCGGCGTTCCTGGCCCAGGATGCCGGGGCCCTCGGTTTGCTGGCGAACGAAGGGTTCTTCATGACCCTGCCGGAAGAGACGTTGGCCCGCGTCGATCCAGCGTTTCGCGATGCCGAAGGCCGCTGGGTAGGGGTGACAGGGCGCGCGCGTGTGTTGGCGTACAACACCGACATGCTCACCGAAGCCGATCTTCCCGCGTCGGTGAACGACTTGACCGATCCCTCCTGGAAGGGCCGCATCGGCTGGGCCCCCGAGAACGCGTCGTTTCAAGCCTTTATTACCGCATTCCGACTGCTCGAAGGAGACGAGGCCGCGAAAGCCTGGCTTGAAGGCATGATCGCCAATGAGACGGTCAACTTCGCCGACAGCAACGCGGCGATCGTCCAGGCGATCGGAGCCGGCGAGATCGAGGCCGGGCTCGTCAACAATTACTACGCGCTGGTGATCGGCAAGGAGGAGGGGCCAGACTTCCCGGTGGCCAACCATTTCTTTGCCGCTGGCGATCCAGGTTCGCTGGTCAATGTGGCTGGCATTGGTGTCATCGACGGCGCGGAGGGCGCTGACGCCGCCCTTGCATTCGTGAATTACCTTCTCTCCAGGGAGGCTCAGGAGTATTTCGCCACAAACACGTTCGAGTATCCACTGGCGGCGGGCGTTGCCGTGCCGGAGGGGCTTCCCGCGCTGAGCGACGTGGGTCACCCCGATATCGATCTCGGCGATCTGGCCGACCTGCAGGGCACGCTCGATCTGCTCGCCGAGGTTGGGTTGCTCTAACGTTCCTCGCCTCAAGGCGCCGCATTCTGGAGAAGGCGGCCTCGCCGCCAGTGCTACCATGCCCGGCATGATCAAGCGCTGGCTGCGGGGCCGCCTTGGCTTCGGCGAACCGGATTTGGAGGAAGACCTGGACGAGGAAGACCGCGAGCACGGTGTTCTCGTCAGGAAAGGTCGCCTCGTCGCCCTGCGCACCCATGTCAGTGCCAATCGCGACGCGTTTCAGCGCTGGTACGGAGATCCCGAGATCGCCGCGAAGCTGCGGCACGATCTTGAACCGCTCACCGATTGGCAGTCGCGAGGCTATTTCGACTCGTTCATCCTCCCTGCTTCCGCCCGCGGGCTCTGTTTTGCCATCCACGAACGAAAGGGTAAGCGGTTGATCGGCACGACGGCGCTGACCGATCGCACGTCCGGTCGGGATGGCGACTCGGCGCTGTACCGCATTGCCATTGGCGAGAAAGAGGTCTGGGGCCGAGGGTATGGCACGGAGGCGACACGACTGGTGATGGAAGAGGCGTTCGAGGCGCTCGGGCTGACAGCCGTTCGCCTGGAGGTCTTCGGTCACAACGAGCGAGCGTTGGCGACCTACCGACGGGTCGGGTTCGAGGTCGTGGGTGAACATGTGGAATGGGTGCCGCGACGAAAAATCGAGCTGCGCGTCATCGAAATGCGCCTCACGCGCGACCGGTTCGCATCCGCATCTGGTGACGCGGGCCACGGGACTGCCGGAGCGGCAAGCGGCGGAGGCCATCGTTCCGACAATGCCGAGGCACGAAATCTGCGAAAAGCAAAGCGGGCGGAGCGACTGCGCATCAAGGCCGAACGGGTTGGCGGACGGGAGAACGGTATCCCAATTCGTGTCGAGGCCGCTGACCCTGATTGACAGGAGGAGCCGAGGCACTTACCATCGCGGTGGGAATTGATCGTTTCGGCACAACCTGCTGGACAGCGACGTGGGAATCGCGGTTCACAGCCGTAACGTTGGGATGGGACACAATCAAAGGGGGACGGGACGCGTGACCGAGAACGAGCGACGCGCCGCGGATTCGTTGCATGTATCGGATCTGGTTGTTCGAGGAGTCGGGGCCGTAGGGCTGATTGCAGTAGCGCTCGTACTGCTCCTGGTGCTCTATCCGGCCTGATCCAGGCGCCGCCAAACTGGCGTTTCTTGTTCAGGAAGAGCTTCTAGAATAACCCGGCGACTGGTTCGCCGGGTTTTTCGCGTTCAATTCAAGCTGGAGGGGCCGATGGCGGCGCGGAGAAGGGCTCTGGAAATCGTGCGCCGGGTTTCTGTCGTTCTGGCGATTTTCTGCGCGCTGGGTTCCCCTCTTGACTTCGTTGACCAGGGCTGGGCCCCGCGGGCGATGGCCCAGGATTCGAGTGCGAGCGTGCGGATCGTCCATGGTTTGGCCGGAGTCGGGCCGCTGGACATCTACGTCGACGGCGACCTCGCGATCATCGGCATGGTGTTTGGGGAAACCAGCGCACCTATAACCGTCACCGGCGGCGACCGCGACTTTGCCGCGGTCCCGACGGGCGGTTCCTTAGAGACCGCCCTGGTTAACGGTCCCATCACCCTTCGGGATGACGCGGAATACTACACGGCGTTACTGGGAACCTCGGATTCGGTGAGCGTGGGGCTGTTCGCGATCGATGGCCGCGAACTCGATGCCGGGCGAGCGCGGTTTCGCATCATCAGCGGCATACCAGACGGGACTCAGATCGTACCAATATTCGCTGGCGGCGACGCGCTTACCGAGCCCCTGAGCTTTGGCGATGCATCGGAGTACGCCTCCATTGACGCCGGCGCCTACGATCTCGACATGCTCGATGCCGAGTCAGGCGTTTCCTTGCTGGCATTGCCGCAGACGCCGCTCGCGGAGGGCACTTCGACGGATGTCATTCTGGTGGGCCAACTCGCCGATGCTTCCCTGGCTGCTCTGATTGAAACGGTCGCGGTGGACCTCGCCCGACCAGTCGGGCGCGTCGGGCGGCTCATCAGTGGCACATGCGCGGAACCCGGCGATGTGCTTGCCGATCTTGGATTGGTGCGCCCAGGAGAAGGGGAGGCAGTGGGCAGCGACGCGGGCCTGCCGGCGTCGCAAGGATATGGGCTGGCGCCCGTATCATTCGCCGAACTCGTCGATGCCCCATCTGCCGTAATCGTGGTCGAGAGCGAAAATGCCGATGGTGAAATCGTCTCCTGCGGCAACGTGGGTGGGCAGCTTAGTGATACCGGATCGCTGGTGGTCGCCATGGAGAGTCCTCGTCGCGATGGCTCGATGGGCGTTGCGGTGCTGGCGCCCGGATTCGACGATCCTGGAACGACTGGCGTGTCCATATTTCTCACCGGCCCGGAATCGGCAAGCGCTGACGCTGCAACGCCTGTACCAGCTACCGGTTAGGCGCTTCTTCCCGCCTGATGGCTCCCCGGTTGCCATTGGGCGTTTGCGGTGCGCTCTCCACGAGCATACGCGCGATCTCCACCGCATGGTCCCGGTCGTCTGGCTCCAACTCGCCATCGATGACCAACTCCCGCAGGTGCTCCTTCACGCGTTTGATCCATGGCCCCGGGGGCAGGGCGAAGATCTCCATCAAATCGTTGCCGTCGAGGGGGCTTTCCAATTCCGACAGGCTGGCTTCCCCCTGTATCCGTTCGAAATGGGCTCGTAATCCATCGACGCGTTGCGCGGCTGCAATCCGCTTCTGTTCCCTGCCGGACGTCACATCTGACGCGGCCAGATCGAGCAGATGCTCCCAATCCGCTCCGGCCTCCAGCGCCAGCCGGCGAACCGCGCTGTCGGTCCATGAGGGATCGTAGGCGGCCGGACGCCCATGCAGCTCGACGAGTGTGCGTACTGAAATCCGTAGCGCCTTGTCCGCGTTCAGCCTGGCGAGCAAGCGGCTGGCGATATCGGCGCCGACGCGCTCATGACCAAAGAAGTGAATCTCACCATCAAGACCGACGGAACGGGTGTAGGGCTTCCCCGCATCGTGGAGAAGTGCCGCCCAGCGCACCGGCAGGACCCGTGGAGCCTGGCGAACCACCCGCACGGTATGATTCCAAAGGTCTTTCTCTCGGCCAAAGCGGCCAGTGAGATTGCTCTCAGCCTCGGTAACGAGCGCATCCAACTCCGGGAGGGCGTGGCGAATGAGGTTCGTGCGTCGCAACAGGTCGAGTCCATGATCGGCGAATGGTCCCACCAGCAGGCGCGAAAGCTCCTCGAGAACGCGCTCCCGGCTGATGCGATCGAGGCTTGCGGCATGACGAGCCATCGATTCCTCGGTAGCCCAGTCGAGCCTGAAGCCAAGCTGGGCGACAAATCGCGCGGCACGCAGCATTCGCAGGGGATCCTCGGAGAAGCGAAGGTCTGGCTCGCCGACGGCGCGGATGAGCGCGAGCGCAATGTCTGCCTCTCCGCCCCAGGGATCGACAACCGCGCCGGTGCTGGTGTTGATGGCGATGGCGTTCATCGTGAAATCACGGCGCCCCAGATCGTCCGTCAGAGACGCGTTGAACTCGACATCGGGAAAGCGGGTCGTGTCAGGGTAGCTTTCGCGGCGATAGGTCGTGATTTCGACATGTGTGCGGCCGGTTGGCAGATCGTAAACGGCCCCGACCGTGCCAAAGCGTTCTCCTACGAGATAGACGGAGGATGCCTTCGTAAGCTCCAGGAGCGCTCGTGTGCGAGGGGTGGCGGCCGATGTCGCGAAGTCGAGATCGGCTGGTAATGAACTCCGCAGCAATGCATCGCGCACAATGCCGCCAACGAGGTACAGCTCTTCACCAGCGGCAGCGAATGCCGATGCGAGCCGGGTCGTGATTTCGCGCTGCTCTGGCAGTAACTGGTCCAAGAATGTTCCACTCATGCATCACACGCGGTTCGTTGCGCCACGCATGCGATCGCGGCGCGACCGCCAGCGACGAGTCTACCGCTGCCGTCCAGTCCGCGACGTCGATGAACCCCAACCCGGAGCGAGATTCCAGCGCTCCGGTGGGCTATTCTTGATGCAACGGTGTGGCGCTGCAGGCGCGGGTGTAATCCCGCGCGAACGTCTCGGCCGTTTTGCCATTCGGAGAGGGGTTTTCTATTCGTACGTCGCTGTCGTTGCTGGCAGTCATGCTGCTGGTATTGGCTAACGGTTTTTTCGTGGCAACAGAATTTGCGCTCGTTTCCGTCCGCCGCACGCGCGTGCAGCAACTTCTGGGAGAAGGCGACCGGCGGGCAACGCAGGTGCTGGGCCAACTCAATCATCTCGATACCTACATCGCCGCCACCCAACTCGGCATCACGATGGCGAGCTTGGCCTTGGGCTGGATCGGAGAGCCAGCCGTGGCGACACTGATTGAGCCGCTCGTTCGCTCCTTGCAGTTTATCCCCGAGGGCTCTCGGGAGGCGATTACGCACACCGCTTCGTTTGCCATAGGATTCTCCATCATCACGACGCTGCACATCGTGATCGGCGAGTTGGCGCCGAAGAGCATCGCGTTGCAAAGGCCAGAGCAGACCGCGTTATGGGCCGCGAGACCTATTCACTTGTTTTACAGCGCATTGCGGCCCGCCATCACTGGGCTTAATGCTGTCGGCAACGCGGTCGTGAGGTTGATTGGCATTGAGCCAGCGAGCGGTCATCAACTCGTGCAATCGGCAGCCGAGCTGCGGCTGTCAGTTGACGCCAGCAGGGAGGCGGGCCTCGTCGAAGCATCGGCGCATGACCTGGTCGACCGCGCGCTGCTCTTTCCCGATCTCGAAGCGCGCCATGCCATGGTCCCTCGTACAGAAATGGACGCGGTGCCTATCGATGCCACGCTCGATGATGTCCTGACGGTTGTCATGGAATCGGGCCATTCGCGGCTGCCGGTGTTTGAAGGAGATCTCGATCATGTCATTGGCGTGATCGACGTGAAGCGGCTGCTTCCTCTGCTGCTGGCCGAGCGTGCCTCGGGAGAACGTGTCGGAGGCACGCCATTTCGCATCGCCGATTCGATGACCGGCGTGCTGGCGGTGCCGGAGACCGCATCAGCTGCCGATCTCTTGCCTCGATTGCGTGCGGCGGAATCGGCGGTCGCGATCGTCATCGATGAGTATGGGGGCACCGCGGGCTTGGTCACGCTTGTGGATCTGGTGGAGAGTCTGGTTGGTGACATCGCTGACGAATTCGAGCCGAGTGCCGAAAATGGCCGTGTGACCGAGGATGGCAGTTTTTCGCTCGACGGCATGACGACGCTCCTTGAGGCGAAGGAATACTTCGCCCTGGAGCTGGAAGACGACGCCGAGGTGGAAACGGTCGGCGGATATGTCTTCAGCAGGTTGGGGCGCCCGGCAGAGGTGGGCGACGTCGTGGTGGCCCCCGAGAACAAGGTCCTGCGCGTGGAAGAAGTAGATGGGTTACGCGTGGCGCGCATCAATGTATCGCCGACGGGCGCGGCGATGAAGAACGAGCAGGCCAGACGCGAGTTTGCCGCGTGAGCGCGCCTGGCTCGACCGGGGTTGGCCCTTTGGGTCGTGAGGTGGACGCCGACAGTCGAGCCCGCACCCATCTGGCAAACGAGAGGACGTTTCTGGCGTGGTTGCGCACGGGGTTGAGCCTGATCGCGGTGGGCATGGGAGCGGCGGGGTTCTTACCCTTCGATCTGATTCCAGGCTTTCCCTACGTCACGATCTTCTCGGTTGCCTTCGTGGTCTCTGGCGCCTGCCTGGTGATTCTTGGCGCAAGTCGCTTTGCATCTGCCGCAAATAGCATTGAGATTGGCAACTACAATCCTGACGCCACTCCCATGTTCGTGGTGGCGTTCGTTGCCGCGTTGCTGGGCATCATGGCAATCCCGTTGGTTTTCCTGCTCCGATGATCGCTCCTCCCCAGCCTGAAGATGTTGGCATTGAGCAGACTTCCCCCGGCATGGCGGCCGAGCATGCGCTGCTGGGGCTGCTGTCGCTGCGCGAGGGCGGAGCGGGGCACGGGTATGACCTGGCCCGGCATTTCAGCGCGGAAGCACCCCTCGGCAATGTCATTCGCCTCGAACCAGGCATGGTCTATCACCATCTCAAGAAGCTGGAGCGGCTGGGATGGGTTGAGCCAGTCCTCGATGCGGTCGGGCGGCCAGCGCGGCGATCGATCATTCTTTCCGACAGTGGTTGCCAGGAGCTGGCGCGCTGGCTCAGCGAGCCAGTGACGCACACTCGCGAGATTCGCCTCGAATTTCTGGTGAAGCTCTACTTTGCCCTCGTGCTTGATCCACGCATCGCCCAACGGCTCGTTGCCGAGCAGCGGGAGATGTGCTCCCGATTGATCGACGCCCTGTCGATGCGATTGCGTGAGGGCGGTCAGGATGAACTATCGGACTCGCGCGAACGCCGATTCGGGCAGATGGTCCTGGACATGCGGCTTGAGCAGACCAGGGCCGCCCTGGCATGGCTCGATCGCGTTGAGCAGGACGCGGACGAGGCATTGGCCAGCGTCCCGGGCAATTGACCCGCCAGCAACGAGAAACCCGGTATTGGGAGAGGAAGGGAGGTTGTTGCTTCATGGGACGCCTCCCTCTTGACACCATGACCTCAGTGTCATGTGCGGCCTCTGGTCAGACCGCGAAGGTCTGGTCTGAAAGGGTATAGAACAGGGTGCGCGGAGGCGGAGGCCCACGGGGACGGTTCATGGAGATGGCGGCGCTTCCTGAAGGAGCGCGCCGTCAAGTCGACCGGGCCACCGTCTTTCGGGTCATTTCCTTCTTCAAGCCGTATCGGTGGCGCGTTGCGCTGACAATCATCGCGATCATCGCGGTCGCGATCATCGGTCTGGCAAATCCCTACCTGCTCAAGCTGATCATCGACGAAGCGATTCCCAACCGGGACCTGAATCAACTCTACCTGTTCGTAGGGCTCATGATCGCGTTGCCCATCATTACTGGGCTGATTGGGGTCGGGCAGACGTGGCTGAACACGGTCATTGGCCAGAACGTCATGCAGGACCTGAGGAACGCGCTCTATGGCCACCTGCAGCGAATGCCGTTGCGCTTTTTCACCACGACTCGCACCGGGGAAATCCAGGCCAGGCTCAGCTCGGACGTGGAAGGCGTGCAGCAGGTTGTCACGGACACGGCGACATCGATCGTCAGCAATCTGGCGACGGCCATCTCGACCGTTGTGGCGATGTGGCTGATCTCATGGCAGATGACCCTCATTTCACTCGGTCTCCTGCCGGTGTTTCTCGTGCTCACCTACCGCGTCGGCCAGATCCGGCGCGACGTGAAAACCGAGACGCAGGAAACCATCGCGGACATGACCTCTCAGGTCGAGGAAACGCTCTCTGTCAGCGGCATGCTGCTGACGAAGGTCTTCGGCCGGCAGTTGCGGGAGATCGATCGATTTCAAAGCGTGAACAGCCGCTTGACGGCGCTGCAAGTTCGGCAGCAGATGGTTGGCCGCTGGTTCTTCATGATCATCGGCACGTTCTTTTCGATCACGCCCGCGTTCGTTTACCTCTACGCCGGGGTGCAGATTATTGGCGGCGGCGACGCGTTGACGATCGGAGATATCGTCGCGTTTACGACGTTGCAGAGCCGGCTCTTCTTTCCCCTCGGCCAGATGCTGAATGTCCAGGTAGAGATTCAGGTAGCCTTTGCCCTCTTCGATCGGATCTTCGAATACCTCGATCTGCCAATCGAGATCGCTGACCGGAAAAACGCGATCGCGCTCGACCCCGCGCGGGTGCGTGGCCGCGTCGGGTTCAGTCACGTCTACTTTCGCTACCCGGAGGAACAGAACAGTGCTGGAGCGCGTGAGGAGGGGGAGGAACTGGGCGATGCCCTCGTCCGGCGCCCCATTGCTCCTTTCGGGTTGATCGACATCGATTTCGAGGTGGAGCCCGGTCAATTGGCCGCCCTGGTCGGGCCGAGCGGATCGGGGAAGTCGACCATGGCCCTCCTCGTCCCGCGCATTTACGATGTCGATGCCGGCGCGGTCACGATTGATGGCGTCGACGTGCGAAATGTGACCCTTGCCAGTTTGGGTGGCGTCATTGGCATCGTGACGCAGGAAACCTACCTCTTTCACGCGTCGATTCGAGAGAACATCGCATACGGCCGCATGGACGCCTCGGATCAGGAAATCGAAGTCGCGGCGCGGGCCGCCGCCATTCACGATCGCATTCAGGAACTGCCCGAGGGGTACGCGACACTGGTGGGTGAGCGAGGGTACAAGCTTTCCGGCGGCGAGAAGCAACGGATCGCCATCGCCCGCGTGATCCTGAAGAACCCACGCATTCTTATCCTGGATGAGGCCACGAGCGCGCTTGATACGCGGTCAGAGCGACTGATTCAAACGGCCCTCGAGCCACTGATGCGAGATCGCACGACCCTGGCGATCGCCCACCGCCTGAGCACGATTCTGGCGGCAGACATCATTCTGGTTGTCGATCGCGGGCGAATCGTGGAGCGCGGCGCCCACGCGGAGTTGCTGGAGCGGGGCGGCTTGTACGAGAAGCTCTATCGCCAACAATTTGCCGCGACAGAGGGCCAGCAGGCTTATCTCGATGCAGACGAGGCGAGGAGTTCTTCCCGCGAAACGGTGGCGCAAGAAACAGGGCCGTGACCCGTGCATCAGGACCTATGCTACGGTCCTGGTGGAGCATTCGACGAGCGAGATCTAACCGTGGTGAAATTTGGCGAGCCGTTGGGGCTCGCCGTCTGGTTCTGGTGAACCGATGCTGCTTGAGTTGATTGGCGCGATGACATCTCCATCCCCCTTGCTGGTTTTGCTGGTCGCCATGGTGGGCGCGCCGGTAACGGCGATCGTGGGGTGGCGCAGGCCGCGAGCCGCCGCGGTCGTTGCCGTGGTCTCGGCGGCCACGGCCCTGCTCCTGGTCATCGCTGCGTGGCGTTCAGGCGGCGGAGTTACGAGCTTGCCCTGGGTTCCCACCTGGGGACTCCGCTTCGTCCTGACATTCGACGGCCTCACCGCGATCTATGCCTTGCTGGCCACGGGCATTGGCGTCGCCGTTCTGGTCTACTCAGCCGCCTATCTGCCGCGACACCTCGCGCATCTGCACCGTCCCGCCAGTGACGCCACGGGTTTCTACGCGCTCATTCTGGTGTTCATGGGAGCCATGGTCGGATTGGTCATGGCGGACGACCTGCTCCTGCTCTTCATCTTCTGGGATATCACGGCGGTGGTCTCCTATTTCCTGATCGGGTTCAATCGAGAGGAGCCGTCCTCACGGCCGGCCGCGCTAATGGCGTTGATGGTGACCGGCGGCAGCGCCATTCTGATGCTGGCCGGCATCGTGGCCCTCTGGATCGACAGTGGCACAACATCCATTCCGGAGCTGAATGCTTCTGCCCCCGGGGGATTGCTCTTTACTATTTCCATAGGCGCCATCACTATGTCCGCGTTGGCCAAAAGCGCGCAGATGCCGCTCCATTTCTGGCTGCCGCGGGCGATGGTCGCGCCAACCCCCGTGTCGTCGTATCTCCATTCGGCGGCGATGGTCGCGGCCGGTGTGTTCCTGTTGGCGCGCTTGCTGCCGTTGGTGCATCGAGCAGCATGGATCCCCGAGGCGTTGGTGGCCATCGGACTCGCTTCGACGTTGGCAGGAGGCCTCCTGGCAATCGGCCGGGACGATATGAAGCGCGTGCTTGCCTATTCCACGATCGGGCAATATGGCTATGTCGTCGTCCTGCTCGGGCTTGGCGGCGCCTACGGGGCAATCGGCGCCGGGATGTATGTGCTTGCGCACGCGATTGCCAAGTGCGCCTTGTTCCTGACCGCGGGAGCCGTCACCGAGGCAACCGGCAAGAAAAACCTGTCCGAATTGGGTGGGCTGTTGCGCTCGATGCCCGTGGTTGCCATCGCCAGCGCCGTTGCGGCGGCGACCATTGCCGCCCTGCCCTTGACCATGGGCTTCTTCAAGGATGAGCTCTTCTTCGCCGCGATGAATGAAGAAGGGCCAGCCTTCACGATTGCGGCCGTGCTCTCGGCGGCACTGACCTTCGGCTACGTGGCGCGGTTCTGGGGAAAGATCTTCCTCGGTCGCTCTTCGCTTCGAGCCGGGACGTTGCCCTTCCCGATGATCGCGGCCATTGTTATCCTCGCGACCCTCTGCGTCGCGGGGGGAATCTCGATCGGCCCGGCGAACGGGCTCGCCAACGCTGGGGGAAGCGCCGCGCTCATGGAGCCAGTATCGGTGAGCCTGGCTTACCATCTGGATACGCGCCCTGAGAACCTGATGGCCCTCGCCGCCTATGCCATCGGCCTCGGTCTTGTCGCATCGTTGACGGGGTGGGGGCGGATGTCGCGCGGACTGGCGGGAATCGCGGGCCGATTTGGCCCCGATCGGCTCTACCAGCGAATCCTGGAAGCGACGAACGGATTCTCGGACCGCCTCCATGGGTATGAGGTCCACGACCTCCGCGGCCGCGTGGCCTGGGTGCTCCTGCCCGTTGGCATTCTGGTGCTGCTGGGTCTCGTCTTCACGTCGAACGACGGCGCGTTCATCGTGGGCGAACTTCGCCCTGGTGACCTGCTGGTCGTTCTCGTTCTGGCGGTCGTATGCGCCGCCGCCGTGACCGCGACTCAGACGGTGCAGCATCTTTCCGCACTGCTGTTGCTTTCCGCGGTTGGTTTCCCCCTCGCGGCGGTCTACGCATTTCTCGGTGCGCCCGATGTCGCCCTCGTGGCCGTGCTGATGGAGACGCTGATTTCGCTGCTGTTCATTGGGTTTCTCGCCGCGATGCGGGATCGCCCGCGAGTGGAGGGGTTTGAAACGGCGTCCCTTACGTCGCACCGCTGGCGCGATGTTCTGATCGGCTTCGCGGCAGCTGCGACGGCCTTTGTGGTTGTTTGGGGCGTGCTCTCCAAGCCCGCCGCAGTCGAGACCGCCGCGCGGGATCAGATCGCGCTGACCCCGGCCGCTCACGCCAGGGACGTCGTCACCGCCATCCTGTCGGACTTCCGTGGCATCGATACCTTGGGCGAGATTACCGTCATCGGCATCACCATGATCGGGCTGATAAGCCTGTTGCAGCGGCCGCTGCAGCGGCGGGCGCGCGAATGACCCAATTCGTGGCCCGTTTGCTCTTCGCGCCAACGCTGATGGTGGCATTTGCGACCCTGGTAAAGGGCTATGTCAGCGCCGGAGACGGATTTGCAGCGGGGATTATTGCCTCGCTGGCGTTCATCATGCAGTTTGTGGCATTTGGAGAGCGTCGAGTGCGCAGGGATCTTCATATTCGATTTGCACCCCTGGTCGGTCTGGCCGGCCTGGCCACGGCCCTCCTGGTCACGTTTCTGCCCGTGTTACGGGGACAGCCGCCCCTGACCCACTGGCCCCCGGCAGACGCGTCGGTGATCCATTTCGGCACGCTGGAACTTCTGACCGCGTTTGTCTTCGATGTTGGCGTATTTCTGCTCGTCCTGGGGTTCACGGTGACGGGCCTGTCGCTGCTCTCTCGCGCCGAAGTGAGAGAGCCGCGATGACGTTGCTGATCGCGGTTGCCATTGCCATCCTGATTGGCTCGGGCAGCTACCTCCTGCTTAAGCACGATCTAATTCAAGTCGTGGTCGGTGTCCTCCTCCTCTCGCACGGCGCCAATCTCTTCATCATGTTCGCCGGCTTGCAGAAAGGGGCAGCGCCGATCTACCCGCTCGCCCCCAATTCGGCGATTGCCGATCCCCTGGTGCAGGCGATGACGCTGACAGCAATCGTCATTACCTTTGGCGTATCGGCCCTCTTGTTGAGCCTGATCTATCGGGTTTACATCGCCCACGCCACGCTCGATACGGCCACGTTGGCTGGCGAGGAAGAGCGCCAAGAACGAGCTGAAGAAACTGACGAAAGTGCCGACGATCCCGAAGACGACGCCGCGATTCTGGTTGAAGAAGGCCGCGCGCTGTGATGCTCGTTGCGCCGTTGGCCGTGTTCTGGATCGGCGGCCTCCTGCTGGCCATGGCGGACGGCCGCCGCCGGGACATTGGTCTCCTGGGAGCGAGCATCCTCTCGATCGGGTTTGGGGCAACGGCTCTCCTTGGTCGCGACGTTCTGACGAATGGCGCGCTTGAAGTCGTGGCGGGGAGTTGGCCGACGGGTGTCGGCATTACACTGCGAGCAGATGCGCTGGGCGTGGCATTTTCGTTGACGGCAACCGGTGTCTTGCTTGTGGCGTACTGCTACGAGCTGGCGGGCCGCATCGAGTCGAGGACGTTCCCTGCGCTTACGCTCTTCCTGGCCACCGGCTTGACAGGCCTTTTTCTGACGGGCGATGCGTTCAACTTCTATGTCTTTTTCGAAATTGCCATGGTCTCTTCCTACATCCTGGCCGCCTATGGCGAGGAGCGGCGACAGCTTCGTGCCGCGGTGATTTTCACGGTCGTGAACCTGCTTGGATCAGTGCTGTTCCTGATAGGAATCGTCTCGCTGTATCACGTGACCGGAACACTGGATATGGCGACGATTGCCGCCAGGATACCGATTGTGGAGGCAAACCCGACCCTCGTCGCCGGAACCTTCCTCTTCGTGGCATTGGGGGTAAAACTCGGCATTTTCCCATTTCACTTCTGGCTTCCCGCGGTCTACACCGGCGTCCATGCCTCGGTGGCGGCCATGTTCAGTGGGGCGCTGGCCATGATCGGCGCGTACGGCTTGCTCCGCATTGGCGCGGGCATGTTGCCCCGAGATCTCGCGGTCTCGTCGCCGGTTCTTATCGTTCTGGGCATTGCCAGCATCGTCTATGGCGGCCTCCAATCGGTAGCCCGCCATGATCCTTCGGCGGTGGTGGCCTATTCCGCAATTGGCCAGGTGGGCTACATCCTGATTGCGGTGGCCATCGGCGGGAGCACCGGATATTCGGCGGCAATTCTCTTCACCATCATCAATGCCGTGAACAAGACCCTGCTGTTTCTCGCCGGCGATCAATCCAACCAGTACGCGGGATTCGCGTATGCGATCGGGGGACTCAGCGTGGCAGGCATTCCTCTGGCGATGGGGTTCTGGAGCAAAACCGCACTGCTGCGCACCTCCATGGTAGGGGATGGCTATCCCCTCCGGGTCGTTCTGACTGGCGTCATGATTCTTGGCGGTGTGCTCTCGCTCCTCTACATGTTCCAGTCCTTTGGCCGAACCTATTGGCATGCCGGCAAGGGTCCCGCGCTCACGGTTGCCCCGACGCGTACCGTGATCGTGCTATTGCTGGCCATTCTCACCCTCTTCTTCGGCATCTGGCCCGATCCGCTCCTGGCGCTGAGCCAGCGGGCCGCGTTTACGCTGATTCCAGGGACGCCATGATGCGTTTCATTGTCTCTGCCATGCTCTTGACCGCGATCTACGCGCTCGCTCTGGCTTCGGCGAATCCGTGGGACCTGGGGCTGGGAGCGCTCCTCAGCTCGGGCATGTTGTTGTTGTTTCGCCGCTATCTTCTCACGGGACCTCCCGTGCCACTCATCGAAGTCATCCGGCGCGGCGCATACCTCCCGGCTCTTGCCGTCGCGACATTCGCGGACATTGTCAAAGGCACGTGGCTCGTCTCCCGCGTGGTGCTTTCCCGCACGATTCCCCCTTCCGGCGGGCTCGTCTCCATTCCGACCGGAGCCAGAACCGAATCAGGCGTCATCGTTTCGGGGTTGCTCAATACCTTGTCGCCAGGCAGCGTCCTGGTCGACATCGATCTCAGCGCCGAGATTTGGACAATTCATGTCCTGGACACGACAGACGAGCCGGCCGTGATCGAAGACGCACAGGAGTTTTACGAGCGCTATCAGCGGTCGGTTTGGCCCTGAGCGTAGAAGGGAGCACGCAATGCATCGTGACGTCTTTGCGGCCGCGGCGATCTGGATGACGCTGCTCCTGGCGGTGCTCGTCCTCTACGTGATACGGGAGAAGTCGAGCGCCATTCGCATTCTGGCCATCGACACCATGACGCTGGTGCTGGTCTCAATTCTGGTGTTGCATTCCGTATCCACCCAACAGCCGTACTATCTCGATGCGGCTCTTGCCCTCGCGTTGTTTTCCTTCATTGGCACGGTTGCCATCGCCCGCCGTCTTGGGGCAGGCAGGGTCCTGTGACGCTCGATGAGGTGAGGCCATGGGTGGCGGATGGCTTCATTCTGCTCGGCGCCGTGGTGATGACGATCGGAGTCGTCGGCATCGTGCGCATGCCCGACATCTACAGCAAGCTTCATGCGGCTTCGAAGGCAGTTTTTCTCGGCGTATGCTCATTTCTCGTTGCCAGCGTCGAGACTGGCGATTCCGCGTTTATCGCCCGTGCGGTGCTGATCGGACTGTTGCTCGTCCTGACCACTCCCGTGGCGGCGTACGAAATTGCGCGTGCCGCTGTCGCCGAGGAGAAAGCCCGCGCGGCCAACCAGGGCGAGAGCCTGAAAAGCATTGCGGATCGGGTGAAGGGGTATCGTCCAGTCGAGGATGCGTAGAGAACCCAGCGCGTGACGATATGCCGAATGGCAACGAGGACAACCGGTCCGACTTGATTCAGCGTCAAAGCAATCGTGCCATCCCGACGAAAGGTACAGAGGGATCTCGGTTCGGACGCGCGAACGGTCGCGGGGGACGACGAGCTGCTTCGCACGCGCAGCATGACACGATCGCCTTAACCGTGTACTTATACGGATTCCGGTTGATCACTGCCGGAATCACGGTTTGCTGGAGCGTGGTTCCCCCGCTCCCGGCCCGACGGGCCGGGCGCCCTCTGGGTGGCGGTTAGGTGGTGAGGGTTCGCCGCGGCACCGGAACTGATTATCCGGATTCCGTATTAAACGGTTTCCATCACCGGAACAATTTGAGCGTCGTCTGATTCGCGGGCGATGGGGAAGCGGAGCACAGCAATTGAGCCGACGTCGCAGGGACCGATCTCAAACTCGCCGTGCAGATCGGCCGTGACCAGGCGATGGATGATGCGCATGCCGAGTCCATGACTCCCCGAGGGGTCGAAGTCTCCAGGAATAGCCTCGCCGTCGTTTCTGATTTCAACGATCACGTCGCCGCGATCTTCAACCGCCGTGATCGAAATGATGCCGTGATTTCTTCCGGCAAACCCATGCTTGACGGCGTTGGCGACCAATTCATTGATGAGCAGGGCAAGAATAGTCGCTTGCTTGGAGGGGACCTGGACGTCACTCTTCGGAATATCGAACGTGACCGTAAGGCCGGGCGGGGTGAGCGTGCCATACGCTTCGTCGGCCGCATGCCGGGCTATGACATCGACCGTCGTGCCGCCAAGACGACTTTCATCGCTGAGCAGATCATGCACGGCGGCAATGGCCTGCACGCGACTGATCGCTTCACGGAGGTGTGACGCCCAGGGGGCCGTTTCGTTGTGGCGTAGCTGGATCGAAAGCAGGGCGGCTACTGTCTGCAAGTTGTTGCGAACGCGGTGGTGCATTTCCTGAAGCAGAGCGGACGCGACTTCGAGGCCGCGCCTTGTGTCCTCGTAGAGGGTGGCGTTTTCGATGGCGACCGTCGCGGCGTCGGAAAAGGCCTGAAGGAGGCCAAGCTCATCCTCGGGAAGCTCGGTGTTTGGGGCCATGCGCAGACAGAGGGCGCCAAACGGCCCCCGCGCCGAGCGAAGCGGGAGACAGAAGAGTCTGCCAAAACCGTCAACATAATCCATATCGACAGCTTGCGCGGCGCCGGTTTGCATCACCTCGCGAATGACCTGGTCGCGCCCGAGTGCATCGACGACATCCCGTTCGCGTCCAACACGGTAGCCAATGGTTGGTGATTCGGTGGATTCGCCGTTTCGGCCTGGAAAGCGAAAAATGGCAGCGCCTTCGACATTGAAGAGGGCGACGGCCTGTTCGGCGATGAGCCGCAGGACACTATCGAGGTCGAGCGTCGATGCAATCGTGTGCGAGACACGTTGCATGGTGCCGAGCTCGGCGATTTTCCGTTGCAAGCGGGCATCTGTCCGACCGTAAAGGCGAGCATTTTCGATGCCAATGGCAAGCTCGCCGGCGACGGTTTGCAGGAACGCGATCTCGTCTTCCGAAAACTCCCTGCGTTGAAGCGTAAAGAGATTGATGACACCTACCAGCACCTCTGGTTCGCCGCCTCGCCGCATGACCATCGGCACCGCGATCTGAGAGGCGTAGATGTCTTCCCCAGTCGCGGGGATCGGCACATAGCTTGGGTGGCTGCGCGCGTCGGCCGCGGCAATGACGCGTTGATCGGCGGCGGCACAACCCGTGATGCTCACTCCTGGATGCAGCGTCAGGGCGCCGACCGCGACCGGATTGAGACCCACGGCAGCGCGCAGGGCGAGGGTATCGGTTGCTTCGTCGTACAGGAGAATGCTGCACGCGTCCGCCCCCGTGGTGTCCGCGAGGACCCGCACCGCGGTCTCCAGCCTGTCCGACAAGTTGAGGTCGGCGGTGGCGGAGTGGTTGATGCGGCGCAATGCCGCAAGCCAGGGCAGCGGGGCATCGCTGCCCTGCTCGACGACGCCTTCCGCGCGCTCCGACTCTTCGTGAAACGATGTCGAGAGGGCCGCGAGCGCGGTTCCTGCCGCGATCGCGGTCGCGGGGTCGTGGCCCTGCCCTCCTGTACGGTCGAAAAAATCCGGGAGGGCCGCGATCGCGGCGGACATGGCTTCTTCGAGGCGAAGGCCGGAGCGACCGGCCTCGGCGCCAAATTCGCTGAATCGG
>JBBRVX010000059.1:0-23354 GCA_038246475.1 Thermomicrobiales bacterium | reverse complement strand
GTGTCGACCCGGGGCTGGTGGCCGACCCGAGACCAGGTCTGATGGAGAGTACCGTCGAGCCAGAAGCTCGCTTCATCTTCGAAGAGAACGAGGCCTCTGCACGCGTTGGCTTTTTTTTCAAAGCAGGGCAGCAACCGTTTTCGGCGCTGGCACAGCACAAGGCGCCCTCTGGGCAGTAGGTTCTGGGATAGGATTCGGGATAGCCGGGACAGCACGTCGCCGACTTGGGGGCGCAGGAAAATGTGCCCTGGCAGCATTGCTGATCTGCAAAGCAACAGGTCGCGACCTTGGTGGGGTCGATTGGATCGCCCTCAATGAGGCAAAAATCGCGCGGGTCGTTCCCGTCGCATTGACGGCAGATCAATTCGCAATAGTCACGGTTGGCTTTGTCATCTGGCCATTCGGCCGCGCAGGCGCCCTGGCTGCAAGTCGAGGCAGGTTTCGGCTTGGGCTTGCCATGCCCCTTCCTGTGATGTTTGCGTGTGCCCTTGGAGTTCTTCCTTTTGGCTGCCTCCGGCCGCGAGCTTGCGTGCAAAACGACGCCAGCCAGCAGCGCACCGGCCAAACGCACGACGCCTCGGCGCGGGACTTCCGCAATCAACCTGTGGTGTAAGTGATCGAACCAATGCGCTTCATCCATAGCGGTCCCAATGACGATGCCGAGCCATCGCTACGTTGAAAACCCACGGTAGAGCACGGCGGACAGGCGCGCATGGGGCGACTGTCCCATTTTCGCAAGGCATGGCGATCGAACGCGGGTAGGACAAGCGCCCCAGTCCCGGGCATGAAAAGCAACGAAGGAGATCGGCTAAACGAGGCCGCGCCGTACAGCAAAGGCCGCCGCGGCAGTGCGGGATTCGACGTTGAGTTTGCCAAGGATGCTCGTCACATGATTACGGACGGTCTTATGGCTGATAAACAGGGTCGTGGCAATCGCTGGGTTCGAGTGGCCCTCGACCAGGAGGCGCAAGACGTCCATTTCCCGGCGGGACAGACCAAACGTTCGTTTCGCGGTGACGGTGTCCCTGGACATGCCGTCCAGAATTGGCGACGCGAGGCCGAATCGAGATGCCTCGGCAATGATTTCCCGGAGCGGCGCATTGGCGCCCGCGACTACGGCCTCCTGGAATGCCGTGTTGCCCAGCACCTGACGCGCGGCGGATTCGGTGTGGTCCCGGCTGACGGGGTTGGCAAAGAACGACTCTGCACCGATCTTGCGGCGCAGTGCGCTGGCGGCGCCGAGCAGGCGGGAGGCCCACTCGTGCAGGCCGAGATCACCGAGCGCCGCGGCCATGGCCTCCAGGGTTGCCGGGACATAGAGGCTTTCTCCCAATGCCTGGTAATGCTTGACCGCGCTGGCGTGCAAAGGTAAGGCCAGTCTGGAATTTCCTTGCGCCGACTTGATCAAGCCGAGACTGAATTGCGCAGTGGCCAGACCAAATAGGTCGCCCATATCCCCCAGGGCAATGAGGTTCTCGCCGTAAAGTGCCTCTGCTTGTGGCAGGTTTCCCTGCATGTGCGCTGTCTTGGCGAGACAGAAGGTCATCATCGCCGCGTCCCAGGGCCGGTCGAGGGCCTGGTACAGGGCTTTCCCTTCAGCAGCGAGATCCGCTGCGGCCTGGAACTCACCCCGGTCGAGCGCGATGTACGCCTGTGCGAGCCGGGCAAAGGCTCGACCCTCCAGGTCGTCGCTTCTTTCAACCAGAGGGAGCGCCTGCTGCAGCGCGGCGATGGCTATGTCCCGATCATCGAGGGGCCAGCAGAGGACGGCCAGACCGACGAGCGCCCGAGCCCGCAGTTCCGCTGATGCCGAAGGAGAAAGGGCGAGCACTCGCTGTAACCAGTTGGAGCCCTCTTTCAAGTGGCCACGGGTATACCAGAAGCGGAGCAACGCCTTCGCCAGGCGGAGCGCAAGTTCGGCTTCTCCATCCGCGATGAAATAGTCCATCGCCGCGCGTAAATTGTCGTTATCCAGCTCGAGAAGAATCAGGGCGTGGGCCTGTTTTCGCCCTCCATAGAGCTCCGGTTCGAGTTGCTCCGCGAGAGCCAGGTGCCATGTCGCGTGAAGACGATATGCTTCGTCGCTATCGCCACACTCGGCCAACTTCTCGTGGCCAAATTCCCGAATGACATTCAGCATAGTGAAGCGGTGAGCGACTTTTCCGGGGTCAGACTTCAACAGGTTCGCCCGACAAAGGAGTTCGAGTCCGCCCAGAATATGTGCCGGATCGTCGCCTACCGCGCAGATGGCCTGCGCGGATTCAAACGTGAAACCGCCTGAAAACACGGCGAGTCGGTGGAATAGCGCACGCGCGCTCGGCGGCAGCAACTCATAGCTCCAGTCCAGGGCTGCACGCATTGTCTGGAGTCTGGGTGGCGTTTCATGATGTCCTCCCGTAAGCATGGGCAGCCACGTCGAAATACGAGCGAGAAGATCGTCTGGCGGGAGGAGCCAGGTCCTGGCCGCCGCGAGCTCGATAGCTAGCGGAAGCCCGTCAAGCTGGCGGCAAATCTCGACTACGGCAGTGATGTTTGCGGAGGTCAGGGAAAAGCGTTGGTCGACATCGCGTGCCCTCTGGTCAAAGAGGGCAACCGCCGAAAACCGGGAGAGGTCCGCGGTCGAGAGCTGCTCCTGCATTTCCCGCGCTGGAACCGCCAGGGCCGTTAGCGGAAACTCGCGCTCGCCCGCAACGCCCGAGGTCTGACGGCTCGTCAACACGATCTTGAGCCCAGGCGCCGCCGCGAGGAGCTCGCCGATGAACGGCGCCGCGGCGAGGACGTGTTCGAAATTGTCCAGTACGAGCAGCAGATCCGCGGTGGAGAGGATCCGGATCAGCCCCTCGGCCAGCGGCCGGCCATTCGCTCCGGGAATCTCTAGCGCGTGGGCGATAATCGGTCCCACGAGAGCCGGATCGCGAATTGCTGCCAGAGAGACAAAGTAGACCCCGTCCGTGAAATCGTGCGCCAGATCGTGTGCAACGTGAAGCGCGAGTCGCGTCTTGCCAACGCCGCCGGGACCAGTCAGCACGACCAGTGACTGGTTCTCGCGCAGCAATAGTGATCGAAGGCCGGCCACTTCTCGCTCGCGACCGATCAGCGACCCACTCGGTATGGGGAGCTTGGATGTCAGCGTGGAATCGAGGCGGGTAGACACATCGGAGCCAGTGCGACATTGAGCGATGCAACGGGCGACGAATGCGATGGCAGATCCCAACCAACGCCAGTTTACACAACTCCCGTCCTAGGCTTTCCGACCCGAGACGCGGGAGGTTCGCAGCGCCGCAACTTCGTTTCGATTGAACCCATTTCGTCGCGGAAATCTCCATTAGCCTGGAGCAATTGCCATCTGGGGATCGCTGCGCATGCTTGGGACGCGACTCGTCAGTGGCCGACGATTCGCGTGCAAATCGACCAAAGGCTGGGAGAGTCATCGCACCGCGTGCAAGGAGTCGCGCCGCGGCGACAACTGAATTTGAGTCGAGCAGGCACAGCTTCGCCTCGCGACCGTAGCCCACACTCGCGGCAATTGCGGTCACGACGCCCTGTCACAGTAGGAGGCCGATTCACGACTTCCATGGTCCGTTCATCCCATTTCCGGAGCTGGGACAGATGTCCTATTCCACGGAGGCAAGCCGATGTGGGGAGTGCGCGCCAAGGTCAGTGGTGGGGAGGGTGCCGTCTGAGCGTTGTTGGCCCTCTTGCAATGCATTCGGAGTGATTGTCGGGAGGCCGCTGGTTGCGGCTCACATGAGACGTGTCAGATAGCGTTGACAAGCAGAACGCTCAACCATAGGCTATGGACCGCACCCTATCACCGTTCCGGCGCTACGTGTTACGGGCGTGCCATGGATTGGACGAGGCGTGGGCGCAACAGAGACGCGGGCGTCACAGAACATGCGAGAGAAAACAGGACAGAGATTCAACCTGGCAACCGCGCTCACACATCTGGTGCTCATCGCCGCCTGCCTGACGATCCTGTTGCCAATCCTCTGGACCGCGCGGACGTCGCTAGCGAATCGCCGCATTGCCTACGATCCGACCACCCTGGTTTTTACCCCGACCCTCGACAACTACAGCAAAATCTTCGTCGAGGAGACCTTCCTGAAATATTTCTGGAACTCGCTCTGGATCGGCGTGGCCTCGGCGGCGGTCAGCCTGGCCATCGGCTCTCTGGCGGCCTACTCGATCGCCCGCTTTCGCACCGGCGGCCAGCCCTTCAGCCTCTCGGTGCTCGGCACGCAGATGCTGCCTCCTGTGGCGCTGGTGATCCCCTTCTATCTCCTGGCGCAGCGCTATGGCTTGCTCGACAAGGGCTGGGCCCTGGCGCTGATCTACCTCTCCTTCAATCTCCCTTTCGTGGTCTGGATTCTCATTGGCTTCTTCCAGGGCATCCCGCGGGAGTTGGAAGAGGCGGCGCTGGTCGACGGCAGCGGCCGCCTGGGGGCGTTCTGGCGGATCATCGTGCCGCTTTCCTTGCCCGGCATGCTGGCGGCCGGGGTCTTTGCCTTCGTCCTCTCCTGGAACGAGTTCCTCTTCGCGCTGGTGCTGACCGGCCGCAACTCCAAGACGTTGCCGGTGGCGCTGGCGGGGCTGATGTCCTCGCAGGGCGATCAGATCGGCGCGATCTGCGCGGCGGCAATGGCGATGATCGCGCCCATTGTGGCGCTCACCTGGGTCATCCAGCGCTATCTGGTAAGCGGCCTGACCTTTGGCGCGGTGAAGTGAACCCGGAGGATCGCTGCGAGATTGGACCACATGCCGAGCTGGCATGCGGGAGAGAAGAAGACGCGAAGGAGTTCGCTGTGAAGACGAACGAATCGGCGCACGTGCACGCGGGGCGGATGAATCGGCGCACGCTGTTGCAGGCGGCAGGGGCGACCGGGTTGGCGCTTGGCTCGATGGGGCGCCTCCGGACCAGTGCGGGCGCCCAGGAGATCACCTTCTCCCGTGACTACGACGGCACGACCCTCAATCTCCTGATGGAGGATCTCCCCGAGACGACGATCATCGAAGATATGCTCCCGGAGTTCACTGAACTGACGGGCATCACCGTCAATTTCGAGAAGGTCGCTTACGGCGTCATGCACGAGAAGCTGGTTCCCCAGCTCGCGGCCGGCCCAGGCACTGGCACCTACGATGTCCTCGAGGTCGATTTCTATTGGGTGTATGAGTTCGCCCGCTCCGGTTGGGTTGAGGACCTTGGCGAGCGGATCGCCAACAGCGGCGGCGCGATCGCCCTCGAACGCTACATTCCGGCGACGCTCGACATCGTCTCCCGCGCCGATGACAAGACCTGGTACGTCCCCTTCTATGCCTATCCCATGGGGCTGATCTACCGCGAAGATCTGATGAATGACGCGGCCTTCAAGGAGGAGCTCAAAGCCGCCTCGCGGGTGGATCTGGCGGTCCCGGAGAGCGTCGAAGCCTACGTGGAGCTGGTCAAGGCGATCACGGCCCTGAAAGGCGAAGCGCTGTATGGGACGGTCATGACCGGTCAGCAGGTCGATCCCATCACCATGGAGTTCTGCAACTATCTCTACAGCGTCGGCGGCGACTACTACAACGCCGATATGAGCGCCCCCACGATCAATGACGAGAAGGGCGTGCAGGCGGCGACACTCTACGTCGACGCCATCAACAACGCGGCGCAGGCAGGCGCCGCCAGCGCGGCCTATGACGATGCGATTCCTGTTTACAGTCAGGGCCGCGCCTTTAGCTCGATCAGCTTCAGTTGGATGCTAGCCCTGGTCGATGGCGATGCAGAATCCGTTGCCAGGGACAAAAACGCCCTGGCGGTGATGCCGGGTGGAACCGGCTTGAGCGGCGCCTGGGGTTGGGGCATTCCGGTCAGCTCACCCAACCCGGACGCGGGCTGGGAGTTCGTGCGCTGGGTCGAGTCGCCGGATGTCGCCATGCGGCGCGCCCTGGCGGGGAGCCTGCCGACGCAACAAGCGCCCTACGAGGACACGGGGGTGCTGGCCAAATATCCCTGGCTGCCACAGGCCGGAGAATTCATTGTGAACGGAAAGGGGTTGCCGGCGATCACGAAGCAGACGCAGCTCGTCGAGATCATGGGGCGGCGCTTGGCCGAGGCTGTTGCCGGCGCTTCGGTGCAAGAGTCAATGGATGCCGCCGCCGGGGAATTGGCAGAGCTACTCTGAGTCGTTGGACAGAGATTCCTGGAGCATGGTTCCTCGCCCGGCGCGGCTGTAGGGGCGCCGCGGGCGTCCTTGCAGCCCGCGGCAAAGCAGGCGGCGCCAAGGCTCCAGAAGCGTGTGAGCACCTACTCTAGATTCGCGACGCTTCTGGAGCTCTTGGCGGGGAGGTGGGGTTTCTCATCTCCCCGTCGACATGTCCGGGACAGACGCATTGTCCCGGAAGATTTGGTAACTCAGGGAATGACCGATGGCGAGCGAGCAACTGACAGGTGGCCTGGCCAAGGCGACCGACGCGACCAAGGCGAGAGGGCGCGGCCGGGGCGCTGGACACGACGCGGCATTTCGCTACGGCATGACGTTTCCGACGATCGTCGCGCTCCTGTTAGTGGTCGCCTTCCCGCTTGCGTTCGCCCTCTTCGTCTCGGTCCATGACTACGATCTGACCGAAGGCGGGATCGGCGAGTACATCGCCTTCCAGAACTACGCCCGTACGCTCGGGGACGAGCTGTACGCCGTCGCGGCCAGAAACACCGCGGTGCTGGCCTTCAGCGTGGTTGCGCTCGAGTTGGTCATTGCGCTGGGCCTCTCGATGCTGCTGAACACGCCAGGTTTGCGGTTCAAGGGCATCTATCTGGCGATCTTGCTCATTCCATTGCTGGTCAGCCCCATCGCGGTCGGTTTGATCTGGAGGCTCCTGCTCCATCCCGATCTGGGGGCGGTCAACTGGGCGCTGGGCTTGATCGGGCTGCCGAAACAGGAGTGGCTCTCCGGGCAGGCAACCGCCATGCCGACGATCGTCGGCGTCGATGTCTGGCATGAGACCTCGCTGATGATCGTGATCATTCTGGCTGGCTTGACCGCGCTGCCGCGTGACCCCATCGAAGCGGCGGCGGTTGATGGGGCGAATGCCTGGCAAACGTTCTGGACTGTGACCTTGCCGCTCCTGACCCCGGTTCTGCTGGTCGCGGTCTTGATCCGGCTCATCGCGGCGATGAAGACCTACGACCTGATCTACATCCTGACGCGCGGTGGACCGGGCAGCTCAACCGAAACGGTCTCCTATTCGATCTGGAAAAATGCCTTTACCTCGCTTGATATGGGTCGCTCAGCCGCCGCGTCGTTCCTCCTCCTGGCCGTCATCCTGGTCATGACGGTTGTCCTGGTGAGGGTCATGGACGCGGGACGCGACGTGTGAATTTCGGAACCTGCCGGAACCCTGGTGCTACACTCGCCGCCTTGATATGTCGCGGCGTTATACGCCGCTAGCCAGGAGCGAAGCGACCATCGTGACGGGCAGCGACACCAGAGACCCCGCAACCCATGCCAGGGACGCCTCCGAGGTCATCATTGACGCCGGACCCGAGCACCGACCCCAGCGGGCCACGGAACTGCTCCGCGCCGAATCGGGTCATGTGCAGGCGGGCCACGTCACGATGGAGCGTTCTGGCGCGGAGCAGATCACGGCTGAACGCATCGTCATGAACAATTCCGGCGCCAGAACGGTCGACGCCCGATCGGCGCAAATCGATCGATCCGGCATTCTCGCCGTCAAGAGTGAAAAGGCGGTCTTTTACAACTCAACGGTGCTGGCCGCTGCCGCTGACGAAGCGCGCATTGTGCGTGGCAGGGTTCTGATGCTCAAGGCGGAGAGCGTCACCGTCGAAGGGGATGCCAGAATCGGCATTCTCGCCGGGCCAGGATGCGATGCGGTTCGCCCACTGGTCGATCTTCGGGGCGCCGCGGCATTTGGCGCCGCGGCCGGTGCGGTGATCGTCGTGCTTAGCGCTGCGGTGCGGCGGATGTTTGGACATCGCTAGGGAAACGTCGTTGAGGAGAGCATGATGGGGGCGCTGGGAAGAATTGGATCGTTCATCATGGGCGGCGTGCTCGGCGCTGGCGTCGGGACCGCGATCGCGATGCTGACCGCGCCGAAGAGCGGCGATCAGTTTCGCCGGGGGCTGGAGCGGCGCGTCGATCAGGTGAAGGTGGCCGGCCTCGAAGCGCAGGCGCGCACCGAGGAAGAGATGATTCGCCGCTTTCGGGCCGAAACCGGCGATCCCAACGCGCTGCGTGACGAGGAGACCCAGTCCAGGGTGGAAACCGCACAGGCGATCGCGGACATTGGCCTTCCGTCGGCCGCGCGCGCGGCGTTCGATTCCACTACGAGCTAGCTCGGCCCACGTCAATTCACCATCACGGCTTGCGCTATTCTGTCAAGACAGAGACACTCTGGCGCGGTGCGCGCTGGCATAGGCCCTGGCGCCTGAATGCCCCGGCGCCGGCGCATGGCGTATGAAGCAAATGCAGCAAAGGAGGAGCGGGAGACGGTGAGCACGACAACGGAACGACCCGGCGCGAAGCAGACGGGCAGCTTCGATATCCGGCACAAGAGCCGCGTGATCCTCGATGGCAATGATCGTGCCGGCGCCCGGGCGATGCTGAAAGGCACCGGGTTCGACGACGACGATCTGAAGCGGCCGATCATCGGGGTAGCCCATTGCTGGATCGAGACCATGCCGTGCAACCTCAACCAGCGCGAGCTGGCCCAACACGTGAAAGAGGGGATCCGCCTTGCGGGAGGAACGCCGCAGGAGCTCAACACGATCTCGATCTCCGACGGCGTCACCATGGGCACCGAGGGGATGAAGGCATCCCTGGTTTCGCGGGAAGTGATCGCCGATTCGGTCGAGCTGGTGGCGCGCGGGCACATGTTCGACGCCATCGTCGGCATCGGGGCGTGCGACAAGACCCTGCCCGGCCTGGCATTGGCTCTGGTTCGATTGAACATTCCGTCGGTCCTGCTCTACGGCGGCTCGATCATGCCGGGGCATTATCACGACAAGGAAGTGACCATTCGCTCGGTCTACGAGGCCATCGGCGCCAACTCCGCCGGGAAGATGACCGACGCGGAGTTGATCGAGTTGGAGAATGTCGCCTGCCCGGGCGCGGGCGCCTGCGGCGGGCAGTACACCGCGAACACCATGGCCATGGTCATGGAGTTCATCGGCCTCTCACCGATGGGCTCGGCCTCGCCGCCAGCGGTTGATGCCCGCAAGAACGCGGTGGGCAAGGAAGTCGGCCAGCTCATCATGGATGTCCTCAGCCGGGGCCTTCTGCCGAAGGAAATCCTGACCCGCACCGCCTTCGAGAATGCGATCGCCGGCGTGGCCGCCAGCGGCGGCTCGACGAACAGCGTGCTGCACCTGATCGCCCTGGCCCGAGAGGCCGGAATCCCGCTGACCATCGACGATTTCGATGAGATTTCGCAACGGACCCCGCTCTTCTGCGATCTGATGCCGGGGGGCAAGTACTCCGCGTTCGATCTCGATCTGGCCGGGGGCACGCCAATTGTCGCCAAGCGCCTGGTCGACGCTGGCCTGGTCGATGGCAGCGCGATGACGGTCACCGGCAGGACCTTTGCCGAAGCGTCCCACGACGCCAAGGACACCCCTGGGCAAGATGTGGTGCACGACGTGTCGAACCCCATCAAGGAGACGGGGGGGCTCGTCATTCTGAAGGGGAACATCGCGCCGAACGGGGCGGTAGTAAAGCTCTTCGGCTACGAGCGGGAGCATCATACGGGTCCGGCGCGGGTCTTCGATTCGGAGCCGGCGGCGCATCACGCGGTGCTGGAGCGGAAGATCAGTCCGGGCGATGTCATCGTCATCCGCTACGAGGGGCCTGTTGGTGGACCGGGCATGCAGGAGATGCTCGGCGTCACGGCGTCGATCACCGGGCAGGGGCTAGGCGATTCGGTCGCATTGGTCACCGATGGCCGCTTCAGCGGCGCGACGAAGGGTCTGATGATTGGCCATATCGCGCCCGAAGCGGGTGTGGGCGGCCCATTGGCTGCCGTGCAGGAAGGCGACACGATCGTCATTGACATCCCCGGCCGCAAGCTCAATGTCGAGCTCTCCGCCGAAGAGATCACGAAACGCCTGGCGAACTGGACGGCGCGGCCGCCAGCCTACACGCAAGGCGTCCTTGCCAAGTACGCGGCGCTGGTGACGCAGGCGAATGACGGCGCGGTGACGCGAGTCGGCTTCGACCTGTAGTCCAACCGGCATCGGCCGGGGGAACGGCGTCGGTCCAGACGCGGGCGGCTTGAGCCGCCCCGCTGGGCCGACGAACGCCTCATCATGGCCGTTGCCGTTTGACACGGAATACGGTTGATGACTGCCGGCATCACGGTCTGCGAATCTTGCTTCCCCCGCTCCCGTCCCGACGGCTGACAGGGGGAGGTAGGCAAGTATTGCTCCCTTCAACGCGACAGGAAGCCCCTCTCCCTGCGCACAGGGCCGGGCGCCCGCTTGCGGATGGCGGTTGGGGTGAGGGTTTTGCGCGACGGGAGCAGCATTTCGCCTCTACCTTGCGCCAGCGTTTGTGCTAATTGATACGGAATTCGGGTGATCACTGCCGGAATCACGGTCTGCCGGAGTCTGATTCCCCCTCTCCCGGCCCGACCTGACAGGGGGAGGTATTCGCTCCAAGCGCGTTCGTGCACCCGGAAACGTCGCCTGGCAACGCGTAAAAGCCCCTCTCTCCACCGCAGTGGGAGAGGGGTTGGGGTGAGGGTTTTCTTCGCCGCGCCACCGGTTATTCAACTCACTCCGTATGATCTCACCCTCAGCCAGCGGCCGCGCCCTTGATTTCCGCGGCCGTCACCGCGATGCGCTCGACCTGCGCCGCAGGGATATCGCGGGGCGGCTGCAAGATGAACTCCCGCATCCCGGCCTCGTTGAAGCGTCCCACGAAGTCGCGCAGCGCTTCTGGGGAATCCCACGGCTTCTCTTCCGGCAAGATGCCTGGCACATAAAGGTGCGATCGCAAGATTTCGGAGGGCTCCCGGCCGATCTCGGCGCAGGCCTCGTCGAGCGAGCGGTTGCGCTCGGCCATCTCGGCCACCGTGCCGGTCGAGTTCCAGCGCGCGGCATAACGGGCGACGATGCGCATCATGCGCGGACCATGCGCCGCCAGCGTGAACGGCAGCGGAGATTGCAGCGGCGCCGGTCGAAACGGCGCGTCCTTCACCTGATAGTGCTTCCCCTCGTAGGTGGTCACATCCTGGGTGAAGAGGGCATGGCAGATTTCCACCGCCTCCCGGAAACGGCCCACCAATTCGGCGTTGGAGGGAAAAGGGATGCCGAACATTTCGTGCTCGGGCACGAACCAGCCCGCGCCCAGCCCAAACTCCAACCGGCCGCCGGAAATGTGATCGACCGTCACCGCCTCTTTCGCCAGCAACGGAGGGTGGCGGAACGTGTTGCAGGAGACCAGCACGCCGAAACGAACCCGGTTCGTCACTAGCGCCAGAGCGGCCAGCAGGGTCCAGGGCTCGAAGATGGGGCCGTCGAGCTTGAATGGCGGCACATAATGATCGGCCAGCCAGAGGCTGTCGAAGCCCAGGCTCTCCAGCCACGTCCATTGCTCGGCCAGCTCGGACCACGGCCGCTGGGTCGGCGTCTGGATTCCAAAAAGCATCCCCTCCGTCACTTCTCCCCCTTCCCTCCACACCGGTTCCCGTCAGACTGGCAGCATAACAGCGTGGAGGTGTTCCTGACGGAGGCGCATGGCGCGACATGTCCGCCGGACCAAAGCACGATACGATACGTTCCAAATGGATCACTCCAGCCGAGTCCGTGACGACCCCTGATATGGCCGATGCTCTCCTGCAGTGGCACGATTTCTTCGCGGCCGTGGCCGGATTGTCAGGGACCCTCCTTGGCCTTCTCTTCGTCGCCCTCGGCCTCAACCCTGCCATCATGGCCGATGAAAGCCCCGCCGGGATGCGCGTGCTGGCCGGCCAGACGTTTCACAGTTTTCTCGTGCTGCTGGTGATCGGCCTGGTTGGCCTCGTGCCGGATGACGCCGGCGAAACGCTGATGATTACCCTCGTGATCAACGGCGTACAGGGACTCGGTTCGGTGGCATTCGGCCTGCGCGCGGTGCGCTCTGACCCAGATCCCGATTGGAGTGGCCGTCAGGCGCTCGCCCGGGTCGCGTCTCCCACGGCAGCCTATCTCATTTCCCTCTGGGTGGCGTATGCCATCTGGCGGGCGGACGCCGACGCGCTGGGATGGCTGGTTGGCATCGTTCTCTTCCTGATGATGGGCGCCGCCTCGAGCTGCTGGGACATGCTTGGAGTCATCGGCGAGCGCAGCCAGCGGGGTGGTTCGTGAATCCGGGGATGCACTTCGACCGATTGATCAGGGAAGCGTGAAACGCAAGGGGATCAACACGCAATGAACGACATCATCCGCGTAGCAGCCTTCGACTGCTACGGCACCCTGGTCGACTGGGAAGGCGGCCTGGGCGCGTTCCTCTATTCCCTGGCCCTCAAGCATGAGGACCAGCCGCGCGACAACGGCAACGCCATGCGGGAGCGGTGGGAGGCGATCCAGTTCGACCTCATTCAGGGAGAGTACCGGCTCTACAAAGATGTGCTCGCCGAGAGCCTGCGCGCCTGGATGGCCGAGCGCGGCTACCCCTGGGATGCGTCAGAAGGCGACGCCTTGATCCGCGCGATGCGCTCCTGGCAGCCCTTTCCGGATACCCGGCCCGCGCTGGAGCAGGCACGCCAGGGAGGGATGCGGCTGGCGATTCTTTCGAACTGCGACCGGGATCTCATCGCCCACACGCTGCGGCATCTGGAGATTCCTTTTGACGACGTGGTAACCGCCGAGGACTGCGGCTCCTACAAGCCATCGACCGCCAATTTCGAACAGCTCCTGGCTCGCATCGGCGAGCCGCCCGAACATGTCCTGCACGTGGCCTTCGGCTTCAAATACGACATCGGCCCCGCCCAGCGCCTCGGCATGTACACCGCCTGGGTCAACCGCAAGGTCGAAGCGGCTCCCCGCGAAGAGCGCCCCGATTACGTCTGGCGCGATTTGTGGGGGCTGGCCGAGCTGGCTGGCGGCAAGGGACCCGGCATCTGACCTCCGGCAGGAAGCTTCGTATCCCCGCGTTGCGGGTTGATCTGGAGCCAACGCACCGGCCTGACAAGGGACGTACACCGAAGCCGAGCGTTCCCCCTCTCTCAGCACACTGGGAGAGGGGGCAGGGGGTGAGGGTTTTCTCCGCCGCCCCATAGGGTGGTCATCTGCAATTTGAATCAAAGTGAACCCGGGCGTCCACCCGGCAAGGCCCAGAACGCATCGGTCTCCAGTTGGTGCCGCAGGACGTATCCGTCCTTGATGCAGACGCCGGCCACGCAATCGTTGCATCGGACATCCCCCGCGTCGATCACTATCATGACGCAACTGAACTCCCGTTCTCGTTCGACAGGAAGGGCTTCGTCATGGCTGAAACCGTCGCGCTCCCCAGGGTCGTCCGCGGCGCTTGCCCGCACGACTGCCCGGACACCTGCGCCTGGCAGGTCACGGTCGAGGATGGCGTGGCCGTCAAGCTTGTCGGCGATGCCACCCACCCGATCACCCGCGGCGGGCTTTGCGCCAAAGTAAACCCCTACCTGGAGCGCGTCTACAGCCCGGACCGCGTCCTTCACCCCCTGCGCCGCATGGGCGCCAAAGGCGAGGGGCAGTTCGTTCGTGTGAGCTGGGACGAGGCCCTTTCAGACATCGCCGCTCGCCTCGCCGCCATCATCGCCGACGATCCGACCGCCATCCTGCCCTTCAGCTACCTCGGCGCGATGGGCCTGGTGCAAGGTCAGAGCCTCGATCGGCGCTTCTTCGCCCACCTGGGGGCCACGCGGCTGGTGCGCTCGGTTTGCGGCGGCGCGGGCAGCGCCGGGGTGAGCATGGTCAATGGCACCGCCATCGGCATATTGCCGCAAGATCTGGAGCAGAGCCGCTTCATCATCATCTGGGGCGGCAACCCCATCGTCACCAACCTGCACAATTGGCCGCTGATTCGTCAGGCGAAAGCCAATGGCGCAACTGTCGTCGTGATCGATCCTGTGCGCACGCGCACCGCCGCTGCCGCCGATTGGCACGTGCAAACTTTACCCGGCAGCGACGCGGCCCTGGCGCTCGGCATGATGCGCGTCATCGTGGACGAGGGGCTGCATGACGAGGAGTACATCGCGCGCCACACGGTTGGCTTCGCGGCCCTCCGCGAGCGGCTGGCGGACTACCCGGTCGAGCGGGTACCTGAAATCACCGGGTTAGCCGTTGAAGAGATCGTGCGGCTGGCGCGCGCCTATGCCACTACGCGGCCCGCGGCGATCAGGCTGCTGATCGGCCTGGAGCATCATGCCAACGGCGCGGGGACGTATCGCGCCATTGCCTGCCTCCCCGCGATCACCGGGGCCTGGCGCGACCATGGCGGCGGCCTGGCGTACTTCACCTCGGGGTTGCACTTCACGGCCCTGAACGCGGACGCGGTCGTCATGCCGGAGCTTGAGGATGCGTCGATCCGCGAGGTCAACATGGTGCAGCTTGGCCGCGTGCTCACCGATCCCGACCTCGATCCGCCGATCCGCGCCCTGATCGTCTACGGCAGCAACCCGATGGCCACCATGCCGAACCAGGGGATCATCGCCCGTGGTCTGCAACGGGCCGATCTCTTCACCGTCGTTCACGAGCAGTTTCTGACCGACACCGCCCGGTTCGCCGACTACGTTCTGCCGGCCACCACCCAGATCGAACAGCACGATCTGATGTGGTCGTGGGGGCATGCCTATCTGACGCTGAATACGCCAGCCATCGCGCCCGTCGGCGAGAGCGTCTCCACCACGGAGTTTTTCCGCCGTCTCGCCAGACAGCTTGAGCTTGAAGAGCCCTACCTCCAAACTCCCGACGAGGAACTGATCCGCGCGGCGCTCGACAGCGACCACCCCTGGCTGACCGGCATCACCTGGGAGCGGCTGTGCGAGGAAGGGTGGGCAAAGCTGAACCTGCCTGCACCTTGGAAACCCTACGCCGAGGGCGGATTCCCGACCAGTTCGGGGAAGGCCGAGCTCTTTTCGGCAGAACTCGCCGGGCAGGGCGCCGATCCCCTGCCATCTTACGTTCCTCTGACCGCGAACGCCGTCGCGCCCCGCTATCCGCTCTCCCTCATTACCGCGAAATCGGCGCTCCACTTCCTCAATTCCAGCTATGCCAACCTGCCAAGACATCTCAAGGCCGAAGGTGAGCCGAAACTGCTCATGCACCCCGCCGACGCCGGATGTCGTGGCATTGCCGATGGCGATCAGATCACGGTTTGCAACGAGCTGGGTCAACTTATCCTCCGCGCCAGGGTCGAGGAGAGCATCCGGCCGGGCGTCGTCGCCCTCCCCTCCGGCTGGTGGCCATCGCTCAGCCCGGGCGGCAGCGCGGCCAACCTTCTCACCCCCGACGGCCTCAGCGACGCCGGCGGCGGCGACTTCCACGACGCCCGTGTCGACGTGACGAGGGTGATGGGTGATGGGTGATGGGTGATGGGTGATGGAGAGTCGAGGGTCGGGAGTCGGAGGTCGGATGTAAGCTCTGGGAAGACGACCCGTCCTCCGTCCTCCGTCCTCCGTCACCCATCACCCATCACCCACGTTGACACCACGTCACCCCGCGCCGTAGCATCGCCTTCGACTCCGCTCAATCCCCGCCCCGCGTAACCGCGAACGCTCCCGCGCGTTTCATCAGATTGGATGCCAACGCACCTGTACGTACACCCGTGCGGGTTTCACCCTGGAGAGCAGCGCGTGTGTCGTGAGGCAAAGAGAACGAGACCGCTGGCCAGCGACGCGGCGCGCATTGGCCGGCGGGTTGTGTTACGCGCTGGCGCGGGAGTGGCCGCGGGTCTCCTGGCTGGCGCGGCCGCGCCCGTCGTGCGCGCGGCGCCTCCGCGACAGGAAGGCGGGTTCATTCAGGGCGGGCGCTGGATCGAGGCCGAAGGGTACGGCCTGGCCCAGGTGATCGACCCTTCCCAATACATCGTCTTCGCCACCGAGATTCCCTTCGACGCGGTCGCGCCAAGCTGGAGCGGGGACGCTGATCCAGGGGGCGTCGTCGAGCTGCTCTGGAGTCCCGACGGCGTGACCTGGTCTGAGCCCCTCTGGATCGAGAAAGCGACCCACGGCGGCCCGCCCGATCGCGATGGCCGCCACATCGGCGCGCTGACCGCCACGCCGGGCGGCACGTTCCTGCAATATCGGACGTACGATGGCAACGACAATCTGGCCGCGCTACCCGGCTTCGAGCTCGATTACATCGATGCCTCCACCGGCGCCACGCTGCAGCAGGTGGCCAACCCGGCCACCACCCCTGTCTTCTCACCGCCCCCGGTCATCAGCCGCGCGGGCTGGGGCGCCGATGAGGCGCTCCGTTACACCAAGGCCGGAAAGGAGATCTTTCCAGTCGAGTATCAGGCGGTCGAGCGCGTCATCATCCATCATGCCGACACCGCGAACTTCAACGATCCCGTGCTCGAAATGCGCTCCATTTACTACTTCCACGCCATTACCCGCGGCTGGGGCGACATCGCCTACAACTACCTCGTCGACTTTCTGGGCAATGTCTACGAAGGGCGCACCGGCGGCGAGACCGCGATCGGCTGCCATGCCGAGGGCTACAACCGCGGCAGTTGCGGCATTTGCCTGATGGGGCGCTTCTTCGAGGAAGACATTACCCCCGAGATGCACAACGCCGTCGTCTGGATCAGCTCGTGGGCGGCGCGGGACCTCGACCCCACCGCCAGCGGTCCATTCCTCGACATTCCCGATCTGCCGACGATCTGCGGTCACCGCGATGTCAACAACACCTCCTGCCCGGGCGAGGAGTTCTACACCATGATCCAGGCCGTCCGGCCCGAGGCGCGGCGCGTCATCAAAGGCCGGGACGATCCTGAGCCGCCGCCGGCGGAATGGCATCCCGGCATGCATGTCGTCACCACCGCCGAGGGCACGAGTCTGCGCCAGGGACCGGGCCTCGATTTCGAGAAAGTCGCCAACGTGGCGGTCGGCGAATCGCTCACCGTCCTGCAGGGCCCGGCCACCAACGATGACATGATCTGGTACGAAGTCGAAGGTCCCTCGCTCTCCGGCTGGATTGCGGGCAGCCTGCTCACCCCCGATCCCAACGCGACCGCTGCCAACCTACCCCCTCCGGCCACCGTCGTTCCCGAGCCGCCTCCCGCGGATGCCAGCACCCCGCCACCGGCCGTGGTCGAGGAACCCCCACCGGCGGAGCCTCCCACCGGTGCCGAGGCGATCGGCGGCGGCGATGATCGCGATAATGGCAATGGGGGAGGCCGTGACGACGGCGGCCGCGACGGGAAAGGGAAAGAACGACGCCAGGATGCCTGGCCGGTGTACGAGATTGGCACGACGGTCAGCGTGATTGGCGGCGCGCTCAATCTGCGGGCCGATCCCGGTCTTGGGAGCGCGATCCTCACCGAGCTCTGGGAGGGCGCCATCGTGACCGTCATCGGCGGGCCGGTCGAAACCGACGGCATCGTCTGGCGCCAGGTAATGACTGCCGACGGGCTTACTGGCTGGTGCGATGGCACGTATCTGCAATCCGTCTGAACGGGTTTGACCAGAATAGGGCATCATTGGCTTCTACGGTCGCGCACTGTCGAAACACCGGAGGCGGCATGAGCGACCTGATCCTCTCCAGACGCGATCTGATCGCCGGCGCCGCGGCCCTTTCGCTGGCCAGCGGCCTGGATGTCGCACTCGCCGCGACCACCCCTCGTTTCGCCTACGAACGGAGCTGGGGCGGCACGGGCGCCGGGAACGGCCGACTGGACGGGCCACGCGGGGTCGTCGTCTTCGGCGATCATGTCTATGTCGCCGATTCGTACAACAACCGCATCCAGCAGTTTACCCGGTCGGGCGTCTATACCCGAAAATGGGGGAGTTACGGCCGCGGCAACGGGCAGCTCAATCGGCCGCGCGGACTCGCCGTCAACAAGAGCGGCCTCGTCTACGTCGCCGATACCCTCAACCATCGCATCCAGGTCTTCACCTCCACTGGCGGCTTCGTCCGCCGCTTCGGCGGCAAAGGCACGGCGAAGGGGAAGATGGCCGATCCCTGGGGGGTGGCCATCGGCCATGGCGGCCGCGCCTACGTCGCCGATTCCTCGAATAACCGCATCCAGGTCTTCAACCGTCGTGGCAAGTACCTGAGTTCCTGGGGCGGACGCGGCAGCGTCGCCGGCAAGTTCTCCTATCCGCGAGGGATCGCCACTGACAGTCAGGGCCGGGTCTACGTCGTTGATGGCGCCAACAATCGCATTCAGGTATTCAGCGGCAAAGGGAAGTTCATCCGCAAGTGGGGCCGCCAGGGGAGCGCCAACGGATCGTTCCGCGACCCGCGCGACATCATCGTCGACAGCCGCGGGCGGGTGATCGTGACCGACACCGGCAACGCCCGGGTGCAGGTTTTCACCAGGAACGGCAAGTACCTGAGCAAGTGGAGCGCCGCCACGATCGCGCCCCGCGGCTTCGATCCCATGGGCGTCACCGTCGACAGCTCCAACCGGGTCTATATCGCCGATGCCGAGAGCGACCGCGTCGAGGTCTTCCGCCCCACGAACTGACGACGCGTCAAGCCTCCAGATTGTAATGGACCTGCCACGGAGAACATACCGAGGAGACGGTCAGGGTCATCGTCCCAATATCTCCTCCTGAACGAGTCACGTCCGCCATCCAGGGCAATCGGGCTCCTGCATCGCCTCCGAAACGGGACCGCCCAGCCGACATCGTCATACTCAGCCCCGTTTAGGGGGCTTTCGTCGGGCTAGCGGGACGGCTTTCAGCCTCCCGCGGCAAGTCAGCGGCGTTCATGTTCACCCCCGGTTCCGCTCCACATGCTCCCGCAGATACCCTGGAATTGGCATGTCGTCCGGCACATGGCTATCCGGAATCGCATTGTCGAGCACCTGGCGGACTGGAATGATGCCGCCCCAGTAGGGCAGTCCCACGTCCTCCGGTTCATCGACGGGCATCCCCTCGCGCACCTTGGCCGAGGCGCTTTCGATCTCCACCGCCACCACGCCGGTCGCTTTCAGCTCCTGCGAGGTTGTTGGGCGAGTGTCGTCCCAGCGGCCAGGCAGCAACTTCTCCGTGAAGCGGAAGAGGGCATCCATCTTCTCGTCGGGATCGGTCACCAGCCGGCCGTGCCCATAGATCATCGCCGAGCGATAGTTGATCGAGTGGTTGAAGACCGAGCGCGCCAGCACGATCCCATCGATGTGGGTGACGGTGACGCAGACCGGGTTTCCGGCCCCGGCGTGCAGGATCGTCCGCGACTTCGACGCTCCATGCAGCAACAGCGTGTGCCCATCCCGCGCGACGAGCGTCGGCATGGCGTACGGCTGGCCATCGATCTCGTAACCGACGTGGCAGATCATCGCCGCATCGACGATGCCATACACCACGTCCTCGTCGTAGAGCGCGCGCTTGGCCAGGCGCAGCACCTTGTTCCGTGTCGTTACGTCGTACGTCGCCATCAAATCCCTCACCGGAGCCACTGCATCGAATCGCGAACGGACGGCATGATAGCCGGAGCCTGAGGGGAGCCACGAAGACGATCGTCCTCCTACGTATCCGCCGCGCGGCAGGCAAGCGCCCCGGACGGGGACATCAGACCAGTCCGAGCCGGATAGCCAGCGCCACGGCGGCAGTGCGCGACTCGACGCCAAGCTTGGCAATGATGGACGCCACGTGCTTGGAGGCGGTGGCGCGGGCCACGAAGAGCGCCTCGGCGATGCCTTTGTCACCCTGCCCCTCGGCCAGCAACCGCAGCACATCGCGCTCGCGCCGGGTCAGGCCGTAAGGCGTGCCGCGGCTCGCGCCCTCTCCGGTTCGATCGCCGAGAAGATCGCGAACGCCCTGGATACGGCCTCTGCCGTCGGCAGCGCGGCGCCCTCCGACCAGGACTCGGCAAAGGTCGATCCGGGGAGGCGGGTCTGGAGCGAGGCGACGATCTGGTCGAGCACCGCCTGTACGTGAGGCCGCAACGGCGTCTCGAGACGCCGGCGGCTCTCGATGCCGGCCCCCAGCAGCTCGGCCGCTTGGCGACCATCCCCCTGGGAAGCGGACAGTGCGCCGGCGCCGATGACGCACCAGGCGATGTACCAGCGATCCTCGCCGGCGGCGGCGATTTCCAGCGCCTCACGATACGCTGCGGCGGAGCGCGCCCATTCGCGGGCCTGAAGCGCCGCCCAGCCCAGGGAGGCGAGCGCGGTGGTGACATGCCCTGTATCGCCGAGGCGACGCCAGCCTTCAGTCGCGGCGTCGTGATGCATCAACGCCGTCGAAAAGTCACCACGCACCGAGACCGCGGTGCCCAGCAGGTTCGTTGCCGCCGCAACTTCCCAGGCATGGCCGATGTCGCGGGCCAGCAACAGACTCTCGTTCAACAGCGAAATCGCCAGCCCGATCTCATTGCGATCGATGGCGCTGCTGCCCAAACCGCGCAGCATGCTGGCCATCCGCCAGCGGTCATCGAGCGCGCGATAGATCGCCAGCGCCCGCTCGAAGTGCGCCCGCGCGAGGGGTTGATCGCCCTGCCAGTCGGCGACGTCGCCGGCCATGGCCAAGGCTTTTGCCAACGCCGCCGGCGACTCTTCCACTCCCGGCAGCGCCAGCAGGCGTTCGAAGCGTGCCCTCGCTTCGTCCAGATACGGCGCTGTCGACCAGAGCCACCCGATGGCCCCGGCCAGTCGCAGCGCCTGTTCCGTCTGTTCGCGCCCGGAGAGCCAGTCGAGGGCATCCCGGATATTGGCCATGTCGGCTTCCAGGCGCCGCACCCACGTCGCCTGATCAGGTCCCGCCAGCTCCGGCTCGGCGCGCTCGGCGAGGGCGAGGCGCCAGGCGGCATGGGCATCGCGCGCCGCGGCTTCCTCGTCAGCAGCGGCCAGTTGCTCCAGACCATATTCGCGGATCGTCTCCAGCATGCCGACACGTGGCTCGTCGGTGTCGTCCGCTCCCCGGTAGAGAACCGCCTGATCGAGGAGGCGCTGCACCAGGTCGAGGACCGTCGCGCCGTGATCAACCTCAACGCGCACGACCGCCTCGGCGGCTTCGATGGTGCAACCGCCGGCGAACACGGCAAGCTGCCGGAAAACGGCGCGTTCTTCGGCAGTGAGGAGATCGTGACTCCAGGCGATGGCGTTGCGCATGGTGCGTAGGCGATCGGGTTGATCGCGCGGGCCGCCGGTCAACAATGGGAGCCGATGGTCCAATCGCTCCAGCAGCGCCGGGGGCGACAGCAGAGCGGTGCGGGCTGCCGCCAGCTCGATGGCCAGCGGGAGGCAATCGGCCCGCTCGCAGATGGCGGCGACGGCGGCGGCGTTTCCGGCATGAAGCGTGAACTCCGCTGAAGCCGCTTCGGCGCGATCCACGAAGAGCTGCACCGCCTCCGCTTTGGCCAGCTCCTCCAGGGTCATGGCCGCATCGCCCGCTGATGAACGCGCGGGAAGCGCCAGCGGCGGCGCCGCAAACAGCCGCTCGCCCGAGAGCCGCAGCGGCGATCGGCTTGTGACCAGCAGCGTGGAGCCCGGGCAGTTGCTGAGGAAGTCAACCAGTGGCGGGCCCGCCTCCATCACCTGCTCGAAGTTGTCGAGCACCAGCAGCATTTCGCGGTCACGCAGGAACGCCAGCAGCCGCTCCCATGGAGGCTTCTCTTCGCTCCACGCACATCGAGCGCCACGGCGATCGTCGATGGCACGAGCGCCGGGTCCCGAACGGCGGCCAGCGGCACGAAGCAGGTGCCATCGGCGTAGACCTTGGTGAGGTCGGCGGCGATCTGCAGAGAAAGACGGGTCTTGCCAACGCCGCCAGGGCCAGTCAATGTTACCAAACGCACGTACTCGCGGCGCAGAAGATGGGAAACCGTCGTCACTTCCTGCGCCCGTCCAACAAAGAGATTGAGTGGTGCTGGCGGGGAGAATCGGCGAGGCCGCTCCACGACCGGAAAGGGAACGAGGGCGAGTTGTGGCCGGACGGCTCCCCGCCCATGGCCATCGCGCGCCTGCCCAAAGCGATCGAGCGCGTCGATGGCAATCTGGTGTTCGCGGCCATGCCTCGTGGCGACGAGGTCGCCGCGCTGAATCGCCCGCCGAATTGTTCGCTCGCTCACGCCCAGCCGCGTTGCCGCCTGTGAGGCGTTCAGCTTCTCGACCGTGGAAGCCGCGGGTGGTCCGTCAGGCCGCCCCTGCTCGTCACGGTTCACGGCGAAGTCAATCATGATCGCTCAAGCATTTTGACGAAGAGCCTGGGTGCAAGCGGGCGGCGAGGGGAGGAATGTCATGCCCGAACCAATCTTGCGGCATGGGCAACTCTTTTCACAATACCGCGGCCACACGCGGATTGCAGATAGCATGGGATAGTCCAGCCGTTGGGCCGGCCGCCGCGCCCAGTGGTCTGCCTGGATTATGATGCGGGGAAGACATCGACCGTTCGCGGTGCATCATGGTGGAGATCAGGCAGCATGCGAAGTCCTCTCCGGACCGAAGGCAGTGACCAGCGCGACACTACCCGCGTCGAAGCCTTCAGCGACGGCGTCATTGCCATCGCCATCACCCTGCTCATCCTGGAGATCCGCGTGCCCGCCATGGAAGACGCCTCGCCCGATCAGCTCGTGCAGGCGTTGCGGGAGCTCTGGCCCAGCTATTTCGGCTACATCATCAGCTTCGCCACCATCGGCATCATGTGGGCGAACCACCACACCATCTTTCGCGTCATCGATCGCACCGATCACTACCTGATCCTGACGAACCTCCTCTTTCTCTTCTTCCTGGCCACGATCCCCTTCCCGACGGCACTGATGGCGGAGTATCTCGGCCACCCCGCGGAACGGGTTGCCGTCATCGTCTACAGCGGCTGGTTCTTGCTCACAGCTCTCTCGTACAACCTGCTCTGGAATTACGCCTCGCGCGGCAACCGCCTCATCGACGCCAACGCTGATCCCGCGGTGGTCAGCTCGATCTCCTCCCGCTTTCGCGTGGGCCCGCCCGCCTACGCGCTGGCCTTCCTACTCTCATTTTTCAGCGTCCCGGCCACGCTCGCCTTATTGCTCGGCTTCGCGCTCCTCTACGTGCTGCCGTATGGCAACATGAACCGCTGATCTAGCGGCCTTTCCATTCCTCAACCAAGTCGCCAGCGCTTCTCTTGCATTCTCTGCCCCCTTCCCCTCCTTCACCCCCTCGACTAGCGGGCCGATTACCTCGATGCGATTGGTCACGATGCCGTCGATTGGCAACGCCTTCACCTGATCGAACGCGGCCTTGCTGTCGACGTCCATGATG